>CAXTMN010000003.1:44762-117950 GCA_964245395.1 uncultured Bryobacteraceae bacterium
GCATAAGAGAGGGAATTTGTATCATCGCTAAGTTCCGGCTGTCAAGCAGAAGCAGGGGCTCATGATGTCGACACCTCACTGAACCTGACTCCTCTCTCGCGAAGCCGCACCAGAAGGGCATCCCCTAAACCCGTGCTCGGTGTCAGTACGCCAGCATGCGACGGAAGATTGCTGCCCTCCGCCAGGACGAACGCCGACTCACAAACACATTTCACCGTGATCCGATTCGCCGGGTCGCCCTGCGCTGCCATTTGAGCCCGTGCGCTATGACCCTCGCGTGTCCGGGCAAAAAAGTCGCACGTAAACCAGCCCCGTCCATGGCCTTCTCGGAAGGACCCATGCCCGGAGCGGGAGCTATCTTGCGAAAGAAACCTCGGACTCCGGCGATCTTAAACGACGATTCGGCCACAGCACTGATGGCCGCAAAGGCTGATGCTGCCAGGGGCGCGGAAAGGCCTTCGAATTTCACATACTCCTAATAAGAAAAATCACGGCCAAGAAGAGCGCAGCTGCGCCTGACGACCCGCGTATCAATCGAGCCCATGATCCAGGGAGTGGCCCACGCGCCAACGTCTCGATCGCAACGGAAGCCTTGTGGATCACGTTCCATCGGGCGCGGAGGCCGTTGGAAGCCCGGGGTCAACAGGAAAAGATCCTACGTAGTTTCTCCACGATGCCAGAATCCCAGTTGTCGAGAGCAGTCGCCAGCGTGCCGCCATTGGGCGATCCTCCTCTGCCCCGGAAAGAGGCTTTTAGTTGTGTCATTTCTGGACCGACTTGGGCGCTCATCCAATACGCTCCAAGATCACAGGGCACGCAGTCAAATCCACAGCACGGGATAATCCAGGTACCGTCTGCGGAAGCTTGTTCGTGGTACCGATCAATCAGAGAGCGCACCCAGAGCATCTGGCCCGTGATGTCCACATAGTGGGTCCGAAATCGCACGCAGGATCGACGATCCGATCGCTATACAGCGAAAAAGGTCCAGCAGTCGACAGAGTAATACGCGCTTGAGAAACCACTCGGTCGATGGCGGACTGGTCGTTAGCGGCTGCAACCAGAACAGGAACCTTCGCTCCCAGACTGGCGAGCTTGGTCTGGTCCCGGCCAGCAATCGCCCAGGAAAGACCGGCCGGCGCATGCTCCTGGAAGTAACGTACAGCCTGCCGCCCGGTGAAGCCGGTTGCGCCGTATAAGACGACATCGAATTTGCGATCGTTCATCTAGGCTTTATCATCCGCCCAGCCTTTCTACCAGGCTCACCCGGATTCCTTACGTTTCTGCAGCGTGCTTCGGCAAGCTCCGTCGCTGTTTTCAGCGCGTCCGGAGCGTTTACGCGTCGGGTTCGACGGTCACGTTGTCGACAATCATCGATTGGGAAGGAAAGACTGAGGACCTTTAGTTCCTAAGCGGTCCCTTGGCTCGTCTGTCCTTCCGGACAGGTGTTTGGGATCGGCTTCAGTTATCCACAACCCCCGATGTCCCGCATAGCGACGAGCTTTTTTGTCATGGTATTCTGATCATCCGCGAGCTGCTGTCTGTGGGATGGAGCTTTGTCGGTACGAACAATAGGAAGTAGGACGGAGGAGATCAGTATGTCCCAGAGTCGTCGTGTGTTTCTTGGATCCGTGGCTGCTCTGGGCGCCTCGAGCGCAGCTTCCGCGGATGCCCAGGCACCCACCGCGCAGCCCAGCCAATACGAGCTTTCGAACGACAAGATTGCCATGATCCTCGATGCTCAGGGCCATCTTGTAAAGCTCACGAATCGCCAAACGGGGAATAACTATGTAAGCGACGGCAAGCACGCGCCGTGGCGAATGTATTATCGCTCCGGCACTCCCATAACCGGTGCGCTTGACCTGCAGATCGACCCCGATATGCAAACGGCTCAGATCCGCCGGGAGAATAACAGTCTGGCCATATCGTATGCGAGTTTGACGGCGCATGTTGCTCGAGAGGGCCAAACGCGCGAATTACGGGTTGGGTTGACCTTGCGTGTCGCGCTGGAAGAAGATGCTTTGGTCTGGACGGCGACCATCGATAATCGCGAAACAGACAAAGCGATCGAAATCACCGAGATTTGGATCCCCTGGATCGCGGGCCTCGGAAACCTGGGTCTGGGGCAGGCGGCTGATGTCCTCTACTGGCCGGAGTCAGCCGGGCGTCGCATTGAAAATCCTTACGCCAAGTTATCCACCCCCCCGGCCAGGCCATTCCCTCCCGGGCAACGCGGGGATGCTTCCTCGCTTCACATGACCTATCCTTTCCCCGCGAGCATGCAGTGGTTCACTCTCAACAACGGCGGGGAAGGCCTGTATCTTGGCAGTCACGACAAGACCCTGATGACCACGTGCCTGGGTGTCGCCGCTGAGCGGGACAAAACGCTGTCCACGTCGATCGTCAAGTATCCGTTCGTGAAGGCTGGTGAAAGCTGGACCTCAGAGCGTGTCGTGACTCGCCTCTATCGGGGTGATTGGCACGAGGCAGCGCATACCTATCGCACCTGGACCGACACCTGGATGCGAAAACCCGATCCTCCGGAATGGATCCGTCGAGCAACGGGCTGGATGCTTACCAACATGAAGCTGCAATCCGGTCATATCAGAGGTGTCTATTCGGACTTGCAGACCGTCTGGGAACAGGCGCGCAGCGTTGGCATCAACCTCGTCAATTACTTCGGCTGGGTCAAACAAGGCTTCGATAATCTTTATCCGGAGTACGCCCCCGATCCGGCAATGGGAGGTGCTGAAGGGCTGAAAAAAGTGGTCGCTCAGATCAAGAGCGAAGGCGGCAGGACACTCCTTTACACTCAGGGACAGCTGATTGACCCGAGCACAGAATTTTACCGGACCAAGGGCAAATCCATCGTGGCGCGAGATATCTGGGGATATGAATATCTCGAGACCTACGGCGGTGGTGGTGAGGGCACGCTGCTGAACGTGATGCGGAACAAATACTTCGGCATCGCCTGTCCCTCGGCAACCGGCTGGTACGAGCAATTGGCCTCCCAATTTGAGATGGTAGAGGGCTTTGGCGCACAGGGAATGCTCTTCGATCAGATGGGAGGCAGACCTCCCTACGTCTGTTTCTCGACCGAGCATCCTCACAAAAAACCATCCCTTGCCGTGGGACCGGCCAAGGTTCGGAATATGCAGCGTCTTCGCGAATTGTTGAAATCCCGTGATCCTGACTTTGCTTTCGTCGTCGAATTAGCCACTGACTGCTACATGGGCTGGGTGGATATCATCCACTCTTACGGTATTGGTTTCTGGCCGGAACCCGAGGCCTTCGGCGAACTCCTCCGGTATACCTTTCCTGAGCCTGTGATCACCAACCGCGGCGCCGGACCTACCGATCGCCGGTCACAATTAGGCTACGCCTTCACTATCGGTTGGCGCATCGATGCCAACCCGCGCGATGCAACCGACCCGGCTCTCGCCCGCTATCTTTCCAGGATCAATGCTCTGCGTACGGCCCATCCGGAACTCCTGCTTGAAGGCCGCTTTGTCGATACAGAGAACTTTCTCTGCGATAACAACCGGGTCGCCTCCCATGCGTTTGTGAATGGGAATCGAATGGCCGTGACTCTTTGGAATTCAACCGACGTTGCGCAAAAGGTCAGAGTGGTGGCCCCTAATTACACTTTGCAATCAGCAGAGTGGCAGGACGCGAGTCTGTCCGGCACGGATCACGCCATCATGCCCGGCGAAATTGCCGTGCAGATCTTTCAACGCATTAGCGCATAAGATATCTTGGCTAGTGACTGTCATTACCTTGAATTTTGAAATTTTCAAATCGGGCGCTGCTGCGAAAAGCGAACATTCCGGCATCGAGTGATCCGGCGACGCCAGGAACATCGGCTTCTCCTACTTTGCGCCAGTGGATTCCATCAAGGCCCTCGTAGCCGACCAAGTGGCTGTTGTGACGCTCCAGCTTCAGCCAGTGGGGCCAAACGCTATAGCCGTCAAATTCAGTGTGCTGGTCAAGGCGTCCCTTTCCACTGGCATCCCACTCGAAATAGGAACCGTTAGCGGGGGACGAACTAAGAATCGCGTAACCCGGAGCGCTACCGGGTTGAGTGACATCGCTGCGCACGATAATGCCTGCACGCCCGAGCCAGTTGGCCCGCAGGTCGGGGTTTTCCAGCTTGACTGTGACAGCGCCATTTTCACCAAGAGCGCGCGGCTGATAAATGGCGCCGTACTGATCGCCATATTGCATCACGGAGTAATCGCCGGCGGCGCGGATGTAAAAGCCGTCACCCATTTGTCGAAGTTCGGAAGTCACATTCTGGAAAGCGCGAAACGGAGCGGAGGGCGCAACACCTTCGGGCTTAGCTGCTACCGTCAGCGGCTTACGAATGGCCGCCACTTCGGCTGATAGAGCGCCGGGCTGCTTGCATCGCACATTGACAAAGGAAATAGTAGCTTTCTCGCCGGAATCCAGCCACACGCTGCGGGGCAGAGTTTCGCCACAGATAGCGAGAGGCACCGATGCCAGTCCTTCACTCCCCGTGGAGGTCGCCAGAGCGGTCGCAAGAAAGGGAGTTCCAGCAATCGCTGTCTCAGGGACATCCAGTCCGTCGACGCGCACAGCGGCCGCAGGAGCTTGCTTGCCGTCGATGATCAAATGACCGTTTCCCGCCAACTCGAGATACGGCGCTCCCCCAGGCTCTCGCTGTGCCTGAAAACGGTCCAGTTCGAGAGTCCCGATATTCTCACCGAAAATAGCCGGGCGCGTATCGGGTTGCGCATGGTCTACGCGAACATCATGCAACTCGAGGCGCTCCACATTTCGGCCGTACACAGCATAAGACTGAAGAATCGAGTACGGGCTGAAGCCTTGGCCTTGCGCCAGAGCTTCGCTGCCGTTTCCCGCAAAGGTCATTCGCACATTCCGCAGCACGATCGATTTCGCCGGGTTGTCGGGCGGCGCGGAGACGTAAAACGGTGTGCGGCCGGCATCAAGCACGGTTAAGTTCTCAATCACTATCCGGTTCACGCCAAGGTTGTTGCCGCTATAGGGAGCGTCGGCGCTGTAAGCAACATAGACGGGCGTATGGACACCAATCATGGTGTTGTTCGTCAGCACCATGTTGTCCACCGGGCCTGGTTTGACGTATTTGTTCTTGGCGCGTGAGTTGTGTGGAAGGATCTGGAAGCCGGCTTCGGTCGCGTGGCGCAGTGACGTGCCGTGTTCGGACTCGCCGGGACCATACATCACACAATTGGTGATCAGCACGTTTCGGCCGCCCACCCGGATCGGGTTGCAAACCGAGTTCAGGATGCAGTTGGAAACGGTGACGTTCTCCCAATAAGCGCCTGCCAGGCTGTCATCTCCAGTGAAGAGGCGGCAATTACTGATAGTCCCGTTGCGGGTATCGTGCATGTTAATGCCGTCCCAGCCACCATGTACGGCAATCCCGCTAATGTCGACTCCGTCCACCGAACGAAGAATGACCGCATAATTTCCGGCATCCTTCACTTGAATGTCCCGCACGGCGACGCGCGTGCAATCGTAAAAGAGAATGGCGTGCGGGCCCCGTATGTGCTCCTCTCCTTTGGGATTGAAAACGCGGTTTCCGTCAACTGTGCCGCTGCCCACGACGGCGACATTATGTGCGCCCTTCGCCAGAATCAGCGCTTTGTACCACTCGTCTGTGCCATTGGAAGATTGATACTGGGTCACGTCTTTGGTTCCCACCAGAGTCGCGCCTCCATCCACCCAAAGCGTGATGTTGTCCCGCAGCCGGATGGTGCCCGTCAGGTAGTTCCCGCTGGGGACGAAAACGGTACCGCCGCCCACCGCCGATGCGGCCTCAATGGCCTTCTCGAAGCCAGTGGTATCCAGGGTGGTCCCGTTCCCTTGCGCGCCGTAGTGCCGGACGTCGAAGAAGGCTCCGGTCTGCGCTATAGCCGGGAACACCGTCGCGCACAGCATTATCACGAGAGAAAAACTATTGAAAAATTTCATATAGGCGAACTTACGGGGCAGGGATATTATCCGGGTTAGGCGGCGATGTCGCTTCACCTTTATCGCGACTCAGCTTTCGATAGCGTAACAGTGCCGCTTGGGATTCTTGGGTCTTGTTCAACCGACGGTACGCAACACTGAGTGCAAACGAAATAGAGCCATCGTCATCCAAAGGCAGCGCCCGCTCCAGACAGGGCACTGCATCTGCCGGTTGTCCCACTGCCAGGTACACGCGCCCCAACGACTCCTGTGCTGGAAGAAAACCTGGAAACGATTTCGCCGACATAGCCAGAAGCGGCAGCGCCTCATTCAACCGCCCTTGCTCAAACAGTACTTTGCCCAAATAATATTCCCACTCGGCATTACCTGGTTGGGCAGCGACCAGCGGTGCCAACAGCTTCCCAGCCTCGTCATACTCACGCGCCCGCACCAGCGATTCGGCCAGCCGACCCTGCAGGCGCCCATTCGCTGGCTGCATCGCCAGTGCCTCTCGCCATTGTTCGATGGCCTCCATCCGATGCCCGATTCGTCCATACGCTTCGGCCAGAATCTCGTGCGTCTCCGGCGAGGGCGGCAGTTCAGTCAAGTGCTGAAAACTCTGTTCGGCCAGTTTCCCGGCACCTAATGCGGCCCAATACAGATTCTCAGCCATGCTCGTCTGCCTGGCACCGGATATGGTGCTGGTCCAATCCTGGGCTTCAAAGGCGCAAGCCATCTCATGCGAAGCGCAATCGGCTTTCGCCACCTGCGTCTCGCGCATCTCTTCCACCGCGGCCCAATCTGCATGACCGGTTTCGCGATAAATCTCTGCGCGCGCGGTATGGAGACCCTTGAGAACCGGCGCCTTCTCGATAGCCTTTCGATACAACTCCAGAGCCTCGTTATCGCGTTGTTCGGCAGCCCGCGAACGAGCTAGCAGCGCATACCAATACGCCGACTCTCGATCGGAGCGCTCAAGCTGACCGGAAAAGTTTTCGCCCAGCGCTACATACGCCAACCCCAGACCTTGCCAAGCCTTCGGAAGCGAGGGATCTTTTCGTGTAAGAATCTCGAAGTCGCTGATCGCCTCTCGAGCCTTTCCCGCCGCAAGCTCCGCATCTCCTAGTTCGAACCGCGCCTGCTTATCGCCTCCGTCCAGTTGAACCGCCTTTCTCAGAGGCGCAATCGCCAGCGCAGGTTGATGTAGCTGCTGATAAGCTAAACCCAACAGGAACCACGCCCCGGCCGAATCCGGCATTCCGCGCGAGGCTCGCTGCAGTTCCGGCACAGCCGCCGAAGCCTGGCCCGCCTTCTCCAGCGCGAGACCCAGATTCAGCCGCAAGCCGGGGTTGTCCGGCAGCGCCGCAGTCAACTGGCGATAGAGCACCACCGCCTTGGAGTAGTCCCCCGCTAGCAATGCTTGCTTGGCTGCTTCGCCCTTTTCCGCTAGCGTGTCCTGCCCGGACACTCCGGCCGGATCGAGCAGCCCAACAATCATCGCTAAAAGTAACCAGTGCCTTAGGGCTGACATCGTAGACTAATACACGCGACGAGTAAACGCGTTCTGGCCCACAGTATCAAATGCGTCTGATTGCTGCCGCCGTCTTCTCTACGTTCATCGCCTTCCTGATATCGACAGCCCACGAAAAAGGCGATTCAGAGAGCTTATCTATCCGTTTCGAGGATGCCTCGGCCCGGTCCGGGCTGGATTTCGTTCTGAACAATGGCGCAACCGAACGCAAATTTCTTGTTGAAACCATGGCAGGCGGCCTCGCCGCGTTCGATTTCAACAACGACGGCCGCACCGATCTCTTCTTCGCCAACGGAGCAGAGGTTCCGTCGCTCTTGAAGACGGGCCCGCAATATTTCAATCGCCTTTATCGAAACGACGGAGCTGGGCACTTCACCGATGTGACCGCAGAAGCTGGGCTCGCCGGGTCAGGCTACTCTATTGGCGTCGCTGCCGCCGATTTTAACAATGACGGGTTCATAGACCTCTTCGTCGCTGGACCCGAAAACTGTCATCTCTATCGCAATATCGACGGCAAGCACTTTGAAGATGTCACCCAAAATGCTGGAATCCATTGTGGATCGTGGCCTATCGCCGCTGGCTGGCTCGACTATGACCGCGATGGTCTCCTCGACCTTTTCATCGTCAACTATGTCGAGTGGGCTGGCGCGGCAAGCCCCGTCTGTCACGATTCATCCGGACGTTTCGTTGTCTATTGCAACCCCACGCAGTTCCGATCCACCTCCAACATGCTGTACCGTAACCTCGGCGGGGGCCGCTTTCAAGATGTCTCGAAGAACAGCGGTATCGCTGCATCCTCGGGTAAAGGCATGAGTGTCGCGATATCCGATTACGACGGCGACGGCTACCCGGACATTTTCGTACCGAATGACACGGTTGCGAACTCTCTGTTTCATAACCTGCGCAATGGCCGCTTTGAAGAGATCGCTTTCAATGCCGGTGTTGCCCTTCCTGACAATGGGAAACCGGTTTCCAGTATGGGAGCCGCGTTTGATGATTCCAACAACGACGGCCTGCCTGACATCGCGGTCACCGCTCTCGCTGGCCAAACATTCCCGCTCTTTAAAAATCTGGGCAAAGGTCAATTCGAAGATGGGACGTACGCGAGCCGCCTGGGTCCTCTCTCAACGCGCTTATCAGGGTGGGGAAACGCCCTTGCCGACTTCAATAATGACGGATGGAAGGACCTGTTCACGGCCAACTCCCACGTAACCGATAACATTGAGCTCTTTTCCGGCGACCAGTATAAGCAGCCAAACTCCATCTTTCTGAATCGCGGTGACGGCACATTTGCGAATGCTTCGGCTTCCTCCGGCCCTGCCTTTCAGGTCGCGCGTGCCCACAGGGGCGTTGTGGCCGCTGATCTCAACGGCGACGGCAAATTGGATGCGATTGTCTCGGCCCTTGGAGAGCGCCCGGAATTCTGGCGCAACGTGAGTTCCGACCAGAATCACTGGATCGAATTGCGCCTTATCGGAACGAATAGCAATCGCGACGGAATCGGGGCGGTGCTACATGTTGGCAATCAATGGAGCTTTCGGACGAGTAGCTTCGGCTACGCCTCATCTGTTCTTGCTCCGGTCCATTTCGGAGTTGGTCGAGAGGCAGTGATTCCCCTGATTGAGATTACCTGGCCCAATGGTGTTGTGCAGAAATTACACGACGTGAAGGCAGACCGCTGCGTGGAGGTCCGTGAACCTCACCAGTAGGGTTTACGATTGGCTCCACAAAAGCAGTGCGGCGGCAAATTCCGCACTACACCAGGACAGCGGTGAGGCGGCACTACAGTCGCTGCCATCGGGAAGAATATGTTCCGGCATCAATCCATAGCAATTGCTGTTCCGGATCATCCAGTCGATAAAAGCGCCTGCTGCCGACTTCATTCCAGATAACGTCTCGTATTCCGCCGCCGCGGCTGTGGTGAAGAAGAAGACCCCATGGCCATAGCTGGCCAACCCCGGATCCGGCGAGTCGAAGTACTGCATCCCACCTCCCAGCTTCAACGTCGTGCGGTCATAAAAAATATTGGACAGGTTGATCTCGCGGTGGATTGGATACGTCCAGATCACTCCGACATTCGCAGTTGTATCCCACAGATATGTCTTCTGCCCCGACTGCTCTGTCAAACTTGCGCCGTTATCAGCTTTTTGCTTGGTGAACCGCACATCCGCATATGTCTGCCGCGTTGTATCGAACAACGCGGGAAGTGCTGCCGAAATCCTCTGTGCTGTTGCGCGGTAGCGCTTGGCCCGCTCCGTGTCTCCGAAGTCTAAAGCCATTTTTGCCGCAATCTGTAATGCGGCAGCATCGATCATGTTGGTCGCCGGCAAGTATCCGGTCCATTCGACAATGCCGCCTTCCCACAACAACCCATTGGGGCTGAGATGGCTTACCAGGAAGTCAGCCACTTGGTAGATAAACTGGCGGTCGGCTAACCACGTACCTGTTTTCGCGTGATATTGGTTCAACAGATAAATGTAATAGCCATTAGAATCCCATTCGGGTTCATCAAAACGCGCTCCGCTGCCACCATTCACCGCTCTGCCGTGAGCATCGTAGCGGGCGTACCACTCGCCCGGGGTCTTCATCGGAACCTGGGCCTTTGCCCAGAATTCAATGACATGTTTCGCCTCGTCCACGTGACCTGTTAGCAGCAGAACCCTCGCGCACATCATTGCATCGCGCGGATACAGCTGCGGCATGTTGTTCGTGACGAATTGGCCCGTGATGTCAGCTGGAATGTACCCGTTCAGATCGGCGGACTTCACGCAGTAAAGGTTGCGTTTATAAGCTTCAAGATACCCCGCGGATTGCGGATTGCCGCCTCGAACCTGTGGCAGCACACCCCGATTCATCCAGTCATTCCAATACTGGTCGGCCGTTGCCTCTAGATCCTTTTCTCGCCGCAGAGACTGAACTTTTGCAACCGCCCCCGATGATGAGGATGCGGGTACCAGTAGTACTCGCGCCGGTAATGCTTCGCCCCGCAGGCTTCCCGATACCGAGACAGTTGCTCCGTCAATGCTGATCTGATCCGCTGGAAAGGCGGGCGCAATCGCCAAAGCCATTCCGTTTGACCACACAGCCACGGCCATCCCCTCCTGTTTCTGAAGCGATGTTAGCCGGAGAGTCCGCTCGGTTTTGATTTCCGTTCGCAAAAGAGTCTGGAAACGGTAGCGGCGTTTGCCGCCTGCTGTTCCGGTGCTCAGGGAGAGCACCGCCGCACCTTCCGGGTGTACAAAACAGAGAATCGTTGCAGCAGAACCGTCGTTTAGCCGCGTTTGCGTTTGCGTTGTGAAGAAGTTCTTCATTCCCACCTTGCTGCCAACCATCTGCTCAGCCGCGTCGGCCTCTCCATCGAGTACGTCAAATGCTGTCGAAGCGACATAATCCGCCGTATAGTCTTGAAAGTAAAAGTGCTGTATTCCTTTGCGGGTGGTTGCCCCCGAAATGCGACTGTCATCGGAATAGACCGCAGTCAGATTCCCGTTCCCAAGGATTGCGTACCCCTTCCACGGATGCTTCTCAGGGCTTTCTTGGGTATCGCGTGGCCCGTTTGCCTGAGGCATCTCTGTCGCCTGGGAGAGCCAGTTCATCGAACAGGCAAGTAAGCAAAGCAAGCCGTACTTTCTCGCTTGTTTCAGCATGAAGGAACTGTACCTCCCCACATCTGGTCTTGTCCACTCACGCGTTCTTGAAACAGGCCGCTACGCCGCTGACATCGGAGTATTGAAACCTGCATAATGCGCCCATCATCCCGAAGACTGTGCACCAGGAAAGGAGGCGAGCCGCCGCCTCGCGATCAGCGGCTTTTAAGGGAGCAGATCAAGTAGTGAATCACTGCTCTCAAGTACTCTGGTCAACTTACATGCTAACGGCAATTGCATAAAGCAACTTGACGAAACAAATAGACAGATGCATAATAGCTCCCGGGTCACGCCTTCAAAGAGGCGCTTTAAGGGAGTCATGAGTTATAAAATTGTCGGCGCTCGAAGAGCGACGCGCGCAAGCTTTGCGTGCATTTTGCTGTGTGGAGCATTGTCAATCGTTGCCGTGCCCGGCGTGGGCCAGGTTTTCACGGCGACCGTGACCGGAACGGTTACCGATCCAAGCGGTGGGTTCATTCCGAAAGCTGCCGTCACGCTCACAAACAAGAGCACTAACGAGGTACGGACCACCTCCGCAGAAGACAACGGGCACTTCACCGTGTCGCAATTGCTTCCCGGGCCGTATGAACTTTCAGTTGACGCACCGGGATTTAAGAAGTATCTTCAGCAGGGCCTGGATCTGCGGGCAAACGATTCGGACGAACTGGATGTGAAACTACAGGTCGGATCGACTTCTGAGACAGTTGAAGTCAGCGCAGCGGCGCCCCTGCTCGACACGCAAACCGCCGATCAATCCGTCCACATCGAAACCAACACCCTTACGAGTATTCCGATGACGACAAGGAATCCGTTCCGCATCGTCTTTGCCAATGCCGGCGTTTCGGAGGCATTCAATGGCGCAACAAGCAACACCGGAGATCAAAACCTGGACCGCTTTGGCATGAACGGTGGACGAACTGAGAGCACGGCCATCCTGATCGACGGCGTTCCCGACACCACAACGTCGCAATGGAACGGCCTCTACGATAGCCCGACGTTGGACTCCGTGCAGGAAGTGCAACTGGTCCGGAACAGTTACGACGCACAGTATGGCCGTTCCGGCGGCGGCGTTTTCAGCATCGTCACCAAGGGAGGAACGAATCAGTTTCACGGACAGGGCTTCGAGTTTCTCCAGAACTCCGTGTTGGACGCGAACAATTACTTCAACAACCGCGGTGGAGTGGCCAGGCCCTTTTTCGGCAAGAATCAGTATGGCGGCAGCTTAGGCGGTCCGATCTGGCCATCCAAACGCCTCTACTTCTTTGGCAGCTATGAAGGCCTGCGCCAAGGCAGCCCGGCATCGCAAACGAATACCGTGCCCACAGCATTGCAACGTCAGGGTGATTTTTCGCAGACCTTCAACCCCGACGGTTCGTTGCAGGTTATCTACAACCCACTAAGTACCCGGCCGAATCCGAATGGATCCGGATATATTCGCGACCCCTTTCCGGGTAACAAAATTCCGTCAAACCTGTTTGATCCGGTGGGCGCGAAGGTGTTGTCGCTTTATCCACTCCCGAATCAGCCCGGCAGTGGGTTCACGCAAAGCAATAACTGGTTCGGCACTGGCAAGAACGTCACCCAAAACGACCATTTCGACGTCCGTGTAGATTGGACTCCCACTGAGCGTTTCAGCATGTATTTCCGCTGGTCACAGGCTTGGGAGAACGGGATTGGTCTGAACTTCGCCGCATGGGGTATCGGCAGTAGCGCAACGACCTCGCCGAATCCACGCGGGGCGGCCGCCTGGGGAAATACCTTTACGGTGAATCCTAGCTTCGTCGTGAATGTGCTGGTTGGCCACGGTGACTGGACTGAACAAACCATTCCTGTCGTCCATGCTTCGCCTACACAGCTCGGAATACCCGCAAGTCAGGTCGCGGGGTTCGACGTTGCCAACATCATGCCTGCTTTCAACCTTGCCAACTACTCCACCTTCGGAGTAGGCCAAAACGGGCAACTTTATCATCCTGAGCGCACCGAGTCCGTGCAAGTAAACGCCACCAAAATTTGGAGCTCGCACACGGTCAAATTCGGAGGCGATCTGGAGTTTTCTTATCAGAACGGCCCCGGAGACGGTGGCTGGCTGCGCGCTCCCACGTTCAATTTCGACCAAAATCTTACCAGCGGGCCAACGGTGGTGCCCGGGGCAACCACAAGTGGCAACGCGGTGGCGTCGCTCCTGCTCGGCTACGGTTCTGGAGGAAGTGCGCCTCACCCGGCGCCTATCGCCGAAGGTCACCGCGACTACGCTTTGTATGCGGAGGATACCTGGCGCGTCAGTAAACGGCTGACCGTTGATTACGGTCTTCGCTGGGAAATCCAGGGCCCCACCACAGACCGGTACAATCGCTTCAGCACGTTCCTTTTCAACGCGCCCAGTCCCATTTCCGTTCCCGGCTTTAACCTGCAAGGTGCCCTCTCGTTTGCCAACGGCCATCAGATGTGGAATACGGATTGGAATGAGTTTGCACCCCGCATCGGCTTGGCTTACAAGCTGACAGATAAGCTGGTATTCCGCACCGGCTTTGGAATTTTCTACGTACCTTCGTTGGGGGATGAAAATCCGATCGGTTATTCCACCAACACGCCTTGGGTAAGTACAGCTGCGGGAAACGGCATTACTCCTGGCAACCCGATCAGCAATCCTTTTCCGACCGGGTTTATACCGGCGGTCGGCAACTCGCTGGGGGCAGCGACCGGATTGGGCCAGGGAATCACCGCGGTCCTGACCAACCATCCAAATGGTTATACAGAAAACTACAGCGCCGATTTTCAGTATCAGCTGTCGAACAACACGTTGCTGGAGCTAGGATATTCGGGAAATCAAGGCCGCAAGCTTTCACTATCCTACGGAGGATTGAACTTGAATCAACTGCCGACGCAGGATCTCAGTTTGGGAACCCAGCTCTATCAGAACGTTCCCAATCCCTTCTACAACGTTCTTCCCGCTTCCTCTGGCGGGACTCTCGCCGGGCCCACCATACCCCTTTGGCGTCTTCTGGTTCGGTACCCGCAATATACTGGCGTGAACCTGGATACCAGCACGCCCGGCGGCTTCTCCAGCTATAATGCGCTTGTCGCAAGATTCACCAAGCGCTTCTCGAACGGACTCAACCTGATTGTTAGCTATCAATGGGCCAAGGCCATTGACGACACCTCCGAAGCGCAAGCCTGGGAGGTAGGCGATTCTGGACCGCGCGACGTCAATAACTGGGCCCTTGAGCGGTCTCTCAGCGCACACGACATTCCACAGGCCGTAGCGATTACCATGCTCTACGACCTGCCAGTGGGCAGAGGCAAAGCATTCGGAAGCAACCTAAATCCCATCGTGGACGCCTTCATCGGCGGATGGCAGTTGTCAGGCCTGTTGACCTATCAGAGCGGCATTCCGATACCGATGTCCGCTCCTGGCAACGGTTTCAATTTTGCTTATAATCCGCCCAACATCACCAATGGCTCGGCCGTGTCCATTAATAATCCGACGGTAAACGAGTGGTTCAATGTCGGCGCCTTCTCGCAACCCGCGCCGTTCACTATAGGCAGCGCTCCTCGCCGCATCACCCAACTCCGTCAGGACGGAACCCACAATACCGACATCTCTCTGCTGAAGAACTTCAAAGTATGGGAGCCGGTAAACCTGCAGTTCCGGGCTGACTTTATCAATCTCACGAATACGCCTCAGTTCGGCGCTCCGAATACCGCAGTGGGGAGTAGCACGTTTGGCCAGGTTACATACCAAGCAAACGCGCCCAGAGCAATACAGTTCGGGGTGAGACTGAGCTTCTAAGTAGGCATCAGCGTCCTATGAATCGGCGGTCTAATCGTCGCTGCCAATCAGCCGCTTCATCGGTTTGGTGAACAGTGACAGGATTGCGCCCAGCACGACCGCCGATGCTCCGGCAGTGCCGAAGAGGTGAGGCAGCGGCATCACTTCGTAAATGGAAGCAAGCCGACCGCTGATATAGTCGCCGACAGAGATCGAAAGAAAGAAGATCCCCATAATCAGACCCGCGATCCGCCGGGGTGCGAGCTTGGTCATCGCACTCAGGCCGACCGGGCTGATACAAAGTTCTCCTATGGTCAGCAGTAAGTAGGTAACCGTAAGCCAAAGTGGGCTAACCCCAGTTTTCCCGGCTATGGGAACCAGGACGACAAAGCTCAGTCCAGCGAAGAACAGACCAATGGCAAATTTGATGGTGCTCGAAGGGCTGCGCTCTCCGAGCTTCACCCATAGCCACGCAAACAGGGGAGCGATGGCGATCACAAACAGCGCTGGTAGGGACTGGAACCAGCCTGCTGGTATTGCTTCCGGCATCCCAGGCACGGCGCGATCCGTGTTACGATCCGCAAAAAGGTTGAGCGTGGAGCCGGCTTGCTCATAAATCGACCAGAATAAGGCGGAGGCTGTAAAAAGGACGAAGATCGCGACCAGACGTCTTCGTTCCTCTTTACTCCATTTTCCGAAGGTCAGCATCCCGGCAAAAAGAACGATCACGATCGTCGTGAGCATGACCCCGAAGCCGGATGACAACGATCGAATGGACAGAGTTCCGTCGTACGCTAATTTTCCGCAGATCAGCAACACAGTGAGAAAAGCGAAGACGCTCCAGCGAAATCTAAGGCGTTCGGCGTTTCCTAGCGAAGGTGCCGCGCCAGCATTGCCAAGTGTCTTGGCCCCAAAGGCATACTGGATTACGCCGGCGGTCATACCGATTCCCGCTAATCCGAATCCGTAATGCCAGTTGATGTTTTCACCAACATAGCTGCAGATTAGAGGCGCAATGAAACTACCTAGATTGATGCCCACGTAGAAAATTGAGAATCCAGCATCGCGGCGCGGGTCATGCTCCGAATAGAGTTGTCCCACCATGGTGCTGATGTTCGGCTTGAGTAGACCCGTGCCCGTGACGATGAAGACCAAACCTATGAAAAAGGTCGTGACACTCGGGATCGCGAGACAAAAATGCCCGAGCGCGACGATAATCCCGCCCGCTAGAACGGCGCGCCTGGCGCCTAGAACTTTATCGGCGACCCAGCCACCTGGGAGCGCCAGAAAATACACCATCCCGGTATACAGACCGTAAATTGCTCCTGCCTCAGCAGTAGCCATTCCGAGCCCCTTGCGAGCTACTGGCGCGGTCATGAACAGAATCAGTAGCGCACGCATGCCGTAATAGCTGAAGCGCTCCCAAAGTTCGGTGAGGAACAGAGTGCGGAGGCCGACCGGATGACCGAAAAAACCTTGGCTTGAAGACTGAGCGCGGCTGGGGCCGCTTCTTCGAAGCCGCTCGGTACTCTGCGAATTGCTTTTGAACACCATACTTACAAATCGGTCGGGAATGGATGGTTAGATCGGTCAGTTGCCTGAATCGAGGACTTTCTGCCACCAAGGGGACAAGACAGCAGTTTACAAGGATGGTCCAGAATATGGAAATGGGGAAGGGACCGAACGTTCCTGTGATTGAGACAGAACGCCTCAGACTGCGGGGCCACCGTCCCGAAGACTTACCCAACTGCGCTCGAATGTGGGCTGATCCGGCGGTCACCCGCTACATCGGAGAAAGAGCTCTCTCGGAAGAGGAGGTCTGGGCGCGGATCTTGCGTTACGCCGGGCACTGGTTATGGCTCGACTTCGGATACTGGCTGGTCGAGGAGAAGGGTGCCGGGCAATTTGTAGGAGAGGTTGGCTTTGCTGACCACAAACGCGACATAGATCTCCCGATCAAGGGTGTGCCGGAAATTGGATGGGCACTTGCACCACCGATGTCCGGCAAAGGTTACGCGACTGAATCAGTCCGCGCGGCTATCCGCTGGTTTGGTAATCGTTTCGGATCCATCCTCACGGTTTGCCTAATTGCCCCCGAAAACGTTGCGTCGATCCGCGTTGCAAATAAATGCGGGTACGACCAGCTTCACCACACCACCTACCGAGGCGCCCCTGCGATGCTGTTTACTCAGGCCGGTTTAGAAAACGGACTACACTTTGATCCGCCAAAGACGTTCTGAAACTGCGGAGTGTGCGCAAGAACTCTGAAAGCATACCTGTAAAGTGTCGATAGTCCGAATCTCTAAACTACACAGGAGAGAACAGAACGTGTATTTCACATCGCAGGTCAGAAATCTCGAACAGACGAACACAGAACACCAAATGAGGCGCGCACACGTATTTTGGAAGCGCTGCCGTATGTACCGAAAGTCCAAAACACCTTCGTAACTTGGGGCGTGCGTACAATTTTCGCTGATTTATATGATTGCGCGGGGCCTGTAACACCTGATAATTGAGAGCGGCTGGATGGAATCATTAGTGAACGGAGCCGCGATGGAGGCTGGGCGTCAGCGGGTCTGAAGAAGGCGAGCCTGATCGAGGAGCGCTGGACATCCTCCCGGTGAACAAGCAGGTCGACTTCTTTAGCGACGCGTACTGTGCTGAATGGGCTTACGCCGAAAAGCTGCTGGTGCGCAAGCTTATGGCCGAGGTATTCGCCAAAAAAGATACCTCTCGGCGAGTACTCGATTGATGATTGTGTCGCTATCGGCCGCGGATCCTTTATGAGTCCTCGGAACATCTCTTAGGAATGACAACCTCAGCTAATCAAGGTTCAGAATTGGCGGCAGCCCCCTCCCGTCTTTTAATGGCCTCGGAATGATTGAAGAACTTCAGCCTGGCATTTCAGCGAGAGACGCGCGGGTATGCATTTTCGATTTCGACGGTACCCTCTCGCTGATCCGATCCGGGTGGATGGACGTTATGGTCCCGATGATGATCGAGATGCTGGTCGAGACCAAGAGCGGCGAAAACCATGAGGAGTTGCTCAGGGTAGTGGAAGGTTTCGTCTGGAAATTAACCGGAAAGCAAACAATCTACCAGATGATTCAGCTAGCCGAAGAGGTGAAGCAACGCGGCGGGATTCCGCTCGATCCGCTGCAATATAAGCGCATTTATCTCGATCGTCTGCAGGAACGGATTGCCGAGCGTCTCGAGTTCCTCGCTCAGGGCGGGTCACCAGAAAAGTATTTGGTTCCAGGCACCCGGAAACTGATCGAGTCTCTCCAGGAGCGAGGCCTCAAACTGTACTTAGCGAGCGGAACAGACCAGGAATACGTGCGAGACGAAGCCCGGCTGCTGAACTTGGAGTCTTATTTTGACGGCGGCATCTATGGTGCCATAGATGATTACAAGAGCTTCTCGAAAAAAATTCTCATTCAACAGCTGATTGCGTCCGCGGAATGCGCCGGTAATGAGTTCCTCGGGTTCGGTGATGGTTACGTAGAGATTGAGAACGTAAAAGAAGTGGGGGGTGTCGCGGTGGGAGTGGCTACTGCAGAGCCGGAATGCCTCGTCGTCGATCCCTGGAAGCGGCAGCGTCTGGCCGAAGTTGGAGCGGATTTCATCATCCCTAATTTCTTGCATACTGAGGCTTTGCTGACCACTCTGTTTCGAGATGCCTAGTAAGTACATGCTCTTTGATCGCTCCCGGCTTCAAATAAAGCCACTGGCCGACCGCGTCCATGATCTGAAACGCGAGCGATGGTTAGCCGTCGACGACGCTCCTCAAAGCTTCGAGCATCCACAACTGCGCGCGCTAGCTCTGCGCCTGGTAGAAGCCAAGCGAAGCGGAGCGGCTCGGATTCTCCTCATGGGCGCACACGTGCTCCGCGCAGGAGTAAACCGCCAGATCATTGATCTGATGGCCAAGGGATTCTTGGACCATCTTGCTGTAAACGGAGCGGCTGCGATCCATGATTACGAGCTGGCTCGCATTGGAGCGACAACGGAAAGCGTAGCTCGCTATATCCGCTCCGGCGAGTTTGGGTTATGGCGTGAAACGGGAGAGTTAAATGAATGGATCCGCGAAGCCGCAGAATCCGGGCTAGGGCTAGGCGAAAATGTCGGTCGTCGCATCGCCGAGGGCGAGTTCCCCTATCGTGATTTGAGCGTTTTTGCAGCGGCATATCGTTTCAACATCCCCATCACCGTGCATGTGGGCGTCGGCTATGACATTCTCCATGAGCATCCAAACTGCGACGGAGCGGCCCTGGGTGCGGCCAGCTATCAGGATTTTCTAATCTTTGTCCACACGATGGAACGCCTGGAACGTGGGGTCGTATTGAGCTTTGGATCCGCCATCATGGCGCCCGAGATTTACCTGAAGGCGCTGTCGATGGTTCGTAACGTGGCTCATCAGGAAGGTCGTGTTATTCGGCATTTCGCGACTGCCGTCTTTGATCTCGTTCCGATTCAAGGCGACATCCACCACGAATTACCCAAAACCGATCCCGGCTATTATTTCCGTCCTCACAAAACTCTCCTGGTGCGGACGGTCGCAGACGGTGGCGAAAGCTTTTACTTCTGCGGAGACCATCGCGCTACGCTGCCGGCGTTACGACGCCAGATTATGGAAGTTGCATGACCACATCCGAGGTCCTTGCTGCCTTCCCGAAGCTTTCAGCGCTGGTGGTGGGGGATGTGTGTCTTGATCGCTGGTGCAAATATGACCCGATGCTCGCAGAAGCGTCGCGAGAAACAGGCATTCGCCGTGTTGCTGTTGTTGAAACCGAAGTCACCCCGGGTGCAGCGGGAACCGTTGCCAACAACTTAACAGCACTGCGCGTCGGCCATGTCGCAGTGCTCGGAGCCATTGGCAAAGACGGCTTTGGAGGCGAACTCTTGCGAGGCCTGAACTCCCGGGGAATCTCGTCTGCTCTGTGTGTTCAGACAGAAGCCATCCAGACTTTTACCTACACCAAAGTCATCAATAGCGTCACGGCCGAGGAAGATCAGCCCAGGCTGGATTTCATCAATACGTTGCCGCTACGCAAAGACGTTGAGCAGGCAATCATCCATAACCTCCGGCGAGCAGTGAGTGAGTTCGACGTCATCCTGATTTCCGATCAAGCTGAGACCAGCCAGGGCGGTATCGTGACGGGCGCAGTACGAAACCTGGTACGCGAACTGGCCTTCGCACACCCAAACAAGATCTTTTTCGTTGATTCGCGCGCACGTCTCGATCTCTTCCGGTCGGTGACGGTGAAAGCCAATCAGCAGGAGGCTGAAACCGCTTGCCGCCAGTTGTACGGAAAAGTCGACTACTCTGCGCTTTTGCGGCATACCGAATCGAGTCTCCTATTTGTAACCCACGCTGAGGGCGGCGTTCTCGTCGTCGATAACAAGGGCGAGCGTTGGGTGAGGACAAAGCCTGTGGAGAAACCTGTGGACATTTGTGGCGCTGGCGATAGCTTCTCAGCGGGTGCGGCCATGAGTCTGGCCGTAACCCGATCGGCGGAGCAGGCTGCGCGCTTCGGGAACCTGGTCGCCTCGATCACTATTATGAAGAAAGGAACTGGCACAGCTTCTCCCGAAGAGTTGCTGGCGCTGTCAAAAGTGATACATGACTTTCCCGGAGAAGTACAGGCTTGAACTCGTCAAAACCCTGGACCTTATCGATGCCGATCAGGTAAATAAAGCCATTAACTGGTTTCGCGATGCCCGGGATCAGAGTCGGCGCATTTTTGTCTGTGGCAATGGTGGCAGCGCCTCCACTGCCTCGCACTTTGCCTGTGACATGGTGAAGGGTGCCAGCTTTCAGCGGCAGTCTCGCTTTTGCATTATGGCCTTAACTGACCAGTTGCCAACGATCACCGCTTATGCTAATGACGTCGGGTATGACGTGGTCTTTGTTGAGCAACTCAAAAACTTTGCTGCTCCGGGCGATCTGTTCATGGCCATCAGCGGCTCCGGTAATTCGCCGAATGTCCTGCGTGCTGCCGAATACGCCAATTCCCTCGGCTGCAGGACCATCGGACTGACCGGGCGTGATGGCGGAGAGCTTGCCCGCATCTCACAGCTGAACGTTCAAGCCCGCGTGCCGCACATGGGCCGTATCGAGGATGCGCATCTGGTCGTTTGCCATATGATTGCCTACTACTTCATGGAAGAAGATCCGTCGTAGCGGGCTTCATTCGAAGACCACGCCTGCCTCGCAAACCAGGTATGTCTGTCGTCGTTCCGGCCGCTTACATCGGAAAGGGCACTAACCGCCATTGCTGGTTCGATCCGCCCAGATATTGATATTCCGTTGCTGAGTGAGAAATCCGTGTCGTCCAGCGCCAGATGGCTGTTTAAATTTTCTATCTCGTAATAACCGCCCGGTAAGGCGATCAAGTGCCAGTGCTGATTTCTGCCCCTGTGTACGTACCCTGCTCGAGAAAGTCTCCGCCCGACAGAGACGAATCGGCCACCTGCAGCGTTTTTCCGGTGAGTTGGTTTATAAGGACGGTCGCTCCGTTGTTGGGCTGCAATTGCCAGTTCTGTTGTAAAGACGCGTTTGATGCCCATTGTTGAACCACCTCGCCGTCGGCCGTTGATCCGCCCGGAACATCGAGCACCAGCCCGCTAAGAGCGTTCACGATCCTGTAGTAGACAACAGGAGCGACTTGCCAAAGTTGATTCCTGCCCCCCAGAGAATCCCATTGCTGGATGAGCGTGCCGCTGCTAGTCGAAAGGCCCGTGTCGTCCAGCACCTTTTGGCTGCCACGGTTGACAATCGTGAAGTTCGTCCCGTCCGCGGGCACAATCGACCATTGCTGATTCGGATTGTCCAGAAACTCGTATTGCTGCATCAAATTGCCATTCGAAGTGGAGCCCCCAGTGTTATCCAGCGCCTTCCCGCTGTTGCAATTGAAAATTGCGTAAAACCCATCGCCAACGGGAACAAGTTGCCATTGCTGATTACGACCCGGTGCCAGACTCGCCTGCTCGATCTTTGCGCCGTCGGATATAGAACCGCCGGCAATGTCAAGCAGATCAGCACTCATTGCATTCGTTATGTTGTATGTGTCAACGGTAGAAGTACCCAGAGTTGCTGTTGATTGCCGGAGTAACCCCACTGCTGCACCGGGGTCTCATTGGCTGTAGTGCCTCCCGGGATGTCGAGCACCTTGCCACTGTTCACGTTGACACTAGCGTAATGAACATCGTCCACAGGCGTCAGCCGCCACTGCTGATTGGTACCGCCGAGATAATCGAACTGCTGCACTTGCGTGCCGTCGGTTGTCGAAGCCGCGACGACATCCAGTACTCTGCCGCCTAAGACGTTTGCAATTTGAAATGCTCCGTTGCCGACCGGTATGAATTCCCACTGCTGCTCGAGATTACCGTTCAGTGCATTTTGTTGAATCAGCGTCCCGTTCGAAGAGGATGCTCCAGTCACCTCCAGCACTTTTGCCGTCTGCGCATTGAAGATTTGGAAGCGACCTGCGAGCATTCCCGTTCCGGTCAGTGTGACCGTCACCTGCGTTCCGTTGCCAAGCGGCGTCTGCAGATAAGCGGAACGGTTGCCGGAACCGCGAGGTGTAAAAACGACATAAACGGTACAATCCACACCGGAGGCGATCGTAGGACCGCACCCCTTTGAAACAGTGAAGTCTTCCGGATTCGCGCCGCTGACGAACATGCTGCTTATGTCCAGCGGGGCCGCCGTAGAGTTCTCGATCGTGAACGATTGCGCTGTGCTGAGGGTGTTTAGTTTCTGCGTGCCGAAGTTAAGCGCCGTAGCCGAAACGCTGGCCGTAGTCGTCGCGACGCCGTAGCCCCGGAATGTTGCGTAACATCCGTCATCGGCGCTGGTGTAGCCACAGAGGGAACCAACCTTTCCTCCTAGGGAAGTCGGAGTGAACGTGATACTCACCGTGCAGGATTGATTTGGCAGAATGGTCGTGCACCCGCGGCTGATTACGAACTGTGCCGTGCTTGAGTAGAGCTCAAATCAGTCTCAGGATGCCCGTTCCTTCGTTTGAAATCGTGATTAGCTGAGTAGCTGGTACGCCCAGGACTACCTGTCCGAAGTTGACGTCATATGTAGAAAAGACATCCTGGGCTGTGCCTTCGCCCCTGAATATACCGTTCGAGAGATTTCCAGCGTTGACTGAGCCGAGGCCTGATGCCAGGTCATAACCTACCCCGGCCTGGTAAGTGCCCGCTGGCGTACCGTAGCCGGCCTCACCGGGAACAGAATTGTTTCCGGCTGTGACGTCGTTGAAGATGCATGTAGCAGCACGCAGCGTCACGGTGTCCGACGCGTTGCACGCGCTGCTCTCATCGCTTGCCGCCAGCGCGTAGAGCGACGGGTTGATCAGCCCGAGTCGTCCGCCATTCTCCTGAACAATATCGGCCACGATGCCGGCCATCGAGGGCGTGGCAGCCGATGTTCCGGCATAGCCGTAAAACGAAATAAATCCGCGGGTGTCCGGTGTGCAGGATCCAGCCAAACACAATAAATAAGGATCGTGTCCTGCTGCAGTCAACGATATATCCGGAACGTCACGCGCTCCGTCGTTCGGGATTCCCTTCACGCCCGTTTGCCAATAAGGCTTGGGATAGAGCGTGCTCGCGCCTCCGCCTCCCGCCCACAATCCCGGAGTGTTGCTGCCTGTGCAGGGATTCACACCCGTCGTACTCGTGCAACTCTCGTTCCAGACGTTTTCAGGTATGTACGAAAACGCGGTCGTCGGATCATAAACTGAGTTGTAAGGTGTCCAATATTTTGCGTTGTCGTTATTCTCGTTGAATTCTGTTCCACCTACTGCAACCACATAGGGATTCGAGGCAAGAATGTTTACTGACAATGCACCATTCGAGGTGCTGTCTGAGCCCGCATTGCAACCTGCCGACCCTGAGTCGCCTGCCGCTACGGAATAAGTGATCCCCTGCGCCGCTGCTTGCTGGGCATGCGACTCATACATACTGGCTTCGGCTTGAGTGTGGTTCGACTCATCACGGCGGCCAGGTTCTGGTCGATGATGTAGATCTCCGAAAGGTCGACGCCATCAGTTGCGTTTGTGCTTTTGGAAACCACCAGATCAACGGTCGCCGTTTGACCAGTTGCGCCCGCCCACGATGTATCTAAAACCGCCTCGGCTTCTTCACCCCCGCCTAAATCGCCCGGGTCTGTTCCGTTCACGATGATCGTAGGCGTATTATCCGGGAGATAGAACGTGGAACGAAAGTCGGTTGTCCGACAATGGATGTTGCTCCTGCCAACTACCGCGATGGTAGAGGTTCCAAACACGTACGGCGGCAATACAGAGTAAAGGCCATAGATAGCTGCGTAATCTCCTGGCGACAGCGCATAGCTGCCATTGCTTGCGGAAAATTGAGGCCCTTTGGACGAGAGCCTTGCCTCAAATTTCCGATTGGAGGGAATTGCCTGACTCTGCTTATAGAAGTTATGTAGAGTCGCAACCCCCGACACCACCGGCGCCAACGCTTCGGGTATTTGCGGGTCGCTCACATTCGCCCAATGCTCTGCGCCATTGACGACGTACTTATGACTTTCTGTATGAAACGACTGCTGAACTTGCCCGGCTGTTCCTGAGAACTCAATAACTGTCTTGCCACTAGCTACTCTGCCGACGGCAAACCCCCGCGATTGCAACCACCCCGCGATGGTCTGAATATCCGCATTAGCGGCGCCGAATCGCGCGCCAAATTCCTGAGGTGTAAGCCACTTGTGAAACTGGGGGAAGTTAGGGTCCAGTTGAGCTTTCAGCAGGGTTTGCAGATCTGACTTTTGCTCCGCGGGGGCTCAGCACCATTAACATTCGTTCCATGGGCAAAATCGGCTGGTGCTAACCCTTGATCGAACTTCGCACGCGCGAGCGGATGCACGTTGTGAGTCAGCGTTCGCATCACGCCGCCATCGATGCTAGCTGTGATGCGTGGGCCAATCGTTTGCGCAGGCGCAGACGCAGCAGACACAACAATTAGACCTGCAAACACCTGTCGAAATCTTGTTAATGACGACGCCAACCAGGACCCCATTCCTGTAAGTAGTCGTGCACCCTTGGGAGTTTCTCATTAGGATGCCCTAAACCTGACCTCAGTGTTTACTGAGACAGCTGACGCCTTCCTATAGCAGACCTCAAGACCTTACCCCTGCAGCTTATTCCTTAGGCGGCGATGGAGCGGCTAATCCATTTGAGCCAATCAGGAGCTAGGCAGAAATGGTGACCTTACCAGCTGACCGATGCTGAACGCCTATTCTCTTCGATAATATGGAAGAGGCCGCTACGGATCTTCAGGCTGACTCTGTGCGCAACTGAATTGCAGACGGGTCACAGGCTGAACAGGTAACTAGATTGTTTAAGCCACAGGAGTTGTGATGTCAGAGAATGTCGTGGTTGCAATCGTGAGTGCATCGAGAGCCGTTATAGTGAGTATTGCTGCATTGGTCATCAACGTTGTGTGGATGGGTAGGACTTTCACTCAACTGGACAAACGGCTGTCTGATATCGACAAGCGGCTATCAGACCGTATGGACAAGATCGGACGCACCCTTGAAATCATTCAAGCGGATCTAAAACAGTTCTATCGGGACGTCGTTCAACTGAAAGCTAGAACCGGACTTGAATAGGAGCGCGGAGGTCTGCGCAAAAAGGGGGCGAACAAGGTACCCGTCATCGGGACTGACCTTAACTGAGAAGCGTCGTAATATGAATATCTTCGAACGCTACATCTCCGCCCTTTGCAAAGAAAAAGAGACGATTACCTTGATGTTGATCAGAAAAGCGGCTGATAAATGTTCGCCGGTTATCGATACATGTATCCACGAAGTCGTTTTGGACAATGATGTCGAGGTGAAAGGGCCTCTCTAATCCGCCAACCTGCTTGATTTCAGAGACGCTTAAGAAGTCATTCTTGGCATTCTCCGCCATGGCGCCCTTTGCTGCATCGCCGTATTGAACCCGTTGTCCTTTGGGATCAAAGCGCAGATCAAAACCGCGTTCATACGCGCCCTCGCCGCGCATACAAATCCCGAATGTAGAGACATCGGGCCCAGGTTTTACGTCAAATGTGATTCTCACGTTCGGGGAAACACCGGTGAACATGCCGAATCCCAGGTCTTCTCGCGTGCCTATATGAACAGAATTCTTGTGGCGAATGACACCGCCCGTTAATGCCTGAAATGTAAGACTCTCGCCGGCTCTGGTTCTTGGAATCATCTCGGCCGGCCACTTCGTGCCGAGCGTTCCGTCTTGATGCTGAATCACTTCTCGAAAAACCACTTCCCCTGCGTACGCGGAGCCTCCGAGAAAACCCACCATTAAGAACCGCGATGGACCGAACGGTGCGATTTTGGGAACCACAGAACCGTCATGAGTTGCCGATACCTCGGGTTCGCTCCACGCCCATCCGGGTTGCATTGGTTGGCGCGACATTCGATAGCCCCGATCAGTCAGAAAATAATACCAGCCATTCCAACTAAAATAGCTTCCGCAGATTCCCCGACCGATATCTTTGTATAGATCAAAGCCCTGCGCCTCGCTCCAGACCTTAAGGTCCGCAGAAACATACATCTTTTCGCCCGAAATCGACATACAAAAGTCTTTGTGGGCTGGGTTTGGCTGGAAGACATCGGGGTTAATGTCGCCGGGATGGCCATCTTTTCTCCTGAGATATGTCCACGGGACTACTGGGTGCGGGGCTTTGGCGAAGTTAATTCCATCGATGCTCGTTGCTTCTTCAACGGTATCGGCAGAAGTAGGCGCATCTTTAAACCAGCATCGCCTTTGATGCTGGATGTAATAGGCGTGGTCTGTACCGTTGTGTCGAATGACTCCGCCCGTCCCAATTGAACATTCCCATTGCTCCGTAATCGCTACGGTCATCGGATGGTGAGTCCAATGAATCAAGTCTTTTGAACTGGTATGCGCAAATTGGTGTGCACCCATGCCCCACTTGGAATGATGGTGTCGTCGATCAAACAGGTAATGGAGGTGAAACTCGCCACCGTAGTAGGCCGCCATGCAATCGCCGATATAGGTGTTGAAACCTCGCGGACGCCAGTACTGCAAAGATGGCTTCTCGGGTCCGAGAAACTCAGTGGTGTGTCTGTCCGCCGCCGCTTTTCCCCCGCTGATCACCGCAACTTCATCGTCAGAGAGTGCACGATCCCAAAAAGCGAGATGATCGACCTGCCCGTTGAAACCAGACTGCCAGCTTCCTTCCCGGTATCCAGCGCCCAACAGAAACGGGCCGCGAAAATGGTCGAGAGCGCCATAAGGCCACTCCTCGTCTACTAAAACACCATCGACAAACAAGTGTAGATTGGGCCCGCTGAATCGAACAACGACGTCGTGCCACCCGTTGGTTCCCACCAGATCCAGGGGAGCTTGCAGGCGCAGCGCCCCGGCGACCCAATCCGGATTCGCGAGGTACTGCTTCGAGAGTTCGTAGCTAAAGTACTCCGGATTCACCTGCTGTTCCAGCGGCTTCGTCCGCCAGAGAAACTCGATCGCGCCGCCTCGCCGCAGGCGCTGCACTGATTCATAACTCAGGTACTGCCGATTGGCCGGAGTCGCATACAGAATCCCGGATAGCTTATCCTGTCTTCCCGCGAGAGACAGCAGCGGCGTCGCCCAGCCGTTTTCCGCGTCTCGTACTCGAAGGCACAGAGTCATCTGCCTCTTTCCACTAAAATCCAGCGTTGCCCCTTCGCCCAGAACCAGGTGGCCACCACGGAACTGCGCCACCGTGCCGTCTCCTCCGCGTTCAACTGAATCTTTGTATTCAGCACCTGTAAGCGGAATGCCCAACGCAACATCACCCTGTATGCGCACCCCAAATTTTTCAGGGCCCTTCATGTGCCAAACCGCGGTAGCCTGTCTGAACGGGCTCTCATTCGCTACCAAACCGGCACTCCTTACGACGCCGGGCAACAAGCCTCCTGCTGCAAGCCTCATAAAGTGACGTCGAGAATCAACGGTCGCCATGACGGATCGTCCCTACCCTTCCTCTGCAGCGCTATGACTTGCGCGAAGCTCTTCCGTAATTGCTGGTATGGAGCCGGCTCGTCCGCTAAATACCGACGCCAACAGTAACAAACCGAATAATGTATCTTCGGGATGAAAGCTACGGCGTGCCTTGCTCTGGAATCTCTGGGTCACGACTTCTTGAAAAGCTCCCAGCCGGGAACCTAAACCTCCAGAGAATACCAGTGTTGTCCATGCTTCTTCGGGCCACAACTCCAGCGCACGGGCATAATACTCCTCAGCCATGGCGTTGAATGCAGTTCTGAAGAGATGTCCGACCGTCAGGTTACCGGCCCGGATATTTGTAATCCGGCCTCCATCGCCTTTGCCCGGCCTGCCGAAAGACTCGAAATCAACGATCAAATCAGTTCCATCGGTAAGGCGCACAGCTCGCTCAACGAATGCCCAGGCGTCGCGTCGATTGGCCCCCTCCCCTGAGATCTCGGTTACTAGCGCCACCAGCGGGTCCAGCGAGGCACCCCCGGGGCTATCGCTGAACGTGTTGACGAATTGGCCGTCGAAATAAGGTCGCGTCTGAAACGCCCCAGTTTCAAGACCCAGCGTCAAGCGGCTGACCTGCGCTCCCGTCGCGATGTTCAGCGAGAGTTCTTCCAGACTGAGAAGTGCTCCAGCCAGAGCGCACTGAAAATCACCAACCGGCATATAGCAGGGCACCGATTGGTCACTGATCTGAAGTCGCCCCGCAATCTCACCGGCATCCCGCAGTATCGGCCATCGTAAATGGTCCAGATTCACCTGGCTGATTACGTCGTGATCCCAGTCCGAATCAATCAAATTGAACGCACCGTAAGCTCCAGCGTTTGTTGTCTCTACCCCAGGTTCTGACTCGCACAACCGGCTGATCACGTAATCGGGAATTGAAACGGGCATCACGCCGGATTGGAGCTCCCCGGACTCCATTAAAGAGAAAAGGAACGAGATTGGTCGGTCGGGCTTTAGTTCGTTCCCAAGTTGCTGCCGTTGCTCGTCGCTGATTCGTTGAAGAAGCACATCGAAGTACGACCCCAGTCCCGACGGATGTGCCATCAACGCTCGCCGGTCTTGCCACGAGATACAGTTCGATACCGCCTCACCGCTGCTGTTCAGCAGCACCAGGCCATGCATCTGTGCGCACATCACCACGCCCTCGCAAAGATCAGCCTCTTGCGCCAGGTCGCGAATCAGCCGCTCTACCGTACGCACAATCTCACGCGGCTCAAATTCGCACAGCAAGGGATGCTTACCGGCGATTCGATCTGGAAACGGGGTTCGCCGGATTTGCGATAACTCCCGCTTCTCTAAATCCAGAATGGCCCCGTTGATGAACGAGGTGCCAATATCAACGCCGATGAATGACATGTTGCACGCTAATCCAATTAGCGAACGCGCTCACTCGATTTCCGATCGTCAATGGCCAAACCCGAGCCTGTTCTCCAGCTCTTCCAGGGGAATCCTTTGAGTCTCAGGATAAAAGCGAAAAACCACAAAAAACTGCAGCACCATAACCAAAGAAAAGAAGACGAATGGATAGCCACCCGAGCTCGCAGCCATCAGCGGGAAGATTCCCGACACAACAGCATTCATGAACCAATGGGAGAAGCTGCCGAGGCTCTGCCCTTTCCCTCGCATGGTATTTGGAAAGACCTCGCTGATGTACACCCAGATCACCGCTCCTTGTGAAAAGGAAAAGAAACAAATGAAGCTGGCGAGGAACAAGAGAAGAAATGTCCCGTGTCCGCCAGAGAAAAACACCCAGGCCACCCCTGCCAGCGAGGCGGCACATGCAACCGAACCGATCAACAGCAGCTTCCTCCGCCCAATCCGGTCTATCAACGACATCGCAATAGTCGTCGCGATCAGGTTCAATACACCAATTGTGACTGCTTGCACATCGCTCGAGAGAGCACTAAATCCGGCACGGGAAAAGATATCGTTCAGGTAATACAAAATCGCGTTAATCCCTGAGAGCTGATTGAACATTCCAATGGAAATGGCAAGAAAAACAGGAAACCGATACCGCCGCGAGAACAGTCGCTCACTCCCGACGTTCACGCTCACCGACTCTTCAATGATCCGCAACTCGCCTTCGACGTTCTCTTCGCCGATTTTCGAAAGCATTTCCCTCGCTTCTTGTATTCGTCCCTGCTTCACGAGCCATCGCGGACTACGTGGGATTCGTAACAGCGAAAGCAGGAACAGAAAAGCTGGCACTGCGGCAATTCCTAATTTCCATCGCCATTCGGTCTCTCCTAGACTGAGCAAGCCAATTAGATAATTCGACACATAAGCGACCAGAATGCCCAGAACCACGTTGAATTGAAACAGACCAACTAATCGGCCACGCCACTTTGCAGGTGCAATCTCGGCGATGTACATCGGTCCCAACACGGAGGATCCGCCAATTGCGATCCCTCCTATCACGCGAAAAGCCAGCAAGGAGTACCAGTCCCAGGCAAAGGCGCACCCCAAAGCAGAAAGGAAATAAAGGACGGCGATCAGTCGCAATCCGTCTCTTCGGCCGAGGCGGTCGCCTAAGGTTCCCCCTGTCAAAGCTCCCACGACCGTACCCCAAAGTGCACTCGCTACGGTCACCCCAAGAAGTCCGGGAGTCAGGCCGTAGCTAATCGTTAGCGCGTGCGTGGTACCGGATATCACCGCCGTATCAAACCCGAAGAGCAATCCGCCAATACCCGCAGTGGCTGCACTATTTAGCAGAACCCAGTTCGGTCTCACACTGATCATATTGGAAGTCGTAAGGGGTGCTGGTTTCATCATGGCTGCCCGGCAGTCAACTGCAGAGGTGACTGTCTATACGAGTTTGCCTTCCTCTGGCGATTGCTCCAAACGTGAGAAAGGCGTCGAAACTGAACTGCAAGCGTATATTACCTATTCAAAGCTGTCAACGTGTCTCATAACTCAGTTCGTCCACAGCCAGCAAAAATGCAGCGTGATTGAGCGGAAAGCGGGCAATTCAAGCGAGTTCCCCAACCCCTCGCCTCACTCCAGTAAGCTCGCCGACCCGGTCCCGCTCCCAGTCTTCAAGCAAGCGATCCGAGGTTCAAATGCCGCTGGGGGGCATCGGTGGCCAGTGTTATTCTCATCAACTACATGAAAGCTGGTCGGTTGCTGCCGTTTCTATTGCTCTGCTCCCCTGCGCTTGCACAGGAGCCGCTTCTCTCACACCGGCAATGGGCTCTGCTCCGCGAAGAAGCGAGCGGTGTGTCACCCTACGAAAATCTTCGCTACCTGACTGGTCTTCATCGAGTCCCCGGGACGGCGGCTTTCGAACAAGCGGCACACTTTATCGTTGAACGAGCACGTGAGTACGGGCTCGATGACGCACATAGCGAGCAGTTTCCCATCGATGGCGTCCACACCTACGGCATCATGCGCTCGTACTTGGCCTGGAACGTGCAAGCCGGTCAGCTGTGGGAAATTCGGCCTCATCACGTTCTCCTGGGCGATGCAAGTACAGATCCGATTCGCTTAGCCGACTACAGCCACAGCGCATCTGTGGAAACGTCGCTGATCGATGTCGGAGCTGGGACCGGCATCGCTGACTATGCTGGCAAGCAGGTTCGAGGCAAGATTGTTCTCGCCGATGGACCCCTAATGCGCGTGCAACAGATGGCCGTAGCCGAACGTGGAGCCGCCGGAATCGTGAGCGATATGCCTAATCAGACTACTGCCTGGTCAGGTCTCGATCCAACGCTCGTCCGCTGGGGGCATCTCGACGCTCGTCAACCGGCGGGATTCGCCTTCATGGTCTCCCGCCAGACTGCGGGTCTGTTGCGCTCGCGTCTGGCCACCCACGAAGACATTGTTCTGAACGCGCAAGTCAAGGCAACCGTTGGGCCGGGACATTGGACAGTCGATACCGCAACGATCCCTGGTACTGATGCGGCAGCAGGACAGATTATTTTCACCTGCCACTTGGATCACGAACGGCCAGGCGCGAATGACGATGGAAGCGGCTGCGTCACCATTCTTGAAGTTGCTCGTGTGCTCAGCCGTTTGATTCACTCCGATGCCTTGCCGAAGCCTAAGCGCACCATTCGCTTCGTCTGGGGACCAGAGCACGAGGGAACTATGGCTTTTCTTGCCACTCATCCCGAGATCCTCAAAGAGCTCCGCGCTGATGTTCACATGGACATGGTCGGTGGCGATCCTTTCAAAGACAAAGCCGTATTGCATGTCACCGAGACTCCCTGGTCACTGCCCACTTTCGTCACTGACGTCGGTACGGTTTTTCTGGAAACGATCCGTGCGAGTGCGAGTGAATACGCCCAAGGAACCGGTTCGCCCGAAGAAGCGCTGGTCGAAACGCGCACTGCGGAGAGCGGGACGCGCAACGAGCTCATAGCTGACGTCACGCCGTTCGATATTGGAAGTGACCACGACGACTACGACTCGTCAACCATCGCTGTACCTTCTCTCTATCTACGTGATTGGCCCGATATCTACATCCACACCGATCACGACAGACTTGACCAGATGGATGCGACGAAGCTGCGGCGGGTAGCGGCTCTCGGCGCCGCTTCCGGCTACCTTTATGCCACTCTGGATGCCCGGCAAATCCCAGCTCTGCTGCCTTTGTTCACCGCACAGAGCGAAGAACGCATAGCAAAAACATTTGTCCGGGCCCAGAAGTGGGCGAATGACCCCAGCCGCGATCCGGACACCGCCTGGTACGAAGCGAATAATTTAATAGCGCAGTCCCTTCTCCGGGAGCGCGCCGCTCTGCGCTCCTTTATCGTGTTCACCGGAGGTCCCCCCAACTCAGAAGCGGACGGTGTCAAAGCGCTTGCGGCGCAAGCTGCAACTTTCGCCTCCTGGCTGGATGCGCAAGCAAAAACCCGCGGCGCAACTGCTCCCAGGTCTCCTTGGAAATCTGACATCAAAGCCCGTCAGGTTCCCGTGCGTATCGCTCCGTTTGGGCCAGTCGATAATCAGAACGACAATGCGTTGCTGGCTCGCTTAGGTAATGACCGTTATAGCAGGATTAAGCTGATAGACGGAGACACGCCGCAATCCAGTCTCTACACTTACGAGATCCTCAACTTCGTCAACGGTAAGCGGACCGTAGGCGAAATTCGTGATGCGGTATCAGCCGAGTATGGGCCGCTCTCGGTGGATCTGGTTGCCGATTATCTGGGCGCGCTCAGCGCAGCAAATATCATTCGTATGGCTGCTTCGAATTGAATCCAGATGAGCGCCCCCGATCTGAATTGCGAGTACCTGGTGGTCGGCTCCGGCGCTGGCGGCGGAACCCTCGCCGCTCGCTTAGCCGAATCAGGTAGGAATGTGATTCTGCTCGAAGCGGGGGGCGACCCCTGCCAACTAACTGCCGCCAACAATGAGGGGCGCTCCACTCGCCTGCCGGCCGACTACGAGGTTCCTGCCTTCCACGCATTCTGCTCTGAAAACAGCGCGCTCAAATGGGATTTCTTTGTCCGCCACTATGCCGATGAAGCATTGCAGCGGCGCGATCCGAAGTACATCGCCGAATACGACGGCCGCCCCGTCGACGGAGTGCTCTATCCTCGCGCCCGAACGCTCGGAGGCTGCACAGCGCACAATGCCATGATCTTCGTGTACCCGCACGATAGTGATTGGGAGCACATCGCACAGATCACTGGAGACCAGAGCTGGGCTCCGGATAAGATGCGCCGCTTTTTGGAAAAGCTTGAAAACTGCCGTCATCGTCCGCTTTATCGCGCTCTCAGCAGGTTCGGTTTCAATCCGAGCCGTCACGGCTGGAACGGGTGGCTCTCTACCGAGCGTGCTCTTCCGCTCGCTGTCCTGTGCGACAAGCCGCTTGCAGAAACCTTGATCGAATCGGCGGTTCGCGCCTTCAGCCAAGACGGACACCAGGCGGAGCGCATTCGCTGGGCCTTTGAAAGCGGGCTCGATCCGAACGATTGGCGCCTCATCAAGGCCAACTCGTTCGGGCTGCATTACACACCGCTCACCACGCGCAATCACGTTCGTATGGGTAGTCGCGAACGCGTCCTCGATGTCGCGAGTCGCTTTCCTGATCGGCTGAAGATCGTCCTTAACGGGTTGGCCACCAAGGTTCTTCTCGATGAACGGAATCGCGCTCGAGGTGTCGAATATCAGGCGGCGGCTGTAAACCCCTTTCGCGAGCAGGGCCGAGCCCCGCAAAATCCAGACCGAACCGGAACGGTCTACGCGTCTCGAGAAGTCATTCTTTCCGGAGGGGCATTCAACACTCCTCAACTACTCATGTTGTCTGGAATCGGGCCCGCTGATACCTTGCAGCGTCACGCCATCCCCACTCGCGTCGCGCTCGAAGGCGTCGGCAAAAACCTCCAGGACCGCTACGAGATCGGCGTGGTCAACCGGATGAACTTTAAAGCATGGGACCTCTATAATGGCGCTACCTTCTCCACCTCGGACCCGCAATATGCGGAATGGTTGAAAAAGCGCACCGGTGTCTACACCACCAATGGTTCTCTCCTGACCCTCTTCCGCCGGTCTTCTCAGTCCGCCCAAATACCGGATCTTTTCTGCATGTCTCTCCTGGCCCGGTTCCAGGGTTACTACCCCGGCTATTCAAATGCCATCGCGCAAGACTTGAATTACCTCACCTGGGTGGTTCTCAAAGCTCACACGCGAAACCGATCAGGCTACTTAACGCTTCGCTCTCCAAATCCTCTCGATCCTCCGCTCATCAACTTCAACTTCTTCAAAGACGGCGGTGACGAGGATATGCAAGCCGTTCTTGACGGCATTCGCTTTGTTCGTCGAGTCTCCCAGCCTTTGAAAGATCAGGGCCTCATCGCAGAGGAGGAGTTGCCGGGCCCGGGTGTAACGACCGATGAACAACTCAGCGACTTTGTGCGCGTGAACGCCTGGGGCCATCACGCCTGCTGCACCTGCCCTATCGGAACGCGGGACACCGGCGGCGTTCTTTCAAGCGATTTCCGCGTGCACGGGACCGAAAGCTTGCGGGTCGTAGACGCGTCAGTTTTCCCGCGTATCCCGGGCTTCTTCATTGCCAGCGCTATCTACCTCGCCGCAGAAAAAGCCGCAGACGTAATCCTTGCCAGCCGTTGAAGCTGGCCTTCTCTTGCCACTTACGCTTGAATTGCACCAGTTCGCGGTGGTACCATCCCCTCACTCACTGACTAATCGCGAACCTTAGTGAGCGGGTGACAGGCGGATGGCACTGCGAATGCTATCCGATCTTGTGAACCCGATGACCCACCTACACAGCAGAACTTGGCGCGTTCTCATTTCGCTTGCCCGGGTGGGCTTGTGGATCGCTGCAGCGCTATCTTTACTCGCCGCCACTTACTTGCTTTACCGCCTGAATAAGAACTCTCCAGTGGAATATTCAAGAGCGGAAGAACACTTCAAGTATGGTTCGACCGGCGGCGAGATCGACAGTGGAATTCCGCTTACAGTCTGGGTTGGCTTACCTCGAGCTTTCGGTTTACCCGGCGGTGATTACCGCAGTTTTGGCTTCATATACGAGCCTGGTCATCAGCTTCCCATCGGCACTTCGAAGCGAAATTACCGCGGCATAAATCTTGTCGCCTTCAATTGCGCAATCTGCCACGTAGGCTCCGTACGTCCGAAGCCGAATGGTCCGGCGATTCATGTTTTAGGCGCCCCCTCAAACACCGTCGATCTCCGCGCCTTTTATACGTTTATCTTCGATGCAGCGCAGAATGAGCGATTTAGTTATGGCCAGATTATTCCAGCAGCGGAACGTGCCGGAGTTCACGAAGATCTATTCAATAAGTTACTCCTTCGCTACTACGCGCTTAGTCTTACACGCGATGGTCTTCTGGACTTTAACTCTCGCCTGAAGTTCATCCTTTCCACTCCACCGTTTGGGCCCGGCCGCATTGACACCTTCAGCCCCGCTAAAGCGCTGCTCAACTTTGCTACTGGCGATAGAATGCCGCCAGCGGAAAGGCTCGGGGTAGCCGACCTGCCCTCTGTCTGGTATCAGAAGCAACGTCGCGGTATGCATCTGCATTGGGACGGCAATAACGTCAAAGTTGACGAGCGGAACCGCAGCGCCGCCTTCGGCACGGGTGCTTATCCGACAACGCTTGATCGGGCCGGCATGCGTCGCGTCGAGCAGTTCCTCGACACTGCGAAACCCGAACCGTTCCCCTTCGCGATGAACAATATGCTTGCGAGCGAAGGTAAACCCATTTTTCAGCGTCTTTGTTCGAACTGTCACGGCGTCGACGGAAGTCACTTTCAAGCAGGACAAGGCTTGCTTGGAAAGATAACGCCCATCGAACAAATTGGGACGGACCGGCACCGGCTCGACTCTTACACCTTGGCCCTGGCCGTCAACCAATCGCTTCTATACGCCGGTACCAGCGATGCTTCCGAACGCTTCTCAAACTTCCGTAAGACGTATGGCTACGCCAATATGCCTCTGGACGGGATCTGGCTGCGCGCTCCCTACCTGCACAACGGTTCGGTCCCTACGTTGCGCGATCTGCTTGAACCTTCACCCGAGCGCCCCTCCCTCTTTTACCGGGGCGATGAACTCTACGATGCTGTGCGTGTCGGCTTTGTCTCGAATGTAAAACAACGAAGCGGCCGTCCCCTCTTTGCCTTTGACACTCGCGTCGAAGCAAACGGTAACTCTGGTCACGAAGGTGCAGAGTACGGCACAACGCTCCTGGCGCACGACAAAGACGCCCTGATCGAATACCTCAAAACCTTCTAGGAAAGTCATGATCGCCCTCTCGCCCGTTTGGAAAAAACGCCTGTTAGTAGCCGGAGTCATTCTCGCCGTGCTCCCCTCCGCCATTGGCTTCACTGCATCGTTCAAATTCTTTCGCCAGATAGACGATGGCCCTTTCGCAAACGCAGAGGAACGTTTTAAGTACGGCTCCATCGATGGAGAATCAAAAGCCGGCCTGCCTTACTGGATCTGGGTGGTTCTGCCGCGAGTCTTTCCCGACTATCTTCCTCACTCAGCTCAGGGCGGCTACTACTCCTTCGGTGTCGTTTGGGAGCAAGGGCACGAAATGCCTGTAGGATTCACCAAAAAGATAATCGGCTTTCCCCGTGTAGCTAATAACTGCGCCATCTGTCACACGTCCACATACAGAACTGCGACGAATCAGAATCCAGTCGTTGTTGCCGCAGGACCTAATCATACGGCTAACATACAACTGCTCCTCCGATTCCTGATTAACTGCGGCGCGAGCACCCGTTTCAATCCCGACGTACTACTGCCGGAAATCGAGAAACACACCCACTTTTCCTTATTGGATCGGCTTGCCTGGCGTTACCTCATCATTCCCCGGACGAAGCAGGCGCGTATCGCCCAAGGTACACAGCTTGCATGGATGAATCGCGCCCACATTCCTGCCTGGGGTGCGGGCCGTGACGACCCCATGAATCTGACCAAGTATTTTATGACCGATCTTCCTTGGGACAAGACGGTGGGCAGTGCTGATTTTCCTTCCATCTGGAACCTGGGTCTACGCGAAGGCAAATTCCTCAATTGGTGCGGTGAAACGCCGTCTCCCCGGTCAGTCATCATCGATTCCGCTCTTGGGCTCCAGGCTAATCCCAAGACTGTCTCCGCGACTGCTGCCTGGATAGAAGCTTATCTCGTTCACAAAAGGCCTCCTCGCTATCCATTTCCCGTCGATACAGCTTTAGCAGCACAGGGCAAGACTGTTTTCCAGGCACACTGTTACAACTGTCACGGCACGGCGTCCGACACTCGCTATGGCCAGATCATTGACTTCCGGGACGTGGGTACCGACACCAATCGCCTCTTTACCTGGACCGCGCAAGCCGCGCAGATCGCCAACCAGAAAGTTGCTGCACTTGGTGTCCATCGCGTCCCGATTACCAAGCCGGCCCTGAACGGGTACCAGGCGGTTCCGCTTGACGGCATCTGGCTACGCGCTCCGTATCTCCACAACGGGTCCGTTCCCAATCTCCGTGAACTGCTCGAACCTGTCGAGAACCGGTCTACAGTCTTCTACCGCGGTTACGACCTTTATGATCCCGCGAACGTCGGCTTCGACAGTACCTCGCCCGAAGCGCAGCAACTCGGTTCCCGCATCGATGTCTCTGAGATTGGCAATGGAAATGCCGGACATTTGTACGGCACCTCATTAGCGAAGGATCAAAAGCTCGCCTTACTTGAGTACCTGAAAACGATCGGACCAACCGAGGATCAAATTACGCCGGCGGTTTACTCAATGAATCACTCGCCAGGCCAGAAAGACTAGGAATTTACTATGACATCCAGCGACTTACTCACACTTACTCAAGTCGATCTCGACAAATTGTTCACCGGTGCGGACCCTGGGCCGCTTCCTGACGGTCAGGCGAAAGGCACGGCCATCGTTGCGCCCGGAACGGCCTTCTCTCCCAAAATCGCCGAGTTTATCAACTTCTTCGCTTGGCAAGGCAAGAACTTCGACGGAAAACACGGTGTGCTCACGAATCGGATTTCCGCGCTGGGACTAAACGCAATCGTCGCGGAAGTTTACAAAGACAATAGTTGGCTCGACGGAAAAGAGTGCATTGTCCTCGACTATTCCAAAACATCTCTGGTCGCGCACTGGATTCGCGACGAGATTCGACAGATTGAAAACAAGCTGTATCTCGGAAAAGTGTACTGGGAGAAAGAACGTCTAATTGATTTCTGCCTGGAGTTTCAGTAAGTAGCAGTTAGCCTTCTCGGTAACAATGGGGGTCGCGAGAAATGAGTGGTTTACTAAGACGAATCGTTTGGATAGTTTTCGTCGCTATTGTAGTCTTTGCGGTCGCGATCCTGATCATCTGGCAGAGCAGACCGCGCCCTGGCCACGTGAACGACGAGGCCCTGCGGGCCGGCCGTGATGCGTCTACCTTTGCCGCCGCTGACGAAGACTATTTTCATGACATGGACGGAGTTCCGGCGCTTTCGGCAAATGAAGTGAAAGGCCGCAATACCTGGATCGTGTGGTCCGGTGGCAACGACCGGTTTTGGGACGTTATGGCAAAGCGCAGTTTCGGCGCCCTGGACTTTCTCAAAACGATATCGTCGCACCCTAACTTCACCTACAGTCGCGATAATCGCTGGGAATATTTTGGCCTTTCCAACGAACCCTGCTTTGAAAAACCAACCGGCCCCGATCCGGCCCGGCACGGCCTCTGGCTCGATAAGCGCTCTTTAAATTGTCCGGTTGACCCCTTCGAAAACGAGAATAAATACCCCGGTGTCAAGCTGGGTGCCCGAGGCAAAAACATGCCCGTCGGTTCTTCCTATGGCTATGGCACCGGCATCGTCGGACTGCGGCTTTTCCCCAATCCGGATTTCAACGAGAAGGCCGCGCGCGAATGGGACCCCGTGCGCTACTACAACGATCCCACTTACTACAATTCCAGGGATCTCGTGCGGCCATACCGCGTCGGTATGTCGTGTGGGTTCTGCCATGTCGGCCCGAGCCCCATCAAGCCTCCTGCCGACCCTGATCATCCGAAATGGGAGAATCTCACCTCGAACGTCGGCGCGCAATATTTTTGGATTGACCGTATCTTCTACTGGGACATCGGATCAAAAACACCAGCTCCCAATCGTGCCGCCCGCGACCATAACTTCGTCTACCAGCTGTTTCATACCTCGCGTCCCGGCACGCTCGATACTTCGCTTATCTCGACGGACAACATCAATAATCCACGGACGATGAACGCCTTTTATCTGCTCGGTCCGCGACTGCAGGAATCTAAACGGTGGGGTGAAGAAACACTCAGCGGTGGCGAACGGAATAACAAACAGTTCAATGACTACTTTTCTTCCGGGCCCCTGACCGAGTTTTATCGCAAGCCCGGTACAGTCTGGGTTCCTCGCGTATTGAAAGATGGATCAGATTCCGTTGGTGCGCTCGGCGCACTCAACCGGGTCTACTTAAACATCGGTACTTTCAGCGAAGAATGGCTGCTGCATTTCAATGCGCTTGTCGGTGGCAAACCCGTTACGCCAATCCCCATCGCAACGTCGCGGAACAATTCGGCATACTTCAAGGCCACCGAGGCTCAAACGCCCGCTATGGCTGCATTCTTTCTGAAGACTACCGGGCCGCATCACCTGAAAGATGCTCCGGGTGGCGACGCCTACCTCACCACGGACAAGGCCAAGCTCACGCGCGGGAAAGTCGTCTTTGCTGAAACATGTGCCCGCTGTCACTCCAGCAAACTCCCGCCATCTGCCCCCGGGATCGACCCCAATGGCTGTAATGGCCAGAACTATATGTCTTGCTGGAATAGCTATTGGGCTTGGACAAAAACTGCTGCGTTCAAAGACAAAATGCGCGAAATCGTCCTTGCTGATGACTTCCTGGACAACAATTATCTTTCCGCCGAGTTCCGCGTCCCCGTCACGCTGCTTCACACCAATGCCTGCAGCCCTTTGGCTACCAATGCCATCGCCGGTAATATCTGGGATAACTTTTCGTCCACGTCCTATAAGAATCTGCCTTCCGTCGGCCAGATCACCTGGTATCACCCTGCCACTGGCGAGCCCCATACGTATCAAATGCCTGCGGGTGGCCGTGGCTTCACCCGTCCGCCTTCTCTGGTCAGCGTCTGGTCAACGGCCCCTTTTCTTCTGAACAACTCCGTAGGGCGCTTTGAGGCGAGCCCTTCCGTAGAGAAACGCATGCTTTCTTTCCAGAACTCCATCGAACAAATGCTCTGGCCGGAAAAGCGTGAGCACGATGCCGAACTGGGCACGCGGATTCCAGGCGCTATCGATCGAACAACCACGTCCAGCTATCTTCGTGTCGCAAACGGCTATCTGCCCGATTCTCTGCAGATACTCTTAAAGCCATACGAGCGTTTCTTCCCTTGGATATTTAGCGAAGGCGGCGTCGAAATCGGACCCATCCCGGCAGGAACGCCAGTCGACCTGCTCGCCAACCTAAATCCCCTATCTGAAGATCCCGATCCGATCAAGCGAGCCCAGCACGTTAGAGATGTAGCCGCGCTTCTCCTCAGGCTCAAGCTCGACTTACTCAAGCTGCCAAAGGATGCAACCAAGGAACAGGCTCGCCAGGTACTCATGAATCTGGTTGACCCTCTTCTTGCAGTTAGTAAGTGCCCGGACTTTGTTGTCAATCGTGGCCATTACTTCGGCACAGGATACATTGATCCGGGTGCTCCGGATCCCGTTCAGGAAGCCGCCCTCAGCGACTCGGATAAGCGTGCCCTGATCGAGTTCCTCAAGACCTTCTAGCGCCGCACAACCAGGTTCCTGAAAACGAAATGAAAAAGAATTTGGGATCGTCTGCAGGCCTTCTGGCCCTGTTGGCGGTTTCCTTTCATCTTGTCGAAGCGCCGCAATCTGAAAAGGTAACCACCCCCCAGGCGAGATCATCGTCTGAGACCTCGGTCGACAAATCCACAGATTCTTTAGGCCCCGAAAAGCCCAGAGAACCGCGCGACATCGAAGGACCTTGGCTGGCGACTCAGGCTTTCTTTCACGCAGAACCCCAAGCACTGCTCTCGCTACAGCAAGCAGCACCGGGATCGCTGACCGAAGCGCAAACCCGGCCTCTCGACCTCTCAGAAGTGACTGATCTGGAACTCTGCTCCCAACAGGAAGGCTGCAGAGCGCAGTTAATCTCGTACTTCGGGTGGCAGCCGAATCACAGCCGGTTTTTGCTTGCGACCATTCCCGACCCAAGGCATACCCGCCTCTCATTGGATACCGATTCGTCGCTCGAAGCCATCGGGCAAGCAGCCTATGACTCGCATTGGGAATTTGCCGGTCAGTGGTTGCCCTGGTACAGCACTGCCAGTTCAGACAAAGAAACGCCGGAAGGTCGGCGCAAGCAGCGTCTCCAGATGCGCAGGGAAGAGAAGCAGCCAGGACTGCTGATTTTTCGCCACAGCCCTTCGGGAACTGGCGACGGAGCGCAGTCGGAGGTCGGAACGGAAAACCCCATTGCGCCTCGCTTCGACTCGGAGTTGCTTTTCATTTTTCTTGTTGGAGAAACGCCTACCCTCGGCATCAACGGTCTACAATTCAGGGCAGCGCGAGCCTACATGCGCGCCCTTGGGGACGAGCCGTATGTCCGCATGGCCACTCCGAGTTTCTCGGGATCGTTCTACTCGCTGGCCCAGCTGATTAAGACCGAACGCGCCAGCCCCAGCGGCCTCACCATCACGGATCGAATCCCCTACCAGTACCGGATTTTTACCGGAACAGCGACGAGTACGGAAGCCGCCCAGGCTTTTCAAAAGGACACAGCCGTTGTTTTCAACGCAACCGGTGCTAATGCAGACGACCAGAATAGGCAATTCGCTGAAATCCTGAGAAATTTGGATATTCCGGTTACCGAAGCGGGAGTCTTAGTCGAGGATGAATCTGGGTTTTCGAAAGGCTATTCGAAGTCACACTCGACTGCCTTAGACGGCCTGCACGTTCTCCGTTTTCCACGGGAAATCTCCCATCTCAGAAACGTTTACCGTGACGCTCTCACCACGTCTCCAGCGCGAACGCCAACGGCAGATCAAGTAGAGTTTTCCTTGAAAGACGCCGAAAGCGGAGAGGATAGCGTGCCGGTCTTTTCGCAAGCACAAACGCCTCTGTCCCAAAACGCAGCGATCGGGGAGATCATGGATGAAATTCGTCGTGACCACATACGCATGGTGGAGATCGCAGCGACAAACGTACTCGATTCGCTGTTTCTGGCGCAAGTGCTGAGGCGTCAGTGCCCCAACACGCGCTTGCTGGTTACCTCGCCCGATTTGCTTTTCGTGCAGGAAGCTCGCACGGCGTCGCTCGCCGGAACCCTCGCGATCTCGCCCTATCCGCTCTTTTCCTCTTCACAACAGTGGTTAAGCGAGCACGTGCCTCATGTAAACGCCAACTCCCAGGGGCTCTACAACGCCATTCAGTTCTTTCTTCTACCACCGAAGGACTTTCCACAGCTGAACGATTATTCCTGGCAGGGACAATCCCATCCACCTTCTTGGCTGATGACGTTAACCCACGAAGGGTTCTCCCCGCTCAAGCTGATGCCGAACTCGGATGCCCATTGGTTTAAGGACGTAACAAGCCCCCTAGAGCCACATTTCGAGCTCCCGAATCCGCCCGCCCTGTGGAATGTCTTAGCTGTCACCTTTACCTTGGCGAGCTTCCTGATCTGCGGGTGGATTTTGCATCTGGATGGAGACAGTCGCGTGCTGTCTTGGTCGATGGCTGCGCCCGATGGAAATCATATTGCCGATGCACACCGCTTGACCTGCCTGATTTGCTCACTGCTTACGCTCGCAGCACTGCAGGCCGTTCTGCTTGTGCCCTTCGCGACCCATTACCTCCCGTTAATCAGGCACCGTTCTGTCGGGTATCAATGGCCGCAGTTACTCCTGCTTTTCGGTACACTCTTTCCCATCGCAGTCTCGCTCAAACTGTTACCGAGAGTCTTGCAAAAGCCCGGAAACACCCCAATCCGCTGGGCATACCTCACCGCGATTTTTCTATTATTCGGAAGTCTTATATCCGCCTGGGCCTTTTGCTGCCTGCGTGCCAACAGCCGAGTAGGCTTCTTCTTCTCGTTCCGCGCTCTGGAACTGCAAGTGGGCTCCTCGCCGGCGCTGCCCATTCTCTTTTTCTTGTCAGGCTTATTCATATTTTCCGTATCCAGCCTGATTCGTTTCTACATCGCGATCAACCAGCGCCCCCGGATGTTTACTGCCGTATTTGACCGCTTCTTTAACGGGAAAATGCGTAACTGCAGGCGCGATTTAAACCGCATCCTGGTAGCGCCGATGAACTTTTCTTCCCAGCGGCAAATTGCCTTCCTAGCCATCGGGTTGGCATCGACAGCGCTGTTTGGGCTGATCTCCCGAATCAATGTAACGGTAGCTTCTCTCGAGGGCAAAACTTACGATTGGCTGGTAATGGTCTTAGCGGCCCTCTTAGCGCTCTGCATGATCGCAACCGCCGTTCAGGTCCATTTCAGCTGGTCTGCTCTGCAACCCCTGCTGATTCGGTTAAACCTGCTCCCTATCGGAAACTCGTTCACCCAACTGAGAGACGCCGGCAGAAACGGTCCAATCTGGGCAAGGCGACTGAACCTGCAATCTTTAGATATCCCCACCCGCTCCACAATTGTGTTGCACAATTTGAAAGTCGACTTAGAGCGGAAAACCTGTCCATTCAATCTGTGCCCTCCCGAACTGGATGCGTGGATTCGCGATTACTGGTCGATTCTCAGTACGTTGATTGGAAATAAGCAGGACAGGCCTGCTCAACGAACTCAATTTCTCCGTCTCCGGTTCTTGGGAGCCAACATGTCTCACCAGCTCAGTGAGTTAGTTTTGCTCCCTGAGTGGAGAACCCGCACCCTGCCTTGGAATCCCGCGCTGAGCACACCGGAAAACGAGAGTGTTGCTCCACAAGCAGAGACTCGCCAAGAGGACGCCTATGCGCTGGTCCAGACGTTTGTGGCCCTACAGTTCTCCCTCTTCATAAACTATGCGGTTCGGCAGATCCAAAACCTTACTCTCAGCTTGTCACTCGGGTTTGGGTTCTTCGTCGTGGCTCTCAACGTATACAGCTTTCAATCACCGCAAACCATCAGTCGATTTCTGCTTTTGGCCTTCTTGCTGCTTGGCTACTTGGTTTGGAAAATCATGTCGCAAATGGAGCGGGATCCCATCCTGAGCCGGCTCAGCGGCACCAGCGCAGGAGAACTGAATAAAGAGTTCTACCTTAAACTGATCGGCTATGGCGCCCTTCCGGCCTTGAGCATCATAACCTCACAGTTCCCTTCGATCGGAACCTTCTTGTCTTCTTGGGTGCAGCCATCACTTGAAAATCTCAAATGAGAAGATCGAAGGCTGAGGCGAAGCGGTCCAGAGAACCCTTTCAGCTTGAGCTGAGTTCACAATGGCGTCTTGTTCAGTGAAAATCACCGGCGAGGGAGTAGCCGCCTATTGCTCTGAAAGTTTGCTTGGCCGGGCTGGATATCGTGTCTTGTCGAGTCGCGCAAACCGTTCGAGATTACCGGCGATCATGGTAAGCGAAGGAACTCAGAGGCTTATGCAGGACGTTTTCGACCAACCGGGTTTATTTGCCGGCCTCCCTCGCATCTGTAAGCGCATTGTTGCTTGGGGACCCCTCGCAGCGCCTCGAGAGTTTTCGCATTCTGCAGTAGTTCTGGCAGAAAAAGACTTACTGGAACGTTTACGGCCAGAGCCGGAGTGCGCTGCTCCAGAACAACAAAACGGAACTGCATGGACAATTGCTACTGCCCAGCCGCTGCCCTTCGAATCAGAACTGCAAAATTTCGGCTGCCGCACGGCAGTTGCCAGTACTGTCACGCTGCAGCCGGGTTCGAGCAGGAACACTTGCTGGGTGGAATCTCTCCAGGCCGGGTGGTTATTTCTCCTGCCTGGTCGGGAAGACAGTGGATCGCTTCTTTCGGTTGGCGATTCGCCCGAATCACTTCTACTCGAGAGCAGACTTGTCGCGCGGCAGATTGCGGAAACGACTTCGACTTATGGCAGCTTTCCTTGTCACCCCCGCATCACCAACCCTCTGTGTGGGCCTGGATGGCTGGCCTGCGGCACTGCTGGCGTAGCATTCGACCCGCTTTGCGGTGATGGAACTGGGAATGCCATTCGGGAAGCTATTCTGGCCTCGGCTGTCGTTCAATCCGTGTGTCACGGTGGGAATGAAGCGGCTCTACTAGCTCATTACCAGTCTCGGCTTCTTGCGGGATTTAGCAAGCATCTGATGCAATGCGACGATTATTATCAAGCCGGAAATTGGGGCCCGTGGTGGGACCAGCAGCTAGCTGCAACGCGGATTGGATTAGAATGGTGCGCTCGTCAGCGGAAGCCTAGTTCGCCTTTTCTATACCGGCTCAACGGATTTGCACTCGAACCTCTAACCAACGAACAACATTGACATACGGGTTCTTCGAGTGGTAAATTGACGACACTCGTTTCTCAACCTCTAAGTTCGTTCCGTCCGGCAACCCAGCTCGTTGCCGGTCTCTAGCCGGTCCAAGTCCGTACCTCCATCCTGTCCATGGCTTCCATTTGTAACGCGTGACTCTGCTTGTGCTGTCCGGACAGAAAGGGATTGCTCAAAATAATAGTGAAACAGACCGTGGATCAGGGACAGACCGTGGATCAGGGACTCGGTGATCAGCCGGGAAGGTGCGAAGACACTCTGCTCCTTCCAGTCGAAGCTATTCGAAACCAGCTTGAGACGATTCTCTCCAGTCGCACATTTCACGCTGCTGAAGGGCAGAGAGTCTTCTTTCGATACGCCGTCGAGCAGTCCATTGCGGGCCGTGGGCACCTGCTAAAAGAGTATGTAATCGGCACGGAGGCGCTCAATCGCGGTGAGTCCTTCGATCCTCGCCTCGATCCAATCGTGCGCACCCAGGCAAGAAAGCTGCGAGCAAGATTAGGGAGGTACTACGAATCCGAAGGTCAAAACGATCCCATCCTCATTGAGCTTCCGAAAGGCTCTTACGTACCGTCTTTCACCAGCACGGAGACCGCAACGTCGATCTCCGCTCCTTCGCAAACACCAGCTCCGTTCAACTTGCCGGAAGTACTGACATTGCCGCGACAGCCACACTGGAAGACGGCTACTCTCTCGCTAAGTATCCTCATTCTTCTGGTTGCGAGCGCGGCTGCCTTTCATTATTGGCGCATTACCCCAGGCGCCATGGCCGTGGATCATGCTTCTTTGGCTGTAATGCCGTTAGTCAATCTTGGCGATCAGCAAGCAGACGACTTCCTCAGTGACGGACTGACTGACGAGCTGATTTCCTCTCTGAGAACGGTGCCGGGACTGCAAGTGATTGCTCACGCGTCTGCATTTCAGTTCAAGGCGATGCCGGTTGATCTTCATGAGGTCAGCCGAAGACTGCATGTAGATACAGTCCTGATCGGCAGCGTATGCAAGACAAAAAATCGGCTGCGTGTCACAGTCCAGCTCAACAGCGTGCCTAACGGCTATCATCTCTGGGCCGGAAGCTACGATCGGGAAGCAAGTGATCTGCCTGCGATCGAAACAGAAATCTCCTCGGCAGTCGCCGGCGTGCTCGGCATGGTGATTACCCACAGTGCAAGCCGTGAGTTGATCAGCATGCTTTCAAAACCGCCCCTGCCTAACTTCGCTGCGCACGAAAGCTATCTCAGAGGATTGCACTTCTGGAACAAACTTACAGCTGACGGCCTGCGAACGGCCAGTGGATATTTCCAAGAAGCTATTGCTCAAGACCCTTCCTTTGCACGCGCCTATGCCGCACTGGCAGATTGCTACGTAATGGCGCCCCAGCTGGCAAGTACAGGATCATCGGCGACTGAGACAAAGAATCGAATCCGGGAGGTTGCGGACCGAGCCCTGGCGCTGGATAGCACCCTCGGAGAACCCCACTTCGACCTTGCAGTCAGCTCAGAATATGAATACGATTGGGCCACGGCGGAAACGGAATTTAAGAAGGGCTTGCAACTCAGCCCTGGCAACGCCGTTGGCCGTCTCTGGTATGCCAAATATCTGGCCTTGGTTGGACGAAAGGCCGAGGTTCTCGCTCAGCGTCGAGCGGCTGCTGAGCTGGACCCGGTTTCTGCTTACGCAGCCCAATCCTTAGCTGGGTATCTGTCAGTTATGGGCCGGTATGACGCTGCAATTTCTCAATTTCGGACCGCTCTCGCGATGGAGCCGAGGCTCGGCTTGGCCCATCAAGGTCTAGGGTTCACTTATCTGCTGGCAGGCAGGCAATCGGAAGCATTGCGCGAGCTACAAACGGCACAGGACCTCCTGGGGGGTCCCTACAGGACCGCTCTGTTAGGTTATGCTTATGCGGTTTGCGGTGAAACCGCAGACGCCCACCGAATCCTGGACAGCTTCCTCCGTCAGGCCCGGAGCGCTCCCTTTCCTGCGCTCGCCATCGCCGACATTTATATCGGACTCGGTGATAACGATCATGCCTTTCTATGGCTCGACAAGGCTGTCGATCAAAGGGACCTAAATCTAGACTTGCAATGGGATCCACTTTACGAGCGGGTTCGTCCCGATCCGCGTTACGGCATCCTCCTCCACCGAATGAAATTGAGCTAGCTCGCAGACGGGCGCTCAAGCTACCATTCGCTTCTCCAACGCCTGCTCATAACTCTCAATATTTCGTTCCGCGTTGCTTGCTTCTGTAGTCTCTTTTAGAACCCGAAACGACACGGTCACTTACCGTCCGCAAGAGGGGTGAGAACGGTAACTGGTTACCGTAGCCCAGGCACGAACCTTCAATTACTGCAATAACTTACAGCGCAGTCATCTGCCCAGCCCCGTGCGCCGGAACACTTGACTAAACCCTCGCAAATGTCCGATAGTCAATTTCACGAACGGAGACCATGAAGTCCGGGGCTAGAACTTTCTAGATTCGCGATCTTTTTTGGCAGCGTTGCCATCCAGATCTTTCGCTCATTTGGGGGATACAGCGATGGATATACGTTGTCTTGGTGCACGCACCAAGGAGAACCGGTGGCAACACCTACTGACGACTCACCAGCTTTTCAGGCGGGCAGGGGAAATCACAGCGGGACTTACTCTGATTCTTTCCTCGGTCCTGGGGCAGTCGACTTATGCTTCGCTTTTGGGCACAGTGCATGATCCCAGCGGCGCAGTGATTAAGGACTGCATGGTCGTGGTAGAAAATACCCGGACGTCGGCCGGTCGCACCACTATGACGGATGAGAACGGCGACTACTCGCTTCCGAACCTCGAACCCAGCGCCTACAGCGTGACTATGAAAGCCCCCGGTTTCCAAACTGCGGCGTACTCCATCCAGTTAGATGCACGGCAAACAGCCCGGATTGATGGCCAGATGGTGGTCGGCACTCAGACGCAGTCCGTCAACGTCACCGCTGAATCAGCAGAAGTCATCAACACGGACGTCTCGAATATTACGGCGACGAAGAGTGGCCGTGAGCTCATCGACTTACCCGTCGCTATCGCCACGCGGTCGAGCGGCTCGACCAGTCCCATGTCCACGTTGACCACGCAACCGGGCGTTCAAACTGATGCCAGCGGCAACATCTCTGTCGCAGGCACCAAACCCACGATGCTGCAAATGAGTATCGACGGCATCAGCAGCATGGGCCCACGTTCCAGCGGACCCCTGACCGAGCTGTTCCCCTCGTTCAATGCCATTGCCGAGATCCGCGTTAGCGAGGTCAACAACACTGCGGAGTTCGGAGGCGTGAGCGACATCACCACCATCTCCAAAAGCGGATCAAACAATTTCCACGGTGGGGCTTTCGAAAATCTACAAAACACGGTTATGAATGCGCGTAATCCGTTCAACGCCGTTAAGCCAACCATCAAGCTGAATGACTTCGGGGCTTTCGGCGGTGGTAGGATCTGGCGCGATAAGACCTTTTTCTTCGCATCCTACGAAGGCCTTCGTCTGCCCAAGCAGACAACTCTCGTGGAGAGCGTTCCCTCCCTGGCGCTCCGGAGCGGTAATCTATCCGTCTATTCAAAGCCCGTTTATATGCCAGGAACGGGAATCCCGTACCCGAACAATCAGATTCCTTTGAACCAGATCTCGCCCGTCGCGCTGAATGCCCTGAAGTACCTTTTCCCGCTTCCCAACGCTGGCGCCCCTAACTCCATCTCGAACAATTTCTCCGAGAATCTGCCCACTCCCATTTCCAGCGACCAGGCTGATTTGCGAATCGATCAGAACATCAATTCCAAACAGTCGGCCTTTGTTCGAGGTACGTACAAAATCCGAAGTGTCTCCGTGGCGCCCGGCAGCAGCTCAGCTGCAACAGGATCCGCGCTCTTAGGTCCTTTTTCCCTTCCTGAAATCGACTTCGGTTTCACTGCGGCCCACAACTACCTCATCTCTGCCTCCCTGGTCAACGAGGCCCGCGTAGGCTTCAACGGTAACCACACCAGAACTAGTTTCGCGGCGAATCCCGGACAGTTCGTCAGTGAAATCGGCCTCACTGGCCTTCCTTCGTTACCGCCCGGCAACGCGGTTCCAAACTTCAACATAGCCGGTTTTCAGGCCACTGGAGGAACAGCCTCCTCCACAGGTAGAAACGGAACGTTCCAGATCTTGGACAATGTAACCTGGACCCGCCATGAGCACACCGTCAAAGTAGGCATTGACTATCGCTACCTGACTGGCCACTCAGACAGTGTTTATGCGAATTATCGCCTCGGTCAATACAACTTTAATGGAGCCGTGACCGGTGGGATTGGTGCAGCAAACGCTTACATCGGTAATCCCTTTGCCGCATTTCTACTCGGGATTCCTGACAAGACTTTTCTCGATTCGCTTGTTCAGGATCAACTGGATGGTTATGACCCAGCCTACGCGTTCTATGCTCAGGATGACTGGAAAGTCTCTCCTCGCTTGACCATCAACTACGGCCTGCGCTACGAGCTGCATCCGAAGTTTTACGACCACGATTTAAACATTTCCAATTTTCTGCCCGACTATCAAACGATCGTGAACGGGCAGTCAGTGTTGGGCGCAGTCGTGATCCCGAATGGGTCACAAAAGATCCTCAGCCCCCTTTTCGCGGCGTCCATTGGCGCTACGCCTATCTTCACCGCCTCTCAGGTTGGTTTACCCCAGAACCTGCATAACACCAACAAGACCGATTTTGGTCCGCGCATCGGATTTGCTTGGCGAGCCACGGCAGATGGCAAAACGGTTATCAGAGGTGGCTACGGTCGATTCATCGAGATTCCGCTCGGCAGCATTCTCGGAGGCGGTTACGCGATCCACAGTGCTAATCAGGGCTTCTACAACCAAGCTATTGTGAACGGGCAGCCGGCCTTAACGTTCCCCGATCCGTTTCCCTCCAATCTCGCTCAGCCAGGCAGCCAGTTCTTTCAGCAGGCAAGCGATCTCAACTATAAAGAAGGGACGGTTCAGCAATGGAACTTTACGATTGAACGCGACCTGGGGTTCAACACCGGCCTCCGATTATCCTATGACGGAAACCACGGCAGCAACTTGGGCGTGCAGGTAAACCTCGGTGAATTACCACCAAATACCATTGGTTATGCGGCCGCCAGTCAATTCCTCAAGTATCCGAACTTCGGCGAGGTCGAGTCAGAGGTAAACGGCGGCGTACAGAATTACGAAGCTTTCACTGTCGCTGGGACCAAACGCTTCTCTCGAGGTCTCCAGTTTGTTGCCAGCTATACCTTCTCGAAGAATCTTTCTGATGCGCAAAGCTACAACCCATCGGCCTTCGCCAGTGAAGCCGGCGGCATTGCCACCTACGTCAACGACTTCAAGCTCGATTACGGGAACGTCGCCTTCACGCGCCGGAATCGCTTTCTGTCCACCTTCTTGTACCAGCTGCCTTTCGGCAAACAAGGGTCGTTCTTCAGGAATGCCAACGGCCTTGTCGATCGCGTTATCGGCGGATGGGAGTTAGCCGGTGTCGTGGTCTTCCAAAGCGGACCGTATCTAACCGTGACCGTGCCGGGCGCCGACCCTTCCGGTACCGGCTTCCCGCAGATCACAGGAAATGGCCGGGCCGATATCGTTTCAGGCGTCTCCCTCTATCCCACGACAAAGTCGGTCGGCGATTGGCTCAACCCCGCGGCCTTTGCCGTTCCGCCCAACAACATCGGCCGTTTTCCGACATCTCCGGTCGGTGTCGCGAACGGTCCAGGTACACAGGCCGTTTCCCTTTCGCTTATGAAAGCTATCCCCTTAACGGAGAGGGTCCGCTTCTCTGTCGGCGCACAAGCTGCTAACGTTTTGAACCATCCAAATTACGCTGTCCCAAACACTACGTACAACACGGCTGCTTTCGGAACCATCTCGAACGTCCAGTCAGCTGAGGGCGGTGGCCCCCGTACTATTCAGGCCACCGCGCGTGTCACTTTCTAGCAGCAAGGATCCCCAGATGCTTCCCGGCAAAGCGATGCGATTCACTAAGATATTCGTGTTTGTTGCTTTCTTGACGGCAGTCGGAGATTGCTCCCTGATGGCTCAAGAGGCCATACCCGGGATTGTCATCGACAATCAGCTCACCATTACAAAATGCGGTGGCTGTCATCAGCGGGACCAAAACGGCATGATGCGCCGCCTCTCTTACATCCGGACAAGTCCTGAAGTCTGGGAACAAGCTATCAAGCGTATGGTCCGTTTGAACGGCCTTACCATCAAGCCGGAAGAAGCGCGCGACATTCTTCGATACCTCAGCACAAACAATGGCTTGGCGCCCGAAGAAGCCAAACCTGTTTTTTGGGAGGCAGAGCACCGTCTCTTCCGCGATCAAAGCGACAAGATTCCCGATAACGCGCTGCAACACACCTGTAATTACTGTCACACCATTGGGCGAGTCCTCAACCAGCGGCGTACGCGTGATGATTACGAGAAGCTGATCGCCATGCACATCGGATTATTCCCTGGTGCCGAAAATACCTTCCGTCCCCGCAAACCAAGTGGACCGCAACCAGAGGCTCCAGTAGTCTTGTCTTCAGCTGTTACCAGCTATCCTGCCGTCGTACCCGCTTCGGCCGCACCGGAACGAACCGACGGTAAGTATCCGGTCGACGTTGCGCTTGATTATCTTTCTCGAGCGCAACCGCTGATGACCCCCGAATGGGCTGCGTGGAAAGCAGCCATGCGCACCCCCAAGCTTGAAGGCAAGTGGATGTTGACCGGCTATCAGCAGGGAAAGGGTCGCGTGTTCGGCGTGGTCACAATCGAGCCTGGCCCCTCGCCCGAAGAGTTCGTTACCAAGACCAAGATCGAGTACGCCCTTAGCGGCATCGAGCTCTCCCGCAGCGGCAAGGGCATCGTCTACACCGGTTACAGTTGGCGTGGTCGAAGTAACAGCGGCGCCGCGGTCGCATCCCTAGGCGAAACAAACAATAAAACCCATCAGGCGCCCGCTGATCCGGGGTCTCAGCCAGCTGAATGGCGCGAAGCGCTTTTCGTCTCGCGCGACGGCAACACCATGGACGGTCGCTGGTTCTGGGGAGGATATCAGGAATTCGGCATCGACGCCCACCTGACGCGAATCTCCACCACTCCCCTGATTGCCGGTGCGGGAACGTTCTCTTTGCAGTCTCCTTCCTCCAGTGAATTCAGGATCTATGGTGCGAACCTGCCCGCTGACATGAAGCCAAGTGATTTCGATCTGGGCAGGGGCATCTCGGTAAAGCGCATCGTGCGGCACGATCAGTCCAGCGCCACCGTCGAGGTATCAGTCGACTCCAACCTCCCTACCGGTATCCGCGATCTCTCGTTCCGTCGCTCGACGGCCGAAAAGGCCATCGCCGTTTACGACAAGGTCGCCTATATCAAAGTGATGCCCGACGCTAGCATGGCCCGCCTCGGGGGTGTTATCGCCGACAAGCAGTTCGCACAATTCGAAGCCATCGCCTACTCCGCTGGTCCCGATGGAAAGGCGCAGACAGCCGACGACATCCCACTTGGACCGGTCTCGGCAACCTGGTCGATGGAAGAATTCGTTTCCACGCCTGGAGACGATGACGCAAAGTTCGTTGGAAAAATCAACGACACGGGCCTCTTCACTCCGAATATCGAAGGCCCGAATCCTGAACGCAGGAAACAGGCGAACAACTATCCAACTAACAATTGGGGCGACGTTTGGGTCGCTGCCGCATACAACTCTCCTGAAGGGAAACCAATGAAAGCACGTTCCTACCTGGTCGTCACCATCCCTGTTTATATGCGTTATGACCAGCCTGAGGTGGCAAGATGAGCGCCGTTGCCGAAGCGATTACCGGATTAGAGCCTTACCAATTACGCGAATTTCATCCGTTCGAGTCGGCCGGAACCCGGTTCGTTTACCTGGTTCCGAGTGGAGCCATTTTCGCCCTCGATCCGCTCGGCCGCGAAATCGTCGACCAGTTGGCTACCCGATCCTGCTTCGTTGACGAACTGATCGAAATCCTCTCCCGGCGGGGCTACCGGCATAGTGAGATCTCACTGGCACTCGCCGAACTGGAGCAGTCCGACGTTATCTCGAACGGCGTCCCTGTTTCCGAACCGCCGCGACTCCCCAACCGGAGTTTTCCCTTGCAGCGAATCGTCTTGAACGTAACCAATCAATGCAACCTCGCTTGCGGCTACTGCTACGAATACAGCGACGATAAAATCAGCAACACGGCCGGCAAACCGAAATACATGGATCAGCAGGTCGCCGAGTCTGCCATCGACATGCTGATTAAAGAGTCCGCCGGGCGTCCCGCCATCCACGTCACCTTCTTTGGCGGGGAAACCTTGATGAACTTCCCGTTACTTCGCTTTTCGGTCGAATATGCCAAACGCAAATCCGCCGAGGCTAACAAAACAGTCGAGTTCAGCCTGACTACGAATGGCACCTTGCTGAGCGAGAAGATCATCGATTTTCTTTCTGAACACAAAGTAGGCGTCACGGTCAGCATCGACGGCGATCGCGAACTGAACGATAAGATGCGCGTGTTCCACAATGGCCGCGGGAGCTACGACATCATCGTCCCCAAAATCAAAATGCTTCTTCAGCGCCACCGGACTAACTCGATTGGCGCTCGGGTCACCCTGAGTTCCGGCGTTTCACACGTTCGCCGCATTTACGAGCACCTCACTCAGGAAGTCGGATTCGACTCGGTTGGGTTCTCTCCTGCTACGGCTAGCCCCGATCGTCTCTACTCGCTTGGTCCACAGAAGATGGGCAACGTTCTCGAAGGGTTTGAGGAACTCGCCTGGCAGTACCGGGATTACGCCATCGAAGGCCGTCAGCATGGGTTCACGAACGCCAGCGACACTCTGAAAGAGTTGCACACGGGAATCAGCAAAGCCTATCCGTGCGGAGCCGGTCTTGGTCTGTTAGGTGTAGGCACTGCTGGCGATATCAGCCTTTGCCATCGTTTCGTCGATTCGCCCGTCGGCAAAATGGGCCACGTTCAAAACGGCGGCGTCGATCAGATCGCCCGCGAAAAATTCCTCGATACGCATCACATCGGAGCTCGCTACGATTGCCACACTTGCTGGGCTCGCCCAACCTGTGCTGGCGGCTGTTACCACGAGGCCTTCATTCATCAGGGCAACACCTCCGCCGCCAATTTGCACTACTGCGATTGGATTCGCGGCTGGAGTGATCTTTGCTTGCGGATTTACGGCGAGATTAGCGTCCGCAACCCGTCCTTCCTCGATCGCTTCAACGATAACTGACCCGACAAAGAAGTAAGGAGCTTCTCAATGAATTCACTTCGAGCAGTAAACCGGAAAGCCAAAAAGACCGAAAAAGCTGTTGCCGCTGCGGCCGAAGAAGATGTTCGAGCCTTGCAGTCCAGGGGCGGGGAAGGCAAAATCTACTATCCGATGGGCTGTACGCTCAATTTCACGCCCGGCTGGGAAGTCGATGTGTCGGGCGGCGTCGCCGGTCTTTGTCAACCCGTAGAGCGCGATCTCTTCGATTGTCATCTGGGCTGCGGTTGGCCCGCACAGGTTCCCGATCATCTGAATAATGCCGTTGACTGGACAGACAAATGCTCCTCGGCAGCAAACGATTGGCGCAAGGTAGACATCGTATTCCCCTGACCGGAGTCACTATGAAGACGTTCGCACTTGCCTTACTGGCCCTGGTCGCATTAGCCGGAGCGGGAGGCGCCGCTTCACGGCAGGGCGCCATTTCCGCAGGGCACTTCATGTACATCGGCACGCTCGACAAGAAGCTGCTGGTGTTCGATGAAGACAAAGAAGAAGTCGTCGGCGAAATTCAGTTAACAGGCATCCCGCGTGTAACCGCCTTGTCTGCCGATCAGAAGACCCTCTACATACTCACCACCCGGATGGTGTTCGAATCGGTAGACTTGACCAATCGCAAAGTCTTGGGCAGCTTCGACCTCTCCGATGCGCGTACCCGTCCCCGCTTGATTGGGAGTGGCCCTGATCCCATCAACATCGGAAATAGCGCTCGTTACTCCGGTTTGGCGGTCGATCCCCAAGGCCGCTATCTATACACCACGATGAAGGTCGTCATCAAAGATATCGAACACTATCACGTTGAAGATCCTCAATTCATAGCGATCGATCTCCGCGATATGAAGATTGCCAAAGCGTGGCCCTTCCCCAAGGGAATGGATCAAGGCTTCGGCTTCAACGCCACATTCAAGGTATCGCCGGATGGCAAATTGCTCTACGTCTTCCAGGAAAACATTCTGGTCTTCGACCTGGCGACGTTCACGCAAGTCGAAGAGATCCCTCTGGCGCAGCCTAGCTATCCCGGTGCGACGCCCTATCACCTTGCCGAGAGTGGCGACACGTTCGATTCGCCCGATACCGTCACTTCTGTTTTCACCTCAGTCGATCAGGTGGTGCACAAAGGCACACTCGGCATGGCCACGATGAACCTGACCACCCGCAAGGTCACCTACTTCCCCATCGGGCCGCTGCTGCCAATGATGGGGTTCCTGATTTCACCCGACCACAAACGAGGCTACTCGGTAATGCCAAAAATGGGAACGGGTGAGAACAAGCTGACCGAATGGTGGGTCTGGGATATCGAAAGTCATAAAGTCATCAACAAGAAAGAGTTTGAGACCCGCCCTACTTTCAAGTTCGCAGTGGGCGGCGACGGAAAGCGGCTCTACCTCTACGGGGCTGGATCCACGCTGGAAATTTGGGATGCCGCAACTTTAGAATCGAAAAAAGTCATCTACCTGAACAAGGACACAACAACAAACCTGATCACGCTGGCGCAGCGCTAGGTACTTTTCACCAGCATGCCAGCCACAGCACTCGCTCCAGTACATCCTAAACGGCCATGGAGTGACTTTTTCCGTATCAAGCTGTTCTTGCGTCCTTACGCCTGGAAGCTGCTCCTGGTAATCGTGATCAGCCTCATCGGTAGTCTGCTTGGCCTGGCCCAGCCCTTTCTCTCCAAATACCTGGTCGATAAAGCGCTTCTCGGGCGTAATATGCACGCCCTAGTTCTGGCAGCCAGCCTGATGTTTGGAGCCACCGTCGCAGGTTTCGTCCTCAGCTACATCTCCGGTTACGGCTACATGCGGCTCTCGGCCGACATGCTGTTCGACATGCGACTGGCTGTGTATCGTCATCTGCACACTCTTTCGCCCCGCTTCTTCGCTCGGTCCAGGCTGGGTGATTTAGTATCACGTCTGAATGGTGATGTCGCCGAGGTTCAGCGCATCTCTGCCGATTCCTTTCTTAGTTCCTTAAGTAACGTGCTGTTCATCCTTGGCAGCTTAGGAATGATGTTGTTCCTGAGTTGGAAGCTTTTCGTGCTGGGCGTGATCCTGATTCCCATCGCGCTGACCATCTTCAGGTTCTGTCAAATCCGCATCACCAGACTTGCTCTTGAACTCCGTGAACACAGCGCTGCCATCGGCAGCCTCTTTGTCGAAACACTGATCGGTGTCCGGCTTCTCGCCTGTTTCAACGCAAGCGATCACGAGATCGACCGCTTTCGCCAGCGCAATACCTCTTTCGTCTCCTGTCTCATGCGTTTTCAGAACGTCAATCTGTTGGGCCGAACGGTACCGGGAACCATTTTTACGGGAGCCACCATTGCCGTATTTCTCTACGGTGGTGAGCAGATCATTCTGGGCCGGATGACTATCGGAACGCTCGTGGCCTTCATGGCCTATCATGCTCGCTTGCTGTCTCCGGTGCAGAACCTGCTCGGCCTTTCATCGGCTCTGTCCTCAGCGCGGGTCTCTCTCGGGCGAGTGCTCGAACTGCTCGATACACCGGCTGAAGTCACTGAGGCCCCGAACCCTGTTCCCGTCCCCAGAATGCTTCGCGGCATTGAATTGCACAACGTGACACTGCGGCACGATGGACGTGTCGTCCTCGATAAAGTCAGCCTTCAGATCCCGGCCGGTCGATTCTCGGTTATCGTTGGACCGAGCGGGGCAGGCAAATCCACCATTGCTGACCTGCTGGTACGATTGCTCGATCCCGATAGTGGCTCGGTGACCATCGATGGCGTCGATCTTCGAAGCTTGCGTCTCCGCGACCTGCGCGAAGCCGTCGTCCTGATTGAGCAGTCTCCGCATATTCTCCAGGCCACCCTGTTCGAAAACATCGCCTATGCCAGAAAAGGAGTTTCCCGCCAGCAGGTAGAAGAAGCTGCGCACGGTGCTGGACTGGGTGAGTTGCTGCGTAAGTTACCCGCTGGCCTCGATACAGTCGCTGGCGAACGAGGATTAACGCTGTCTGCCGGTGAACGCCAGCGTATTGCCATCGCCCGCGCTTATGTCTCCGACCCACAGGTAATCGTCTTAGATGAACCCAGTGCTGCCCTCGACCACGATTGCGAAAGGGAACTCGCCGATAGTCTCCAGCAAAAGTTCCGAGGCAAGACGCTGATCGTGATTACCCACAAGCCGATGCTCGCTCTCGCCGCCGACCAGATCCTGCGGCTTGAGCATGGCCGTCTGGTCGAGGAGGAAGTCCTCGCATGAGTGCAGCGGCTGCTCAGGCTTCCCAGCAAATGCCTTTCCCCAATGCCACGGGTCGAGGCTTGAAAATCGCGATTATTGACAGCGGCATTAATGCGAATCACCAGCATATCTTCGCCAGGACTTCCGGGGTCGTCATGCCTGGAGTTCCTGAAAGTGATATCGATGAGAATGGCCAGGCCTGGCATGACGAACTCGGACACGGTACAGCCGTAGCCGCTGCCATTCAGGAAAAAGCTCCAGGCGCTGATTACTACGCCGTAAAACTCTTCAGTGATTCTCTGCGCACCACCTCGAGCCGGTTAATGCGCGCCATCGGATGGGCCATCGACCATCGCATGAATCTCGTCAACTTGAGCCTGGGCACGCACAACCTGATCTATCAGCCCGACTTTGAAGTCTTAATTAAGCAAGCTGCAGCCAGCGGGACTGTCCTGATCTGCGCTCATTCTGAGGCGGGTCGGCCTGTTTTGCCCGGCCTGCTGAAGGGAGTCCTTCCTGTAGATGTTGACTGGCAGCTTCCCCGTCATGGTTACCGCCTTACTCAGGTCGATGGCGTCACTCGCTACAGCGCCTCAGGTTTCCCGCGGCCCTTGCCTGGCGTCTCTCCAGCTAGAAATCTGAGTGGCATCAGTTTCGCCGTAGCCAACATGACAGGTCTGGTCGCTCGTGCCTGCGAACAGATCAGCAGTCTTTCTCTGCACCACATCGAAGAAGCGCTTGCGGCGGAGGCTCTGCGCATTCAACGATGATCGTGATTCACTTGCTCGCCTTCTGCCTTGCGTTTCTCACGCCTGTCAAATTACCCTTCACAGTCGATGCGACCGAGAACGATAGTGCAGCGTTTCCTGAGGCCCCGCGAGTGGAATCATCTTCTTTCGCCCAATGGAAAGGTCGATGGGTCTTCATCGGAGGACGGATTGCTGGATATCACTCTATGGGCGGAGCCGCAGCCGAATTTGCCCGTGCGGAAGCAAATCCGAATGTGTGGGTTGTCGATACGACAGCCAAGCCTGCGCGCACCTATCATGTGCCCGTTGACTCTCTTCCGGCAAAATTCGCTGACCTCAAAGACGAATGGATGTCCACTGGCCAGCTTTTCTACCAGGACGGACCTTTTCTCTATATCGCCGGCGGCTATGGGCAAGACTCTACGGGGCACTGGGTCACTTATCCGCTAATCTCTAAAATCGATCTGCCGCGCTTAATCGCTGGTGTGATGCAAGGCAAGCTGAGCGCCGAGGGCGTCACGTTCTCTCACTCGAAGCTTGTGCAGTCTGCTGGTGGCGAACTCGTCAAACTCACTGATAATTACTTTTATGTGGTCATGGGTCACGTGTTCATGGGCACTTACACTGCCTTTGAAGGCCAGGGAGAGCGTAATGCGCAACCTGCCTCGCAAGCTTACCTGAATGAAATTCGCCGGCTCAGGATCGCTTGCAATAGCCAGGGAGATCTGAGTGTGACCCTGGTAAGTAAGTTCAGAGACGAAATTCAATTCCACCGCCGCGATCTGAATGTTACAAAAATGGTCGCTCCCGAGGGTGTTGGATTGGCCGCCTATGGGGGAGTATTCACGCCGGATACGCAGCTAAGTTATAGTAAGCCGATTTACTTGCTGCCAAATGGCCAGCTTCCTCTTGTCGAATCCACGTTCGATCAGAAAATGAATGCTTATAAGTGCGCTAAGCTCTTGCTTTATGATCGGCCAACACGCACAATGTACACGACTTTCTTTGGTGGAATTAGTCGATTTGCTTGGGATTCCGTAGCGGATAAATTCATCGAGAACATCAAGGTAGGAGATAAAACCGCAAGTAACTATTTGGATGGCCTGCAGTGGAGCGATCAGATCTCTACCATTCTCAGAGCGGCAACCCCAGATAAGAAAGAGACCTCCGAATTCGTTCAGCCTGGTTTGGTTCCCGGCTTTGTCGGTACTGACGCTTTCTTCATTCCCGTTGACGCCTTAACTCGCGCAAGTGCCGGCACCGACATCCTTGACCTTGGACCACTGCGAGGAACCAGGACCCTGGTCGGCTATATCTACGGAGGAATCCGGGCATTCCCGTTCCGCTTCCCCTACACCAAAACGTCGTTGTTCTACAACGCAGGTACCGTTCCGACGAAACCTAACGACCTGATCCTGAAAGTATACTTAGCAGCGAATAAAAACTAGCTGCTACATTTTGATTCAAAGAGTCATTGAGAAATCATTTGCTTAGTTTTCGGACGGTAATCATCTTCGTTCTGCTTGGATCGTCTCACGTTCGAGCCGAATCGCTCTCAGCAACAAAACCCGATTCTCTGGTCGAATTCGAAATGATGACTTGGGTAGAGGTGAAGCAAGCGCTCGCACAGGGTAAGACGACGGCGCTCATCTACAGCGGTGGAACAGAGCAGCGTGGTCCACAGAACGTCAACGGCGGTCATACCCTCATGGCCCGTGCTACGGTGCGGGCGATTGCGCTCAAACTTGGGAATGCTATCGCCGCGCCGGTACTGCCCTTCTCCCCCAACAACGCCAGTCGGGACAAGCCGGGCACCATTGGCATTACGCCCGCACTGTTCGCGGAATTAAATCAGCAGGTCGCCGAACAGCTGATCATCAGCGGATTTAAAAACGTGGTGCTCATGGGTGACCACGGAGGCGGGCAGACCGAACTGAAGGAAGTCGCCAACAAGCTCAGCCAGAAAATGGTAGGGCAGGGCATTCGTGTCGTCTACTGCGACGAGGTTTACCAGAAAGCCCAGGACGATTTCGATCGCTGGTGCGTCGCTCACGGGTATGCCTCCGGCGGACATGCAAATATTTCTGATACATCGGAGATGATCTATCTTGGTGGCGACAAGGACTGGGTAAGGAAAGAGCTTCTACCGGCTGCCGTCGGCGATGCGGTCCCCGCCCCAGGTCAACAGGTAGAACGCAAAATCAACAATGGCATCGTCGGTGACGCTCGGCGCTCGTCAGCAGCACTTGGACAAAGATATTTCGATTTGAAAGTCGACTACGCTGTCCGTCAGATTCACCGGTTGCTTGATTAGACCCAGCTCATGAGTAACAACCGTCGTGACTTTCTGAAGTCAACTTCTCTTCGAATTACTGGCCTCGCCGCTACCTTCATAGCCCGTAGTGACTCTCAAATTCCGTCCGCAGCCTCTCCTTTGCATGTCTCACCACAGGCAAGAGAACCGGATCTCATCATGCCCCGCTTCGAGCTTGTACAACCCGACCTGTTCTCGGCAGCAGGTGCCCAACCGAACTGCTGGGCGGATTTCGATGGCGACGGCGACCTCGATCTGTTTGTGGGATTCAAAGGCGGTCTGCCCAATCGCCTCTATCGCAACGACGATGGACACTTCGCCGAAATTGCTTCTGAAATGGGGATTGCCGACTTGCCGGACACTCGGGAAGCATCCTGGGGTTGCTTCGGCCCCGGCAACAGCCTCAGTCTTTATGTCGGGTTCAGCCGGAAAGCCAACACGAGAAATCGCCTGTATCACTTCGACGGCAAACGATTCGTCGACGTTGCGCCTGAGCTCGGTGTGGACGTCCTCGGAGAAACTCGCCAGATCTCGTGGGTCGACTTTGACAATGACGGGAAGGTCGATCTCTTCGTGGCCTTCAGAGACGCCCCCAACATGCTATTCCACAACGAAGGAAATCGCTTTGTCGAGGTCGGAAAGGACCTGGGAGTCGCCGATCCTCGTAAGACGGTTGGGGCAGTCTGGTTCGACTTCAATGGAGACGGCAGACTCGATGTCTTTACTGCTAACCAGGACGGAACTCTAAATGGTCTCTTCCAAAACGACGGAATGCGCTTTACCGATGTCGCGCATGATCTTGCCATGGATGCTGCCGGCCGCCCATCAAATTACGGTAGCAATGGTCCCAGCGTCATTGACTTAGATAACGACGGCCACCTCGATCTGTTTGTCGCAAGCTATGGAACTAACTTTCTTTTCCATAATGACGGGAAAGGCAAGTTCACAGACGTAGCTTCCCTAATGGGAGTTGCCGGCGGCGACCAGGCCACGCCCTCAAGCTGGGGTGATTACGACAACGACGGTCGCCCTGATCTATATGTCTCGTCTTATATTCAGCGGCCGCTGAATGAACACGATCATCTGTATCGCAATGGCGGCAATCACTTCTCTGACGTAATTCCCTGGGAAATGCTTAAGGACGGCGCGACGCACGGCATTCAGTGGGCAGATTTCGACGGAAATGGCGCGCTCGGCTTGGCCATGGCGAACAACAACCCCAATGGCCATCATTACCTGTGGCGTAACTTACTACCTCCCGAGCACGCACAACGTTCTCTCCGAGTGCTGGTTCTCGACGAACAAGGTCGCTACACCAAGGCCGGCTCAGAAGTTCGGATCTATGCAAGAGAGACAGACCGGGTCTTAGGCTCTCGCCTGGTGGACACGGGAAGCGGATACTGCTCCCAGAACGTAATGCCGGTACACTTCGGATTGCCCCAGGACCGCAGCGTCGATATCGAAGTAACTGCTATGACGAAATCTGGCCGCAAAAGCACCCGTGTAACAGGTGTTGATGCGGACCAGTTTCGCCGAAAGACATTGACGATTAAGGTTGGCGGCACTCTGACTTAGTCAGGCAGTCTCCTAATGAATCCGCCAGGCGCTCGGCGGGACCGGCCCACTATGAAAGAACTTCGCGGGCGTCATCACGCCATCCCGCTTGAACACTAATCCGTCTTTCATCACGAATCGCACATCCCGCAGTGCGTCGATATCCTGCAGAGGATTGCCCCGGACTGCAATTAAATCAGCCGGTAATCCGGTTTTAATAGGTCCCCGGGTTTGGTACATGTCGCACACCTGATAACCATTGATGGTCATGATCTTGAGTATCTCCGCGGCTGGAATGTCGGCACCCTTCCAGCTTTTCAAGAAATCAATGACCACCTCTCCACGAGTCATTCCTGGAATGTAATAATCCGCATCTGTCGAAAAAGCCATCTTGACGTGGTTTGCATACGCGTTCTTTAAACCATCCTCCTGCTTCTGAAAACGAGCCTTCGCCTGCGCGGAAGTCGTCGTGTGGTACTCAGTTAACGGCGTCTCCGTTCCAACCCGCCAGATACCTTTCTGTGCCATCAGCTTATGCGTCTCGTCATCCAAAGCACCCGAGTGTTCAATCGACCAGATCCCTGCTTCAATGGCCCGCAAGGCGCCAGCGTGTGTTTGCACATGTCCGGCTACCTTCAAACCCGACTTTGCGGCCTCCGAGACAAATAACTTCATTTCATCCACGGTGTACCCGTACGATTTGCAGTCCACGCATATCTTAATTACCTTGGCCCCGTAGAGAATATTCCGTCTTACCGCTTTTACGATTTCGTCGTTTGTATCTGCATTTAAATATTCCGGGTAAATCAAATTTTCCCGTTCCGGCACTGGAGTAAACTGGCCACCGAAGCCGCCAATAATAATGCCGGAATTTATAATAGTCGGGCCAGGAAGCCAGCCCTGTTCGATAGCAACGCGCAATGCGCTATCCGCGTAATTTCCGTTATTTCCCAGATCGCGCTCCATCGTAAATCCGGCGTTAAGCATCACAATACCGTTCGATGCAGCCTGCACAGCGCGAATCGTTGTCGAATCTAAAACGCTCGTCAAATAATAGCTGTTGTGCTCCGGTTCTTCTTTGTAAGTCAGAGCCAGATGGTTATGCGCATCCACCAGCCCTGGGGAGACATAGTACTGGGACAGATCGATAACCTCCGCTCCAGTCGGGATGGAGGCGTTCCCACCGACAGCAGTAAACTTCCCCCCTTCGATCAGGATCACCTGATTAGCCGCCGCTGTTCCCGACTCCGGGTCAACGAGATGTCCCACCCGTAGTGCGGTCACTTGGCCACCCAAGAAACTGGGGACGGCGAGCGCCGCCAAGGCGAAGCAAGTCCTTAGATTGATCATGAATACTCCTTATGAAAACTTGTTGGTTGTTGCGCAGTCGCGATAAGCTCTACGGGGAATCTAGGCTGCTGGCGCTCTGTAGCTTAGTCCTGTATACCAGATCAATCAGTTCTTGAGTAACCAGAACCGCTAATTGTGCCCATAATCGTACGGGCACTTAGTTTCTCGAGTGCAATTTGGTCTGGTTCTCTCTATAATCGCCTAATGTCAGTCAGTCGCCCCCGCGCGATGTTATTCGTGGTAATAGCTCTCTTTCAAACCAGCGTCCTGGCCCAGAGCTCGCCCGTTCGTGGGCCCGAGGCTAGCTTCGTATTAAATCCCTCACTCGTTTTTGACGGCGAAGCGATGCACGTCGGCTGGGCTGTAAGGGTAAAGGGCGATCGAATCGAAGCGGTAGGTCCCGCCTCAGGCATTCCCAAGACAGACGCCACCGCGGTTAATCTCCCGGGCGCCACCCTCATGCCTGGCTTGGTTGACGGACATTCGCATATACTTCTACACGCCTACACCGAGACACCCTGGAACGACCAGGTTGCTCACGAGGGACTGGCGCTTCGCGTCGCCCGCGCCACGAATCATCTCAAGGCCACACTGATGGCCGGGTTCACCACCCTCCGGGATCTTGGCACAGAAGGCGCCGCGTACGCCGATGTGGAACTCAAACAGGCTGTGAATCAAGGCATCATTCCAGGTCCGCGACTGCTGGTTTCCACTCGTGCCATCGTGGCTACCGGCAGCTACGGTCCCAAAGGCTTTGTTCTTGAATGGCGCGTGCCCCAGGGTGCTGAAGAAGCCGATGGCGTCGACAGTCTGATCCGCACCGTACGCGATCAGATCGGCCGCGGCGCAGACTGGATCAAATTATACGGAGATTACCGCTGGGGGCCTAATCCCGGCTCGCATCCAACCTTCTCTCTCGAGGAAATGAAGCTTGCCGTTGAAACTGCACGCAGCGCCGGCGTTCCGGTCGCCGTGCACACCAGCACTGTTGAAGGTATGCGGCGCGCCATCCTGGCTGGAGCCGAGACCATTGAGCACGGCAATGACGGAACACCCGAGATTTTTAAATTGATGGTCGAGCACCACGTGGCGCTTTGTCCCACTCTCGCCGCAGGTACTGGTGGCCGACCCGTCAAAGGTCAAACCGATTCCCCCGCCGTCGCCCGCAAACGCGCTTCGTTCAAAGCCGCGCTCGATGCTGGCGTCATCATTCTCAGTGGCAGCGATGTCGGCACTTTCCCACATGGTGATAATGCACGCGAACTCGAGAGAATGGTCGACTTCGGTATGCCTCCCGTCGATGTGTTGAAGGCTGCAACTTCGGTCGCGGGCCGCGTGTTGCATATGGAAATCGGCGAAGTCAAGCCCGGTATGCTCGCAGACCTCATCGCCGTCGATGGTGATCCAACCAAAGATATCTCCGTGCTGCGAAGCGTAAAGTTCGTGATGAAAGGCGGCCTCGTTTACAAGCAGTAAGACGGGCCTTCCCCTACTAGTGACTCCCGGTGCTCCCCGCCGGATCTTCCCCAATCTCGCCAATGTAAACCACGTTGTCACCTTTTTTCATCGTCGGCACAGAGCAGACCAGCGTAATCACACCAGTAAGAGGAGCTGTCACATCCGCGGTCTTATTACCGAAGTAATCCGTGATGTAACCCACCGACATGCCCTGATGGACATACGCTTCGGGCACGACAGAAGGATAAAATATGCCTTCCTGCTCGCTTTTGACAATAGTGAGTTTGCTGATCCAAAGTGGATTCTGCAGAGACGTTGCAACAGTCCCCGGCAGCATCTTGAGATATCGCATGACGTTCAGCGTTCCGTCGATGAGCACGCCTATATCAGCCGCTTCTGTAGTGCCGGCGCGCCCGGCTTCCACCGTGATGGAGGCCTTTCCTAGCCCCAGCGCCGTGTTGTCAAGACCACGCCCGCGGGCCTGTTTGATGATGATCATCTTCAGCCCGAACGCGAACACCATCTCCCGGGACATCTTGTCAAGTTCCGGTTTTCCCGTGTTAGTCCAATAAGAATACGGATGCAGATTTTCGTCGAGATCGCCTCCGTGATAGTCAATCAGGTGGTCACATTTTTCAATCACCTGGTTATACACAGCGAAGGCGATTCGTTCCGATTGGGTTCCGTCCGCCTTCCCCGGATAGCCACCGACGCCCTTGTGATCGATAGGATTCACGTGAACAACTTTCTGAAGATAGGAAGCAACGTTCAACAGCGGCAGAATGATAAGCGTCCCTGACAGTTCCGACGGATCGACTCGCGCAGCTAACTGAGCCAGAGCGACGCTCGACGTATACTCAGTCCCGTGCGCTCCCGCAATCAGCGCCAGTTTCGGTCCCTCTTTGGCCCCATTAATGACTATGACGGGCAGGTTTGTCGCGGCATCAACCCCGGCCGGCACTTCAATGTAACCGGTTGCTTTCTGCCCAGTTCGTGCCGTGGCTGTGCCGACCGTTACGTCAGCTGCTTGGCCCGCCAAGCCCAGCCCTAGCATCAACCCAAATCCCATCGTCCATCGTCTAATCTGTATTGCCTGAATCATCATCGGCAAACGCTCCTCCTCTAACTGTGGGCCACGCTCTTGCGCGCTATATGAATGTCTGTAACTCTCAAAAGGTGACTCTAAAAGACCAGCTTCATCGCCAATTGCATCTGCCTGGAGGACCCGGAGTCTCCTGTTGGAAACCTCGTATTCGTTAGCAGACCAAACGTGCTGGTGCCCACTGTAAGCACCGGCTGTCCGAAATTCGTATGGTTCAAAACATCGAAGGCGTCTGCTCGAATCTCCAGCCTTAAATTCTCCTTAAGTTGAGTGTTCTTGATCAGAGCTATATCCACGTTGGCGAACCCGGGCCCGATGATTACATTGCGACCCAGCGTTCCGAAAGCCTTCCCCTGGTCGTGGAAGACAGATGGATCCTGTATGTAAGTCACAAAAGTCGCATTCCCGTTTGTCGCCGGAGTAAAGCCTGTCTGAACGGGACCTGTTACGCTTGGGCGCAACGTAGCGGCGCCGGTAAACGAAGTGTTGCTGGTTTTAAAGTTTACGGGATTGCCGCTCTGGAGAGTGACAATCGGAGCGAGCTGCCATCCGTTAAGTAACCGGTTACCGTGGAGGGGCAGTTCGTAGATACCGTTCAAAGTAAATCGATAATGCGCGTCAAAATCGGATAGACCGCGGTCACCGCGAAGATTGTAACTATCCTGAACGACCACGCCCTGCGCTGTACGAGAGTTATAGTCTATTGACTTGGAAAACGTGTAAGACGCGCTGAACTGGAGACCTCGTGAGAAGCGCTTCGTAGCCGTAAGCCAGAGCGCATTGTAAGAAGAATTTCCATCGCTCTCCATGACGGAAATGTTACCCAGCGGCTTGCCAGGATCGATCGGACTGGTAAGTGAAAGAGTAGGGTAGGGCCGAACGCCATTTACGAACTGATTGTAATTACGCTCGATATTGAGGTCAGTGCCCTTCACCCCAAAGTAACCCGCCATCACACTCAAAGTTGGAACTAACTGCTGCTGAATATTAAAATTCCAGGATTGAGCGTAATCGTCCTTGTAATTGTGAACGATTGAAGTCGGGGAAACTACACCTCCAGCCGCGGCGTACGCATTCTGGAAGCTCACCGTCGGAAGGCCAGCAGTTGGGGAAAATGAAACCGGAAAAGCAAACGGAGGATTCTGCGCCAGCGGGATTACTTGCCCCGTATTGGGCATGTCTGTCTCAATAGCATAGGCGCTGCGAACCACCGTCTCGCTGTTGTTGAAGACATCCCATGCGAACCCAACCCGCGGCTCAAAATTCAATGCATTCTGGCCATAAGCTTTACCCGGTCCCGTCTTGCTACCAACCTGAACCAGTGAATCTGCAACAGGGTCGAAAACCACAAAACGGTTCTCAGCTTCAACAGGCGTACCGTTCCAGTCGTAGCGTAGTCCCACTTCAAGCAGCAAGTTGGGCCGCATTTTGTAGCTGTCCTGGACGAATGCGCCAAGCGCATTTACGAAAATCCGGCTCGAACGATTGGATGGATTGGCAGTGAACGAGTTCGCTTGATCATTGATAAACGCGTTGATAGTAGGAAAACTGAACGTTCCGGGCGTGTACGAATAGTTATTGTTGTCGTTCCGTCGAAACTCGCCGCCAAATTTGATCGTATGCCTCCCGTGTACCCAGTCCAGACTGTCAGCCAACACGCCCGTGTAATCGCCGCGAAAGGTTGGCTCGCCGTTGCTGCCCCCAAACTCGAGCGTTCCGCTGGCAATGTTGATTTGGGGAAATGCGTTCACACCGCTGTTGATCCCATAGGTGCTGGCCGTCAGAGTGGTTTGCGGGTCGAACGGCAGATGCAACCGGTTGTAGCCCAAACGAAATTCGTTGACGAATGTAGCGCTCAGTACCTTGGTGTCATTGATGGTCAGTAGTTGACGTTTGCCCGTTCGAACATCGCCATACCCCGGCAGGTTGTTGCCGACCGTGCTTGGCGGTTCGTTCCGCTGATCAGCTTGGAAGGCAAAATAGATGTTCACTCGATTCGAATCGGAAAAGGAATGACTGAAATTGGCTGTTCCTTGATCGCTAACCACTGGAGCCACCGCCGTGCTCACAAACACATTTCCTGGAGAGTTCGGCGTCGGAATCAGCGTCAGGAGTCTCTGAATCACTGCGTCGCCAGTCAACTGCGCTTGCGCACGCTGGGCAGGCGACAGAACCGTTGCCGAGAGTGGAACCCCTTGGTGATGACGCAACCCTTCATAGCTCACATACAAAAACGTCTTATCTCGCTTGAGCGGTCCTCCTCCGTCTCCACCAAACTGGTTGCGGTGGAACCCCGCCGCAGCCAGCCCGACGGGATTTCCGAAATTCCGTGCATCCAGATCGTTATTACGCAGGTACTCGTATACTTCTCCATGAATTCGATTGGTTCCGCTGCGTGTCGCCATGTTTACGATTGCGCCAGACTTGAAGCCGTACTCGGCTCTGAAAGTCGAGTTGTCGACTTTAAACTCCTGTATTGTTCCGATCGTTGGCTGAAATGTGATCTGATTGCCGCCCCCAAAGTCGTTCAGGTTGATGCCATTCACCATGAAATTCACGGTGTCTTCTCGCCCTCCAGCGGTGTTAAACCCGAAGAAGCCCTGACCCCGCAGCGGTGCGGCGAGATTGGCGTTCTGCGGTGGAGTCACTGAGCCAGGAATGAGAAATCCCATGTCCAGAAAATGCCGCCCATTCAGCGGGATCTCTTGCACCGTCTTCGCATCCATCACCGCCCCCACAGTCGCCGTCTCCGAAGTCACTGTCGGCACCGCGCTCGAAACCTCCACCACCTCGCTACTGGAAGCAACATGAAGGGAGAACTTTTGCGCAGCTACTTGGCCTACTTCCAGCAGAACGTTGCTCGCCGCAACGCTCTGCATCCCTGCTGCGGTCACGTTGACTCGATACGTTCCCACCGGCAGTGAGGGCACTACATACAAACCAGCGGAATCAGACTCGGCGTTTCGCTCCTCACCGGTTCCCAGATTGTGAACCGATACCTTCGCCTTGGGCACCACTGCTCCGCTTGTATCCACTATCGTCCCCTCTAGCGATGCTGTCGATTGCGCAAGAGCGTAGCTGCAAAGTGAGATGACGCCGGTAACAAGCGCGAATTGGAACCGCGAGGGAAGTAAACGATGGAACATAGAAGCCAGTTTTTCAACAGAACCGAAGAAGACAACGTAATGGCAAAGCCACATTGATCGTGTGCACTGAGAGACAAGCCTGAGATCGGGGACAGAGTCGGACAGGAGTCTCGCGCGTTCATAGACAAGCCTGTCTGCGGGTAGATCGTCTATCCAGGAGTCACTAGTGGCACGAGAGTAGCATCGGGGATCTTCTAAGTCAACACCTTGCATGTATTTCTCTCGCTCTGCTTGGCGTCGACTTATCTCCTCGCTTCGTACCGGCTGCCTCAGAACAGAGTATGTCAGAATAGACGCCAATCGCTGATGCCGAGTCGCCGCAGTGGTTCGAAAGGAACCCTATGAGAGTTGGCATGCTTGCGGGCCTATTGACCGTCAGTATCGGTGCTGTCCTGTTTGGGCAGAAGTTTTCTTCTGTTGCGGGCCAAGGTCGCTCCATGGTCGTGACCAAATACGGGATTGTGGCGGCGCCTCAGTTCCTGGCGTCTCAGGCAGGTGCTCATATCCTCGAAGAAGGCGGCAACGCCGTGGACGCTGCCATTGCGGCCAATGCCGTTATGGGTGTAACGCAGCCCTACGTAAACGGAATGGGCGGCGATCTTTTCGCTCTCTACTACGAAGCGAAAACCGGCAAATTGTACGGGCTTAACTCCAGTGGTTGGACGCCCAAGGCTCTTACGATTGACTATCTGAAAACTCGTAAGATCGACCACCTGGATCCAATTGGTGTCCACACTATCGACGTGCCCGGGTGCGTTGCGGGTTGGGATGCACTGAGACGGCGCTTCGGCGCGCTTCCCTTTGATAAGCTCCTTGCGCCCGCCATCTACTACGCGGAGAGTGGATTTCCCTTAGCGGAACGCAATGCTCGCGCCTGGGTCAACAAGAAACTGCTGCAGCAGCCGGGCTATCAGCAGACTTACTTACCGGGCGGAGTCACACCGGGCTTGGGCGATACCTTCCAGAATCCTGCCTTGGGAGAGTCACTGCGGCAAGTGGCTGCCCACGGCAGAGACGCCTTTTACAACGGAGCCATGACCGCGGACATGGTCAAATTTCTGCGCTCGCAAGGCGGCGCGCATACAGTCGAAGATTTCGCTGACTTCCAACCGGAGTGGGTAGAGCCGATCTCGACAACTTACCGCGGCTGGACCGTCTATGAGTTGCCGCCAAATGGGCAGGGCATTGCCGCGCTCGCCATGCTGAACATTATGGAGCAATTTCCCATGGCCGAATACGGACACAATTCGGCTCAGGCACTGCACGTGATGATCGAGGCCAAGAAACTAGCCTATGCGGACATGTACCGCTACGTGGGCGATCCGCGATTTACTTCGGTTCCGGTCAAACAGATGGACTCGAAAGAAAGGGCCTCCGATCGAGCCAAGTTGATCCAAATGGATCATGCATCCTGCCAGACAGTGCCGTCCGAGATAACGCAACTCCTCAATGCACACGGCAATTCCACAATTTATCTCTCCACGATCGACAAGGACGGCAACATCGTTTCGCTCATTCAAAGCAACTACGCGGGCTACGGCACCGGCATGGTCGCGCCCGGCCTGGGATTCTCTTTTCACAACCGCGGGGCTGGCTTCGATCTCACGCCCGGAAATCCGAATTCTTTGGCTGGACACAAGCGGCCACTCCACACCATCATCCCTGCTTTTATGCAAAAGGGGGACATTCATATCGGGTTTGGCATCATGGGCGGCTGGAATCAGGCACAGGCCCATGCCCAATTTGTCGCGAACGTCGTGGATTACGGCATGAATGTACAGGCAGAGCTCGAGCAGCCTCGTTTTACCAAAGGCACCTTCGACGGCTGCGACGTCCAGATGGAGCAAACCGTTGCCCTTCCGGTGAGAGACGAGCTCACCGGGCGCGGACACGAGATTCAATTGCTTGAGCCATTTTCCTCAACGGTGGGACAGGGCGAAGCAGTCATGCGAGACAGCAAGCGTGCCGTCAACTTCGCTGGCGCTGATCCCCGCTGTGATGGTGAGGCGATCCCGCAAGGACCGTCCCTAAAATAAACGCGCGAGTGAGCAGCGCAGCAACTCCAGACAATTCCGAGCGAGTTCATTTCATGTCCCGAAGTGCCAGATTTTCGTTAACGTTATCGCTTGCCATCTGCCTACAAGCCTCCGCCGCAACCAAGGCCGTCAAGTTCGGAAAACTTTGGGATGGCCATCGCGTCATCGCCAACGCCGTCGTGATCGTCGAGGACGATAAAATTCGCAGTGTCAGCGCCAACGGAGCGATTCCCGCGGGAGCGGAAACGATCGATCTCGGCCGGTTTACAGGCATTCCCGGAATGATCGATATGCATAGCCACATCACGTACTACTGGAACGGCGATCCCCATATCGATCCGCGACATCAGCCCCCGCGCCATGTTGCCGTTACCGTCGTTCTCTCTCAAAGGAATGGAATCAAGGCGCTCGATGCCGGAGTCACTACCCTGCGCGATCTGAACGCCTCCGGTGGCGCTGATCTGGACCTTCGCGATCTCATCAATATGGGTGCGCTCGTAGGTCCTCGGTTGTTTGTATCCAGCAGGGGTCTTCACGGCTTGCCCAAGATCCAGGACATGAACGAAAAGGTGGCCGAACAGATCAAACAAACTAAGGACGTCATTGCCGCCGGCGCGGATTGGGTAAAAGTCTTTGGGTCGACCGGTGGCTTTGATAATGTGACCGGCGATGAAACCGTTAGCGCTCAGGAGATGAAGGCCATCGTCGACACCGCCCACGCTGAAGGACATAAGGTCGCCATCCACTCCTACGGTCCGGTGGGGGCGCATGATGCCATCGAAGCAGGTTGCGACACCTTGGAACACGCGACCGATATGGACGACGCGACGATCGCGGAATTGGTCCGCAAGAAAATCTGGTATGTCCCTACCATCGATCACAATCAGTACTACGTCGAGAATGCCGACACCGTCTATAAGTTCCCAGCCGGCGCGAAGGAGAATTTGGAGGACTACATCAAACGCAACTACATCACCGCGCAAAAGGCTTACAAAGCCGGTGCCCGCATGCTTGTCGGTTCCGATGCCGTCTATAACGGGTTTGGTCTGAACATGCGCGAACTAACTTGGTTCGTCAAGATGGGGATGAGCAACGAACAGGCCC
>CAXTMN010000004.1:0-27690 GCA_964245395.1 uncultured Bryobacteraceae bacterium
AACGTGGCTGAATTTGTCGACGAAAAACTTGAGCGGCACACCGTATTGCAGTCCGTAGCTGATCGACGTTGCCAACGTGTCCATCAGGCCCGAGATGGTGGAGCCTTCTTTGGCCATGCTGATGAACACTTCACCGGGAGTGCCATCTTCGTAGAGCCCTACGGTGATATAGCCTTCGTGACCGCCGATGGAAAACTTGTGAGTGAGCGATTGACGCTCGTCGGGCAGCTTGCGGCGAACCGGGCGGTAAACGATTTTCTCGACGGTTTGCGGCTGAGCAGGCACGGCGATCACACCTTTTTTCTCGCCTTTTCCCGTGCCGGAACTGAGAGGTTGAACACGCTTCGATCCATCGCGGTAGACAGCCACGGCTTTCAGGCCAAGCTTCCAACTTTCGATGTAAGCGTCCATTACGTTTTCGATGGTGGACTCCTCGGGCATGTTGATGGTCTTAGAGATAGCTCCCGATATGAACGGTTGGACGGCGGCCATCATGCGGATGTGACCGGTGTGATGGATGAAGCGGGAGCCGTTCTGCGGCCGGAAACTGCAATCGAATACTGCGAGATGGTCGTTTTTGAGATGAGGGGCGCCTTCTATGGTTCCGGTGGAATCAATGTGTGCAACGATGGCCTCGGTCTGCTCGGCCGTGTAGCCGAGCTTGATGAGGGCCTGGGGAACGGTGTTGTTGACGATTTTGATGACGCCACCGCCAACGAGCTTCTTGTATTTCACCAGGGCGAGATCGGGTTCAATGCCAGTGGTGTCGCAGTCCATCATGAAGCCGATGGTGCCGGTCGGGGCCAGAACAGTGACTTGGGAATTGCGGAAACCGGCATGGGCTCCCATCTCAAACGCGAGTCGCCAGCACTCTTCGGCGGCTTTGTACATAGCGGTAGGAACGCGCTTGCTGTCGATGCTGTTAACGGCATTCCAATGCATGCGGATCACGTCGAGGAATGATTCTTCGTTGCCGGCATAACCAGGGAATGGACCAACCGCAGTAGCCAAGCGGGAGCTGGAGAGATAAGCCTGGCCGCACATAATGGCGGTGATGGCTGCCGCAAAATCACGTCCGCCGTCGCTGTCATAGGGAAGGCCGAGCGACATCAGCAAGGCGCCCAGGTTCGCGTAACCAAGACCCAGCGGCCGGAAATCATGAGAGTTCTTCGCGATCTTTTCAGTAGGGTAGCTGGCATTATCGACGATAATTTCCTGGGCAACGATGATGGTGTCGACTGCATGGCGCAATGCTTCTACATCGAAGCTGCCATCCGGGCCGACAAACTTCATCAGATTCAGCGAGGCCAGGTTGCAGGCCGAATCGTCGAGGAACATGTATTCCGAGCACGGGTTGGAGGCGTTGATGCGGCCCGACTTCTTGGAGGTGTGCCAGCGATTGATGGTGGTATCAAACTGCATACCCGGGTCGCCGCACTGATGGGTTGCTTCGGCAATCTGGCGCATGAGTTCACGTGCTTTGTAGCGCCTGACTGGCTGGCCATTCGCCACGCTACGGGTCCACCAGTCGGAATCATCCACAACGGCTTGCATGAATTCGTCGGTAGCGCGAACGGAATTGTTGGCGTTCTGAAAGAAAATCGACCCGTACGCTTCGCCGTCGAGCGAGGAATCGTAGCCGGCGTCAATCAGCGTGTGCGCCTTCTTTTCCTCTTTAGCTTTACACCAGACGAACTTTTCTACGTCCGGGTGATCGGTATTGAGGATGACCATCTTGGCGGCCCGGCGCGTTTTGCCGCCGGATTTGATAACCCCGGCGAAAGCATCAAAGCCTTTCATAAAGCTGAGTGGACCGGAGGCTCGGCCACCACCCCACAGATGGGCATCTTCTTCGCGAATGCTCGACAAATTCGTGCCGGTACCGGAGCCCCACTTGAAGAGCATTCCTTCTGTTTTGGCCAGATCGAGGATGGATTCCAGTGTGTCGCCTACTGAGTTGATGAAGCAGGCCGAGCATTGCGGATGGTTCTCGCCGGGCACAAGCTTCTTTACGACCTGGGAGGTTTCGTCGAAATAAAAGCCGTAGCCGCGGGACTCGCGGACTCCCACGTTGAACCAAACCGGCGAGTTAAAGCACGCCTTCTGGGTCAGCATTAAATGAGCGAGATCGCTGCGGAAGTTCTCGCCGTCTTCTTTCGTTTTGAAATAGTTGCCATCGAGGCCCCAATCCGCGATCGTGTCAACAACCCGATGGACGAGCTGTCCAACTCCGGTTTCCCGCTCGGGCGAGCCCATTCGTCCGTGAAAGTATTTACTGGCGACGATGTTGGTGGCGGTCTGCGACCACTCCACTGGAACTTCGATATCGCGCTGCTCGAAAATGACCGATCCTTTGTCATTCCCGATGGTGGCGGAGCGCAACTCCCACGAGACCTGGTCGTAAGGAGTGGCATCCTTTTCCAGTTTGGCTGTGAAGAAGCGTCCAAATGACACTCCGGTTCGTTCTTCTCTTTTGAGAGAGCGAGGTAATTCTCTGATTTTATCGGCTAAATTAACGATGAGCTGTCCCAAGGGAGGACCTTTCGGGAAGAGAAATTGAACGGCAGGAGAGCGGCCGTCTCAGCAACAATTCAACTACTATTCTCTCACCCAGTCAAGGCAGAAATTTTAAGAGACCACAACATGTTGTGGATAACCTGTTCATACATACAATGCAGAGGGTGGAATATCCTCATCTTACATGAATAGAGTTAATAGAATGAGGGTCTTACAGGCAAAGTACTAGCCGTTCTCCAAGAGGAAAACCGGTGCAGCGGCCGAGCAGGTTGTACTGCTGGAGATACAGGCTTCAATTACGGCTGTAGCCCCGTTTAGTTTGCCGTGAGAGAGCTGAGGATGAACTGCTATTTCAGCATCCTTCATCTTTAAGTCGCCATGGAGAAAAAAAGGTACAGATTGACGATCAAAGCAGGTTCGCTCCTGAACGACGTAGGAAGAGTGCAGAGCGGTGCGAAGGGCACGCTCCCACTCGGCAGCACTGGTATCGACGCCCGCAAACACGCGACCGCTATCCGAATTATTGTTTGGACGTAAGACCAAACGATCCCGGTTCTGGAGAATAAAGGGCAGAAGATCGATCGCATCATCTTTGTAGTGAGTTTTCCGCTGAGTGATGATTCTGGTCCAGGGAACTATAGCGGTCAGAAGCTTGCGATCACCTGACGGAAGCAGGTGACCGAAAGTGCCATCTGTCAGGAACTCAAAGAAAGCACGGCATCCCAGCACCTCAGACTGGAAGTTGTTTATGAGACAGACGGCGCTATCGCGGTAAGCCGATAAGACCGGGTGAGAGAGATCGAAATGCGCCAGCAAATCGCCTATGCGCAGGCGGCGGAAGACCACATCGATTTCGAAAGGCCCAGAGCGCAGCCGACCAGCGCTGTACTGGTAATTTTCAGGCGTGACCACACGAGCCTGGCAGCCATGTTCAACCAGTAAGCTGGCCAGCAGTTGACCTTCACTGAAGCCGTTACTGCCCTCGCTCTCGCTTTCAAGGATGGCCACGTGGGGCGTGTTGATACCACCAAACTCTTTCCAGGTATCAAGGAGAGCGGAAACAAGCCGGCTGGAGTTGGCCAGTTTGCCGATCTTGTATCGTCCCTGCCCAAACGCCCTCATGATCGGCAGGTTGAGAAAGAGATCGGCGAGCAATTCAGAATGAGCGAATCCCTCGGGCCTGCAGGCATCGAAGCCGCCGATGCAAAGAGAGCCGTTGGCGATCCGGGCATCAAAACGGCAGGCGGTGCTAAGAGAAGCCTTGCGGACGGGAATGGCTGCCAACATCTTTTCGGCTGGGAGCAAGCGCAGACGATTCAATAAGGCCGGTGAACCGACTACTGCGGCCTGGGTGCGATGGAGAATCGCTGCCAGGCGCTCGGATGACCGAGTCAAAGACTGAAGCTGGGTCAGCGAGATGAACTGGGGTCGGAGAACCGGAGCGATCAGGCGCCCGGATTGGATGAAGTGATGCTGCCGCATATTCTCCTGGAGGTTTTCTGCCCAGGAGAGATCCCGAAACGTTTCTCCCGCTATAAGCTCTTGGTAGCGACCGATTGCGTCACGAATTTGCTCCATTCAAACCGGCTTCCTCGAGACTTGCTCATCAGTATGGCACGCGACTTACGGGATCTCTGGGGAAGGAACTCGGACCTTTTCTGGATTTGAGGCAAAGCGCCGCCAGGTGTTGCATAGTAACGTGCGGCACAGGTAAGGTCGAGAATATGTCTAAGTCACTCGAGATCGAACCGCATGAGGCGCAAGTGCAACTGAGCGACAGAGTCTCAGCGGTATTGGTGGATGTGAGAGAGCCAGAGGAGTTTGCCCTGGCGCGCATTGATGGGGCGCAACTGGTGCCGATGCAGTCGATTCCGGCAGAGTTGCAAAGGCTGGAAGGAATAGCCGATGAGTCGGCGCTGCTGCTGCTATGCCATCACGGCGTGCGGAGCTTGCAAGTAGCGGTTTGGTTGCGCGAACACGGGATTGAGAATTGCTTCAGTGTGGCGGGCGGAATTGACCGTTGGAGCAGAGAGATCGACCATACTATCCCTCGTTATTGAAAAACCGCGTTCCTTTTATCCACTTGCGGGTGACATCCCTATTTTTTCGGATCTTTCTTCAGCTGCTTCTTCAGCTTCAAATTGAGCTTGACTACAGTATGACTGTCGAAGACGCTGACCGTCTTGATGGGGCTGGTAAGGCCGTCAGCCTGGGCGCGAAGGTCGTAGTTCACATCTGAGCTCAACCCAAAGAAGTGGTACGATCCGTCTTTTGCGGCGAGGTAGGAGCGAACCTGAAGTGTCTTGGTGTCTTTGAGCAACACGACGGCATCAGGCACAACGGCTCCATTCCGGTCTAAAACAGTGCCGACGATGGAGCGGGTTTGCGGTGTTCCGGGAGGACCAATGACAGGCGCCTGAAGCTGCCCATAACAGAACGAAAGAGGAGCTATTAAGGAGGTAATAACGAGAAAGCTTCTCACAAAGCTTAATGCCAGTCCTCTTCTTCTTTCTCTTCCTCTTCCTCCTCGTCGTCATCGTCCTTGTCGAAATCGAAGTCGTCATCCGCGCCGGCACCCTTTTGATCTTCGGTTTCAAGTTCGACCGGGTTCACGCTTGCAACGGTGAGGGCGGCACCGCATTCATCGCAGGAAAGAATGTCGCCTTCGTCCAACTCTTCTTCCTCGACGTCAATAGCGGCGTCACATTTTGGGCAACTAACCATTAGATATTCCTTTGTTTGACATGAGCGCTTACTTCAACGCGGACTCGAACAATAGATCCGAATTGCTGGGGTGCGTTTCCTGGTGGATGGGATTATCGAGCCTGCGGAACCGCAGCGCTCTGTAATTGCCGATCATAGGCAAATAATTCAGCAGGCGACACGGTGACCAGAGTTTTGTCCATATCCTCTGACGTCTCGACCATGTGTTTCAGGTGAGCGGCTGCCAGACGCATACAGAGAGGATCAGTCAACTTCCTTTTGGTCTCAGATACTAGCTGAAGGAGAGCGGGATGGGGAAGAGCGACTATCTTTTCTTCGGGAACCCCACCGTCAGCAGTTACTAAGAATTTTACGTCAACCGCGTCTGCGTGCCGGATGGAGATAGCGGTCTGCAGCCAGCGGAATTGAACCTTCCACATACGTCCAAATGGATCGGGACCGGCCTCAAACAGGCGGCTCTGGTCAATCATGACCCGATGCTAGCATGCGAATGCAGGAGCGGACTAGATCGCTGAGGTCCGGGACCCGACCAAGGAAAGAAGTTCATTGCGGGTGTCCTTGTTGTTGCGGAATGCACCAAGCATGGCGCTTGTAATAGCGCCGGAATGTTGCTTTTCAACGCCACGCATCATCATGCAAAAATGACGGGCTTCACAGATTACAGCCACACCCCTAGGGTCGAGGAGTTCCTGGAGCGTTTCTGCGACCTGTTGGGTTAGGCGCTCCTGAATCTGTAATCGACGGGCGAAAACATCTACGATACGAGGTATTTTGCTCAGGCCAATTACTTTCGATCCGGGCAGGTAGGCTACGTGAACTTTGCCAAAGAAGGGCAGCATATGGTGTTCGCACATGCTGAAGAACTCGATATCGCGCACGATGACAACTTCGTCGTACTCGACGTTAAAGAGGGCGCCGTTCACGATTTCATGAACATCGGCCGAATAGCCGCTGGTCAGATAGCGAAGAGCCTTTTCGGTGCGTTCGGGGGTTCGAAGCAAACCCTCCCGCTCGGGATCTTCGCCAAGAGCCCGAATGACATCGGCCATATGAGAGGCGATAGATGTTGAGGGAGCCTTGCTGCTGCCGATTTCAATAACCGGAGTCTTCTTCCCTGAGGGGGCCTGTTTACCAGGAGCGAGCTTTTGGGGCTCTGACACTCGAGCGTCAGGATTCGTCACCCGGGGATTTGTGGCCTTCACTTTATGCATTCGAGTACTCCGTTTCGAGCAATTGAGCAGTAACGGAAGCCGGCGCTTTCAGTAGAATCTCAAATCCGTTGCGATCTGTTTCCTGCACCTGGACTCGTGAGATCCGTGCATTGCCTGCCGCCGGAGAAGCCGCCCAGCTTTGCTCCAGCATCTTGGAGATGATGCGTACGATGTTCTCAGTCGTGGGAACAAGCGACCGGAATGCCGGAATATCCAGATTTATGTTCCGACCAGAGAAGACCCTGATTATATTTTCATGGACAAGCCGGTCGAACTCTGCCCGTTCGATCAGAAGCCCCGTCTTCGGATGGACGTGCCCCGTAAGCGTGACTTCCAGCTCGTAATTATGGCCGTGGCCAAACGGGTTATTGCATTTGCCGTACATCAGTGCATTTACTTGGCTCGTCAGGCCGGGAGCATGCAAACGGTGAGACGCAGAGAAGTAGTATCGGCGAGTAACAGAAATCATAGCTCCTTGACGGTAGCTGTCATATCCGCCCCAGTTACGTCTACATACAAGTCGCGGGTCTCGAAAAGTCTCACTTTGCTTAGCGTGGCGCTCGAGCCAGAGAGGCGGGGCTGAAGACGCTTCCAAATCTCGACAGCAACATTTTCGGAGGTGGGGATAACGCGGTCGAACGGGGGCACCTCGTAGTTAAGAAAGCGGTGGTCCATGGGAGCCACAACCTCTTCTTCGATGATGGCTTTCAAATCTTTAAGATCAATTACCATCCCGCTCGTCCCGTCGGGCTCCCCTTCCACAGTTACCTCAAGAACGAAGTTGTGTCCGTGCCCATTCGGGTTAGCACCCTCTCCAAACAGAGCGCGATTTTCTCCATCACTCAAGGTGGGGATACGGCAGATGTGAGAAGCAGAGAACTCCGCCCTTCGAGTCAGGAACATCGTATTTTCTTGGATGCCCAGACCCAGCCGTTCGATACTGGAATTATCCGGAAAGCCCCGCTACTGTGGTCACAACGGGTGGAAAGCCGGTCCAATAAGCCGTGAAACAGAGCATTATTCTTCGAGTCCTCCTGGTCCTCTTAACCGCATCGTTTATCGGTGTGATCGGCTACAGCCTTCGCGATACATCGGCGAAGGAAGGATCGCGGTCACCCCAATTCGCTATTGTGACGGACGAAGGACGGCGCATTACTCCAGAGTCGTTTGGAGGCAGAATACTCGTGCTGAACTTCTGGGCAACCTGGTGTCAGCCCTGCATTCAGGAGATTCCGTCTCTTGATGCGTTTCAGAAGAGATTTGCTGGATCAGGAGTAGTCGTTGTGGCGGTCAGCGTCGACAAGAATCCCCAGAAGTACAAGAACTTTCTAAACCATGTTCATGTCGCCTTTGATACGGCGCGCGACCCGGACGCGGATCTAAGTGCTGAGTTCGGCACCTTCCAATATCCGGAAACCTACATCATCAAGGACGGACGGGTTCAGCGCAAATTCCCGGAGGGTAAAGATTGGATCAGCGACGATGTAACGCAGTACGTGCAGAGTTTACTGTAATCAGCCCAGGTTTCCCATGCCGATAACCTCGACCGTACTGAAACAGATCGAAGCAATCGTGGGCAGCGACGGTGCACTGTCGGACGCGACTGACCGGACCTTATACGAATACGACGGAGGCGTGGATAAATCCGTGCCCGACGTCGTGGTCTTTCCGCGCACGACAGAGCAAGTGGCCGCGTTAGTAAAGATTGCACGCGCAAACAACCTGGCCGTCGTGGGTCGGGGTGCTGGAACCGGTTTGAGCGGCGGAGCAATTGCCAGAGCGGGCGGAATGATGATCTCATTCGCACGCATGAACCGCATTCTGTCCATCGACATACCGAATGAACGGGTGCTGGTTCAGCCGGGGGTGGTGAACCTCGACATAACGCTTGCCGTTGCGCCGTTCGGCTATTTCTTTGCTCCGGACCCGTCGAGCCAGCGGGCCTGCACCATAGGCGGCAACGTGGCTGAAAATGCGGGCGGCCCTCATACGCTGGCTTACGGCGTAACCACAAATCACGTGGTCAGTTTAGAAGCGGTTCTGCCGGACGGCACGGTAATCCGGGCAGGCGGGAAAGAACCCGATGCCCCCGGCTATGACCTGGTGGGATTGCTGACGGGGTCGGAAGGCACGATGGCGCTGATAACCGAAATCGGAGTGCGGCTGATGCGTGCACCGGAAGCGGTAAAGACGTTGCTTGCAGTCTTCAATTCAGCGGAGCAGGCAGGGAACACGGTAGGCGCGCTAACCAGTGCCGGGATCACGCCAGTCGCGATAGAGATGCTGGATGGGCCGATGTTGCGAATGGTAGAGGCAGCCACACATGCCGGTTATCCGCTGGATGCAGCAGCGGTGTTGCTGATTGAGGTCGAAGGCTTGAGGGAGGCGGTGGAGGAAGAGGGCGCAGAGATTGCGGAGGTATGCCGCGAATGCGGGGCACGCGAGGTGAGAGTTGCGCAATCAGCGGCGGAGCGCGATCTGTTGTGGAAGGGTCGCAAGAATGCCTTCGGCGCGATTGGGCGCGTGAGCCCGACATACTACGTGCAGGACGGAGTGGTGCCACGTACGCAAATCGCTCGCACTTTGAAAGCCATCGAGGAGATCGGGCAACGGCACGGCATCAGCATCAGCAACGTCTTTCATGCGGGCGACGGCAACATGCATCCTATTCTGCCGTTTGATCCGCGCAAACCGGGTGACCTGGAGCAAGCGCAAAAAGCCGGAGAAGAGATCCTCGAATACTGCATCTCTGTGGGGGGCTCGATTACGGGCGAGCACGGAGTCGGCATGGAAAAGATGGAGCTGATGTCGAAGCAGTTTTCGGAGAATACACTTGATTTGATTAAGCAGTTGAAGTCGTTATTTGATCCTTCGTGCCTGCTTAATCCCGGTAAGCTGCTGCCTACGGGGAAGGGATGCATGGAAGTGCGGCAAAGGCCGGGAATGGAACTGTAGGAGTAGCGGCGCTCCCGGACAGCGGGATTGAAGCGGCACTCCGCTGCGCCACGCTCACGATGTACAACGATACAGCAAAGGGTTTGCTACCAAGTACGTCTGGTGGTTTTTGCAGACTCAACCAGCGCCTCTGCCGCCAGTCAACGTCCTCGACATCCAGCTCATGGCTGAAATTCGGGCTTTCTTGACCTCGGTTCGTGACGATGCAGATACACGTGTCATCATCTTCGAGAGCGCCAATCCCGAGATCTTCATCGCCCATGTCGACATGACGCTGGCCGAACAGCCCGGTGCGCTTGAGGAGTTACAGCGTAGTGTGCCAGAGGGGCTGAACCCATTCCAGGCGTTCAGCAAGGTGCTGCGTGCTCAGCCGCAAATCACGATTGTCAAGCTTGCCGGCCTCGCTCGCGGCGGTGGCGCTGAAATCGTAGCCGCTACCGATATGGCCTTTGCGGCGGAAGGTCGAGCAGGTTTGGCTCAGTGCGAGGCGCTGATGGGCATGATCCCAGGTGGCGGCGGCACGCAGTACCTTGGAGAGAAGATGACACGCGGCCGCGCTCTTGAGGCGATCCTCGGTGCCGATCTCTTCGATGCAAAGCTGGCCGAACGTTATGGTTGGATCAACCGCGCGCTGCCGGGCGATGAACTCGATGCCTTCGTCGGCACTTTGGCTCGCAATATTGCCGCGCTGCCTCAAAAATATCATCGCTGCCGCCAAGGCATGCGTGCCCCTTGCCGATCTTGCCGATGGCTTTCAACGCGAGAGTGACAATTGGAAGGGCTTGGCCTTTCAACCTTTAGCCGGGCGGCTAATACAGGAAGGCCTTCAGGCAGGCGCTCAGACCCCGCAGGGCGAGCGTAATCTCGAAGGCTTGCTACGGAGCGTCAACGCCCGAACAGCCCCAAGGAACTTTGGATGCTGATCACATGACTGAAATTTTCATTAGATGGCGATGTGCAAGTGGATATTTATTGGAAGCGAGGCTGATGCCGGACGGCATTGAAGGAGCTTGACATGGCAGAGTTTAAGCTCGACATCGCATTTTGGGACTACGACCGCACCCGCGCGCTGGTGGATGGAACCGTGAAGATCGATGGCGTGGAGAGCACCTTTCACAGCGCACCGATCGTGACGGAGATTTTCGAAGGCATGATGGGCGAACGCCGCTTTGATGTTTCGGAGCTCGGGTTCACATACTTCCTGCGGACCTTCAAGGATGGAGCATCCCCCTTCACCGCAATCCCGGTCTTTCCAAATCGCGCCTTCAGGCACTCCGCCATTTTCATTAACAAAGCGAGCGGTATCGAAAAGCCCGCGGACCTAAACGGCAAGACCATCGGCGAGCTAGCGCTTTATAGCCACGACGCCGGCATCATGTCAAAGGGCATTTTGATGGACGAGTTTGGGTTCAAGCCAGAGAGTTGTCGCTGGATCATTGGCGGCCTTGACTGGCCACTCAAACCTATCGACTTCGTCTCCCATCCTCACCCGGCGAACGTTCAGGTTATTGATATCGCGAAGGGCAAAGAACTCGGCGCCATGCTCGAAGCAGGAGAGATCGATGTGCTCATCTCTGCGGACGTACCGAAGTGCATGTTGGATCACTCCCCGAAAGTGGGCAGGCTCTTTCCGAATTACCGGGAGGTAGAGCGCGACTACTACAAGCAGACCGCTATCTTCCCGATCATGCACACGGTGGTGATTCGCCGCGATTCGCTCGCGCAACATCCGGAGCTGTCGCAGTCCATCTACAGGGGCTTTTGCGATGCCAAAAAGGCCGCTGAAGAAAAGTACAACCACGGGCTAATCTTCAACAGCATGGGGACGATGTTTCCCTGGTTCAGCCAGTTGGTCGAGGAGGACACGGCGGTGCTAGGCGAAGATTGGTGGCCGTACGGAATAGCAGCAAACCGCAAAGCAGTCGATGCTGTGCTGCGCTACCACCAGGAGCAGGGCATCACGGACCAGCTTTTTACGGTCGAAGACATTTTCCTTCCAGAACTGCTAGCTACCTAGCCAGGTGAACTCATTCGATAAGTAAGCGAGATCGAAAAGAGGCTATCAATGAAGGTTGTTGCGGACGGTTCGCGACCCCAACTCCCGTCTGTGATAGCCGGTCACCATACGTGGAACTCCGTCAGCGCTTCACATAGCGACTCAGAGCTAGTACAATCTGTGGCGTGCAAGAAGCTGAGCCAAGCGTTAGACCCTGAGTTGTTTTGTACTAGTCAGAATTGACACAAGGCACATATACACCGCCAAACTGTAGGCGAACTCAGAGTGTATCTTCGGAAAGAATACGCGATGGTGAATAGAAGAGATTTCTCCTCAGCCGGTGTTGCGACTCTGTTTGCATCTATGACCAGAGTTTCCCATGCTCAAGGTCAGCAGGCGCCTACGCCAAACAATCTAAGCCGAAAACTGCCCAGTCCGCTTCTTGGGCCCAGTTCTTGCGCCGACTTGCCCGAACTGCCGGAGCCCTCCTCGGAAGCCGTGAGCCAACACCTGCTTCCCGGCTTTAGGTCTCAAGATTTGAAGACCAGCGGCGCCACGATACGGGTTCTGACCAAGGGCGAGGGTCCGCCATTGCTCTTGATACATGGGCATCCTGAAACTCATATCACGTGGCACAAAATTGCCCCTGAGCTCGCTGCGCATTACAGCGTTGTTCTGCCCGATCTACGGGGCTATGGCGATTCAAGTAAACCGGGCTACAGCGCGGACCACAGCCAATACTCCTTCCGGGCGATGGCGCAGGATCAGGTCGAAGTCATGAACCAGCTCGGCCATAAGCGCTTCCTGGTTGCAGGTCATGACCGGGGCGGCCGCGTAGCGCACCGTCTGTGTCTGGATCACCCGGATGCTGTGGAGAAGGTCGCATTGCTCGATATTGCGCCCACGCTCACGATGTACAACGATACGAGCAAAGAGTTCGCTACTGAGTACGTCTGGTGGTTTCTGCAGATTCAACCAGCGCCTATGCCGGAACACCTCATCAGCCTGGATCCGGTATACTACCTGCGCGATCACCTGGCAGTGCAGGGCAAAACGCCGGGTGCGGTCACGCCAGAGGCCATGGCCGAGTACATACGCTGTTACTGCTGTAAGGGCACGATCCGCGCCGTGTGTGAAGATTATCGCGCCGCCGCGGGCATTGATATTGACATGGACAAAGCGTCGGATGCCGCAGGGCAAAAAATACAAGCTCCCGTACTGGCTTTGTGGGGCGCTAAGGGAACCGTGGGGCAGCTATGGAATGTGATCGATACCTGGAAAGCCAAAGCGTCCGGCAGCGTCACGGGAAAGGCTCTGCCCTGCGGTCATCTGCTCCCGGAGGAACAGCCGAAGGAGGTGCTTACGGAACTGCGTACTTTCTTCGACGCCTAAGATGCGGTCGAGGAGCAGACTCGCGCTTGCCAGACGATCTTTCTTTCCTATCTAGAAGGCAGCACGACTTTAAGCAGCTTTAAATGCTTTTAGAGACATGTTCCCGCAGCGCTCGGATAGGACGCTACGACCGTTTCAACCTTGGCCCAGCTCTACATAGAAATGGAGAGGCGATTTGATGAGGCCCTCGATCAGCTAGAGATCATGCCTGACAACCTACGCACGGTTGTCGGCCGTAATCCGTAATTGGTGCCCGGGGCGGGACTTGAACCCGCACTCCGCTTGCGCGAAAAAGGATTTTAAGTCCTTTGCGTCTGCCGATTTCGCCACCCGGGCGTTGCTGATTGCTGATGCGTCACGCAGCCTCTATAACCACCAGACTTTTAATAATAAACGGTTCCCGCTAACGGATCTCAGGCGGGCACCATCAGTCTTGGCTAGTCGCGGGAAGGCAGTGATACTTGCTCTCACACCAAACAAGAGACCGGCTGCCGTGCTGCATGACCTGGTGTACCGACCCAAGCAGGATAAAGTGATCGCCGCCCTCGACAATGCGTTCGAGCGAACAACTGAAACTGGCTGCAATGTCCTTCAGAAGAGGAACGCCTTGCCAACCCACGAGCCAATCGAGACCCGCGAAGCGGTCGCTTTCGCGACGGGCTGCAAACCGTTGGGCGAGATGCTGTTGGCTCTCACTCAATACATTGACAATGAATGGCGCTCCGGCTGATAAGCCGTCCAGAAAGCCCGCGCTTCGGTCAATACAAACAAGGATCATCGGTGGAAATAGCGATACAGACGTGAATGAACTGACAGTCATCCCGTAAGGCCGGCCGCTGCTCAAAGTACGTGTCACCACGGTTACTCCGGAAGGAAACAATCCACAGACGGCGCGGAAGCCGTCGGGCGAAACGCCTGCGTTTGCGGATAGCGGTTCTGCACCCAATTCCGGATTGCTCATCTCAGACCTTTTATACACTCAGTTTTATCAGCAAGGTATCCCGCTGAGATCAGGTCCCCCAGAGGAAAATATGAGTACAGCAGCGAAGCATCACAGCCCCGGGTTTTTAGCCCTTGTCGAGGATGCGAAGAGACGTGTTCGCGAGATCGACATGGAAGAGTACAAGCGAATGCTGGCAACGGGGACGGGCGGGCAACTGGTTGATGTGCGTGAAGATCATGAGTGGCAGGCGTTGCACGCAGCGGGCGCCGTGCACATGAGCAGGGGAACAATAGAGCGCGACATCGAGACTGCGTTCCCCGATAAAGGCACAAAGCTGGTGCTCTACTGTGGGGGCGGGTTCCGTTCCGCTCTGGCGACCGATAATTTGCAGAAAATGGGATATGAGAATGTGATCTCGCTCGATGGCGGCTGGCGTGCGATAGAAGTGTCCGGGTTGCCGCTAGAGAAAGGGTGAGAGGCGCGCTTCAAGCGTTCTGGCGATTTGAAGCAACAGCGGCTCGGTCCAAGGCGCGGTGATCAGTTGCAAGCCGATGGGCAGGTTGTTCTCCGTCTTGCCGCAAGGCATGGATAAGGCCGGTTCGCCTAAGAAGTTAATGGCGCGAACAAGACGTGTGGAGGCGAGGCGGGTGTCCTCTTGAGCGTCACCGATCATTACGGTATTCTCTTCCAGATGCGGAGCAACGACCGGGGTCGTGGGTGTGGCGAGAACATCCACCTGTTGCCATACACGGTCGAACTCACTCCGGAACAGGGTGCGCAATCGTTGTGCGTTCACATATTCGTGAGCGGCAATCAGCTTGCCTTGCTGGATGAGAGTCCAGAGGTCATCTCCGAAGAGAGACGGGTCACTTTGATCTGCATACAACCCGGCGGTCTCGGAGAGTTGGACGACTCGGGCTGTCGCATTGATCTCAGAAAGGTTGGGAAGGTCGATCGGGTGAATGGAAGCGCCTAGCTGTTCCAAGGTCCCGATAGCTTGATGGACAGCGGTGGAGACCTCTTCGGTAGTACGATCGAAAAAGAAATCTCGCGGCACGCCCACGCGAATGCGCCGCAGATCCGGCAGAGACGGAAGATTGAAGTCCGGCGCTGGGAGGGGTGAACAAGTAGCATCGTGACTGTCAGGACCGGCGATCACATTCATCGCAAGCGCGCAATCGTCGACACAGGATCCGAGAGGGCCGACATGATCGAGGCTGAACGACAGCGGCTGGACACCGAAACGGCTGACCCGGCCATAAGTGGGCTTCAAGCCGACAACCCCGCAGTAAGAAGCGGGAATGCGGATGGACCCGCCCGTATCGGTGCCCAGGCACATAGGCAACAAATTGGCAGCAATTAGAGTGGCCGACCCACCGCTGGAGCCCCCCGCGATACGACTGGTGTCGCGAGGGTTCAGAACAAAACCAAAGTGAGGATTTTTGGACGTGATGCCGTAAGCAAGCTCATGCATGTTCGTTTTACCGATGCAAATAGCGCCAGCGGCCTGCAACCGTTGAACTGCAGTGGCAGTGTAGGTTGGAACGAAATCCCGATAGAGAAGCGAGCCCGAGGTCGTGCGGATACCGCGTGTGTAAAACAGATCTTTGTAGGCAACTGGGATGCCGTGAAAAGGTCCCCGATCGATACCCTGCGCCAGTTCCCGATCACGATCTGCAGCCTGCTCGAGAGCCTGCTCTTCAACCAGCGTGATGAGGCTGCAGTATACATCCCGTGCTTTGATCTCAGCCAGGGTTTTGGTGACGAGCTCAAGCGACGAGATCTGACGCCTGCGTAACGAAGTGGCCCATTGCTGGAGGTTCACTGGCGATCTTCGTCCTGAGTGGTCCCTGCGGCGGGGCTAAGGGCAGGGGCATAGATGGTAGCCGGCTCTACAGGGGGCGAGAGCCGGGTAACAAGAGGGCCAAAGACCTCGCGCAAAGCTTTCAATACGGCCTGATTGCGCTCGCTTTGCTGTTCTGGCGTGATTGTGCTCGACATCAGGCGCTACTGCGGCGTGGGCCCACGAACGACTTGTACGAGACTAGCCGGATCGATGTGTTTGGCGAAAGCAGCGCGAACTTCATCTGCGCTCATTGTGAAGTAGCGTTCGGCGGCATGGTTAGGCTCATCAAGCGGCAATCCCACGCGAGAACGAGAGATCAGACCACCAGCCACGGCATCCTCGCTCGATTCAGCCAGGGGGATTTGGCGCAGGAGAAGAGCTTTTGCTTGCTGAAGCTCTGCGGACGTGACGTTGTACTTCTGCATTGCTTTGAGTTCGCCTTCTACCATGGCCCGGGCCCTAGAGACGTTCTGGGGATCGCAGCCGTAATCGACCGTAAAAATAGAACGTGTTTCGCCTGCCACAAGTGAATCGTCGATGTTATAGACGTAGCCGGCTTGCTGACGGAGATCACGGTAGAGGCGGGTAGCGTAGAATCCACCTCCCAGAACATGATTGCCTAGCTGAAGAGCGTAGTAGTCAGGACTGAAGCGATTCATCTCCAGCTGCTGCGACAGATCGACCGAGTCCTGAACCGCACTGGTATCGGGCACGTTAACGGCGCTAGGCTTGTTCCCAGGAACCGGGGGTAAGACCACGTTCGGTTTGGGACCGGATGCCTGCCAGGTTCCGAAATTTTTTTCGATAGCGGAACGCGCCTCTTCGGGTGTGATGTCTCCGATGACGACGATGGTGGTGAGGTCGGGCCGGAAGGTTGCAGCGTAAAATTTGGCCACGTCGTCGTAAGTCAAGCCGGTGACCGTCTGGGGCGTCGTTTCACGAAGAAGAGGATCATTTACTGGCAGCAGTGCATGTTGAAGAGCACGATCCATGCGATAGCCGGGACTTTGCAGTTCTCCCGCGGTTAGTTGAGCAGTCTGTTCCTGCACAATTTTGAAAGCATCCTGAGGCAGCGCCGGATGAAGTTCGTTATCGGCAAGCAGTTCGACTCCCCGAGCAAAGTCCTGCTTTAGGACTTTCAGGCTGAAGTTTGAGCCGGCGGATTCAGAGGCGGCGATGTCGTCGAGAGCTTTTTGGAAGGCGATACGGTCGAGCGATTTCGTGCCATACGAAAACAGGCCTTCGAGCACGTCGGAAACCCCGTCCTTGCCCGGAGGTGTTTCCAGCTGCACTTGGGTTTTGATCGAACCCATCAGGGTAACGGTCGGGCTGGTTTTTTCCGTTTCCACAATGAGGCGGATCCCGTTGGCGAGAGTGACATCGGACGGATGGAGGCGTCCTTCTGGAACACGCAGCGATTTGACTGCGGCTTCGGCCCAATCGGGAAGCGTGACTGGCTTAGTCGGGGCAGTAGTCGCCGCTTCGGACCCGCCAAATCCCTTTGACGAGGCAGGTTCGCCGGAGGGCGAAGGTTTCAACACGGCGCTAATGGCATTTTGTCCGAGCAAATACTTTTTGGCCACCCGGTTGACGTCATCGACTGTGACCTGCTTGAGAGATTGGACAAACTCGTCTGGCGAGTTTCTGCTCTCGCCCGCCAAGGCTTGTGACCACAATGACGCGAGGTTCGTGATGGAGTTACGGCCGAACTCAGCGCTGGCAATCTCGCCCTTCTTCGCAGCGTCAACCAGATCAGGCGGAAGACCATTTGTGGCGTAGCCGGTAACAATCTTCTTCACTTCGGCGGTAATGGGGGTTGGATCAGCGCCCGCGGGAAGTGCCGCCAGGGCAAATGCGGCGCTCGCCTGCGGATAGGTCTCGAGCATATTGAAATCTGTGCCCAACGCTTTGCCCTGCGGCACAAGTGCGTATAGATTTCCCCGCTGGCTGGAGAGCACATCGCTCAAAATGCGCACAGCGGCAAAGTCCGGACTATCAGTTCCCGGAAAACGGAATGACAACAGCGTGAGCAGATACGGTAGATTGCTGTCGAGGGTAATCGCGTCGGCCGCTACGGGACGAAGATTGACCGGAGAATGAGGCGGCAATTCGTGGCGCGGGATGGGGCCGTAATACTGCTTGATTTTTGCGAGCGTAGCGGCGGGATCAATGTCGCCGGTAATCACCAGGATGGCATTATTGGGCGCGTACCATTGATCGTGAAACTTCTTCAGCATGCCGGCCGTTGTTTTATCGAAGGAGGGTTTGCTGCCAAGCGCATCGTGCTCGTACGGAGTACCTGCGAACAGGTCTTTGTTGAGCCGCGTTATGAACTTGTAAGTGGGATTTGAAAGATCGCGCGAGACTTCCTGCTCAATGGCGCCGCGCTCCTGCGCCCATTGAGCTTGCGAATCTTCGACGCCGGACATACAGGCGGCATCGACCCGCAGGGCAACATCCAGATCTTTCGAGGGAACTGTGACATAGTACTGCGTGATGTTCTGTTGCGTGTCGGCATCCATATAGCCACCAAGCTGGGCATAGATGGCCGATATTTGGTCGGCGGTCAGCCCGGTGCAGCCGCGAAAGGCCATATGCTCCTGGGCATGAGCCATGCCCGGGAACTCAGCCGGAGTTTCATTTCCACCTACGAGGTAATTGTCTTCGACGGTAGCGACAGGGGCCAGCGCGTCGCGTACAATCACGACGCGAAGACCATTGTTCAAAGTGGCGCGAGTGACGTCGCTGCCTGTAGAACTTTGAGAGAAACCAGAGGAAGGAACGCTTATAGCGAAGACGAGAGAGGTCAAAATTGAGGTGCAAAATCGCATGATTGGCAGCTATTCACAGCTTACGGCACGTTTCTGAGGCACGCCCCTTGCCGCGGGCCCGGTTGGCTCAGTGGAGCTATTATGGTCGCGTCATGTCCCAGGTTTTGGATTCGTCGATAGCCCTCCCGCTCACGATTTTATCCGAAGAGGAACGGCTTTTTCAGCGAACGGTTCGGCAGTTCGCGAAGGAGCGCCTGATGCCTCATGTGCGTGCAATGGACGAGGCTAGCCAGTTTCGAAAGGATCTACTGCATGAGATGTTTGAACTCGGCTTGATGGGGATCGACATCAAGGAGCAATACGGCGGACAAGGCGGCACGTTCTTTCAATCGATTCTGGCCATTGAGGAACTAGCGAAAGTTGATCCGGCAGCGTCGGTGATTGTGGATGTGCAGAATACGCTGGTCAGTAATGCTATTGAGCGCTGGGGCAGTGCGCCGCAAAAATCGAAGTATCTTTCCCTGTTGAGTCGGCAGAGTGTGGGGGCTTATGCGCTTTCGGAGGCCGCTTCGGGGTCGGACGCTTTCGCGCTGACAACACGGGCCGTTCAGGATGGGAAGGGATACCGGCTTTCGGGCCGTAAGCTTTGGATCACCAATGGAGCTGAAGCAGATATTTTTCTTCTGTTCGCAACCATAAACCCGGTTCTCGCATACAAGGGTATTACCTGTTTTGTCGTGGAGCGGGGAACGGCGGGTTTTGAGGTAGGTAGAAAGGAAGACAAGCTGGGAATCAGGGCCTCCTCGACGTGCGAGTTGATTCTGGATGATATCGAGATCGGGCCCGAAGCTGTTTTGGGGGAACCGGGTAAGGGCTACAAGATCGACATTGAGACTCTGAACGAAGGGCGGATTGGAATTGGAGCACAAATGCTCGGGTTGGCAGAAGGCGCACTCGATCACTCGCTTCGTTACGCGCGAGAAAGAAAGCAGTTTGGGAAGGCTATTTCTGAATTTCAGGGAGTGCAATTCGATCTGGCCGAGATGGCCACCAGCATCGAGGCTGGCCGCTTAATGGTCTACAATGCAGCGCGATTACGCGACGCGGGCGAGCCTTTTGTCACGCAGGCAGCAATGGCGAAGTTTTTCTGCTCGAACATGGCCGAGGAGGTAGCTTCAAAGGCCGTCGAGATTTTCGGCGGAGCGGGCTTTACCAAAGATTATCCGGTCGAAAAGCTGTACCGGGATGCGAAGATTGGGCGCATCTACGAGGGCACCAGCAACATGCAGCGGGTCACGATTGCCAAGGGATTGCTGGACTCGATAAAGTGACGCCTGTTCACATGATGGCGCAATCGGTCCGGTCGATCAGAGCCGGTGAGTAACGGAGACGACGTAAGTACTTGGTATTACAAGTACGTTTGCTTCCTTTCAGGACTTGCCTCAAACAGGTACTATCTAACGTAGTTTACGAGTACTTGAGAAACCTGGTTGGGGGATTATGTTTTCATTGCGTTTACTGGGCATCGTTGCCTGTGGATTTGGGTACCTGGCGGCAGCGAACGATCAGATTGTAACTGAACAAGCTATCAGGGATGGAGGGACAGCATCGTTTGTTGCAGCAGGTTCGCCCCAAGCATGGCGATCTAGCAATGTGGAGGCTGACCGGCAGCCTGTAGTCATGGGGAAGCCGGATTTGCTTTCGGCTCGAAAGGCGAGTATCAACCGGACGGCAGGCATCAATGCTACCGAAAGTTTGTTTGCGGCAGCGGCTCTGAGTAATCCGAATCCCACACCGAAGAACGTGGTGGGAACAAAGCCAAACTTTTTCGGGTTTGCTGGTTTAACAGGATTGGATAACGCTGTCGCAAGTGGAATCATTTTAGAGCCTCCCGATCAAGGGCTAGCAGTCGGAAATGGACTTGTCGTCGAGGCGATCAATCTTGTTTTGGCCATTTACGATACCTCTGGCAATCTTTTTGCCGAGCCAGTTTCGGCGAGTGCCTTTCTGAAGCTTCCACCGGCCTATAACAGCGTGACCAAACAATACGGGCCATCGCTGAGCGACCCGAAGGTGTATTTTGATCAAGCCTTGAAACGCTGGTTCTTCACGATTCTGGAGCTTGATGTCAATCCGCTGACAGGTTACTTAACAGGCCGCACGCACGTGTATATCGCGGTAAGCACAAGCGATCTGCCGCTAAATTTCAGACTGCTTGTTCTCGATACCACCGATGATGGGACTTTGCTTACGCCAGCCCATCCCGGTTGTCCCTGCCTCCCGGACCAACCGTTGATTGGAGCGGACAAGTATGGCTTTTATGTGAGCACGAACGAGTTCAGCTTGTTCGGAGACGGCTTCAACGGTACGCAGCTTTACGCGCTATCGAAAACTGTTCTGGCGGAAGGAGGATTTCCAACCGTGGTACATTTCAGCGCTCTTCCGTTGGCTGAAGGCATTGCTTATTCAGTGCAGCCCGCGGCCTCCGTGCGGTTCACGAACGAACCAAGCAGTGGTGTGGAGTACTTCCTCAGCTCACTTGATTTCCAAGGTACGCTGGACAATCGCATTGCGGTCTGGGCGATGACCGACACCTCTTCTCTTACGGATTTGAATCCAAAGGTGAAGCTGCATAAGACGATCGTCACCAGCGAGGTTTATGGCCAGCCGCCACCCGCGGTTCAGAACCCTGGGTTTTATCCGTACGGTACATCGCTCGGCAAGCAATTGGAACTGATCGACACCAACGATGACCGGATGAATCAGGTTGTTTTTGAGGACGGTAAGCTCTGGGCCGGCGTCGATACGATTGTCGGTGGAGGCGGAACCAATCCGGACGGATCAGAAGATGTCGCTCGCGCGGGGATCGCCTATTTTATTTTCGAGCCTAGTGTGGACAGCAGCGGTGCCGTGAGCGCAAAGATTGCTACGCAGGGATATGTGGCAGCGCCGGGAGAGGACAGCGTGATGTTTCCGTCAATCGGAGTAACACCGTCGGGCAAAGCAGCCATGACCTTTTCATTAGTGGGTCCGACTCCGACTCAACTGTTCCCCGGGGGGTTTTTCCCCAGCATGGCCTTCTCGCGCTTAACGGCCGCGGGTACTGCGGGAAATATTCAACTTGCCGCAGCCGGACTGAATCCTGATGATGGTTTCAGTGGCTATCCCTCAAGTGGCACCGGGCCAAGTGTTGCGAGATGGGGCGACTACTCAGCCGCTGTGGCCGACGTTGACGGGTCGATTTGGATGGCGGCCGAGTGGATCCCGGATACGCCGCGCACCAAGTACACCAACTGGGGCACCTATATCGGACGAATCCAGTAACTTGTCGGGCGGGGTGCGGTGACTTTAGTTTTGTCTTGCCGCACCCGCGGCGTGCGGTGATGGTCTAATCATCACCAGTGCGGTATGCGCCTGTCGTCAGAATATTGATATCGCTTATTGCCGTTGGCGGGCTTAGCGTGGTATGGGCCCAAAAAGAAACCGAGTTAAAGTTTTCCGGTAGAACCGGAACCAAGTTTGTCCGCGGCTACGTTGGCGGCGAATCTCACGATCTCTACTCGATCTCGCTGTTTTCTGGCCGAACAGTGACAGTTGCGATCTCGGCGAAAGAGAGCCGAGCGGATTTGCTGGTTAGCGAGCCGACAGATTTCAGCGAGGCAAAACCTGCCCCATTTGGGAAAGATGCTCCGAAGGGCCTATCACCGAAAGGCGAATCATGGTCGGGCGTTGTTCCTAATTCGCGCACCTTCTACATTTATGTGACTGCTTATCCGGCTGCACACTACCGGCTCAAGGTTCGAGTGAAATAAGCGACTGTACCGACCCTGACGCTCAGGACCACTGAGTCAAATAGACGAACTAAGGAATGAGGTGACGGCTGCCGCAAAGGCAGTGAGATTGTCTTTGTGAACAATATGTCCACCATCCAGTGTGCCTAGCTGAGTATTTGCGCGACGCACAGCCACCTGCTCAAAGTGTGCCGCCGTGGTCACCCTGCTGTCAGTTCCTCGAATCAGCAGTGCCGGGCAATTTGTAGCAAGCCAACTCGCCCAATGGTTTCCTGCAAGTAAAGCTTGTGAGAGACTCATGTGATCGGGCTCAAAAGCAAGCCTCCAACCACCCGCCGTCTGCCGAAATGATTCCCGCAGGTAAGGCAGCATGGGTGGGCCAATTTGGCTTTCGAGTTCCTCTTCTTTCGCGAAAGTGCCGGCCCAACCGATCATGGGAGGCAGATCGCCGGACAGTTCTACACCTATGTCCTCTATAACAAGAGCGACCACTCGTTCAGGGTGCTTGGCGGCAAATTCGTAAGCGTTCACGCCACCGAGTGAGTTTCCTAAAATCACTGCGCGTTCCAACCCAAGATGATCAAAGAGAGCTTCGATCGCCCAGGTAGTCTTCACGTGTATAGGTATCGGCATGGTTTGAATAGCCGTGTCCACGCTGATCGAGCGCAACTAAACGCCATTGGGAACTTACTGCTTCCGCAAACGCTGAGAATGTGAGTCCTTCCATCCAGTGCGCGTGAAGCGCAATGATGACAGGCGATGCTCCGCCATGTCCAGGTAGGAAAGAGTCAACTCGTCATGCCGGAAGCCTGATCTGTTCATACGTTGAACGTTGGTTATTTTGCCAGGCGCTTCTAGCGGCAGGGAGCTACTCGGAATACTGCTCGTCAAGTTCGGCCCAGAGCCGGTCGGTTGAAATACCCACAAAGGTGTTGCAGGGTATCAGGGCCCCGTCCCGCCACTCCGAAACAGATCGATCGCTTGGGTCCACAAGAAAGATCGCGCCGAACCCCCACTGCTGATACTTCCGGCACTTCTCCCGCACAACCAGGTACCGGTCGTCTTCCGAGATAATCTCGACAACGACATCCAGCGCTTCGGTTGGATAACGTCCTGCTGGCATTTTGGTTTTGGTGGCGATCACGTCCGGCTTGGGATGGGCGCCACCGGGTTCGATTCGAAGCTCCACTTCAGACGCTGCAATGAAACCGGACTGTTCAAGCAACTGCATGACAATCTTTTGCAGCAATCCGTGCACCCACGTGGGCATACCTTTCGGAATCGCCTCCCCGTACCAGAATTCATAGGTCCGATCGCCCTGCTCGTATTGTTCCCGAAACTGCTCGTAAGTCAATTTTTGAGTTGCTGTTGCCATGAATACCGGCCTCTTCGCACGCCGCCGTTCTCCTCAATGGTAGGGCCAACGCTGGACCTACCCTGCGAGGGTTTTTTCCTGGAGTTTTCCGTTCAGCATCAAACCAATTAGTTCCACTACACCTTGTCCGGAAGTGCCAGCAGTCACGAAGTCGGCCTTTGCCTTAAGTTCAGGCACGGCGTTCGCGACGGCGACGCCATAACCGCTGGCGCTTAGTAGCGCTATGTCGTTTTCGGCATCGCCGACGGCCACTATTCTGGCCGCGTCGATACCGAGCATGCGGGCAGCGGCTCGCAAGCCGGAACCCTTATTTACGCCAGCAGGCATCACCATCGCGGCTCCATTGTTGTAGGTGATTTCGAGCGGCAAGTTCAGCTCCCGGATAGTTTCTTTGATGATGGTGAGATGTTCCGACCAGGCAGCGACCATAACGAGCCCGACTGACAGCGGATCGACTCCTTTGCGCTTGAGCGAGTCGATGAATGCAGGAGGAGGGAGATCGCCAAGCAACGTGGTGATTTTCGAATCGGGGTTGTACAACACAGACCCGTTCTCGCCGAGGACGAGATGAAACAGCTCGACAGCGGGCAGTATTTGGACAACATTTTCGACAGAACGCCCGGTGATGAGCAGTAAGCGCGTGCCCGCCTCCCGGAGTTTTTGAAGTGCCTCCAGAGTTCCGGGTTGCACGCGGGTGTTCTCGGCAATTGTTTCGTCGTAGTCGGTCGCGAGAGCTTGGTATTTCATTTTGTTGATCAGGCGACGGTCCGCGAAAGGCCGGTGACACCGGGCCGAATGCTGGAACTCACATGAGGAAAGTTGACAGTAAACACACAGCCTCCGGCCGCCTTCGACTCAAGCTCTATTGTCGCGTGGTGCTGGCTGACGATGGTGTGCGCGATGGCCAAGCCCAATCCATGGCCGCCGGAGTCTTTGTTGCGTGAAGGGTCGGCCCGGAAGAAGCGTTCGAAAACGCGATGTTTGAGTTCAGCGGGAATGCCGGTGCCGGTATCTTCGACAACGAGGAGCGCCTGGCGATTCGTTTCTTGAAGGCTGATCGAAACCGATCCTCCTACCGGCGTGTACTTGATCGCGTTATCGAGCAGGATCAAAAGCATACGACGCAGAGATGCGGGATGGCCGAGGACCCTTGTCCCGTCATGACTGGCGGATTTAGTCAGGCGAATGTCTTTGGCTCCGGCAAGCGGCTGCAGGTCGTAACAGGCGCTGTCGACGAGGCGTGTCAGGTCCACGGGCTCTGGTTCGCCAGGCGATAGTTCCACATCGGCCCTTGCCAGAAACAACAGATCTTCAACGAGGCGCGTCATGCTCTCGGACTCGCTCTGAATGCGGTTAAGCGCAGTGCGGTACTCTTCTTCAGAACGCACTTTGCGCAGCGCGTTCTCGGCAGCGAATCGAACAATAGCGATGGGGGTTCGTAGTTCGTGGGAAGCGTCCGCGGTGAATTGAGAAATCCTGGAGACAGCGACTTCCAGGCGAGCCAGCATGTCGTTCCAGGTTTGGGCCAGCCGTTGAATCTCATCGTTGGTGGAGGGGACGGGAAGCCGTTCAGAAAGATTTTTGAGGCTGATGGTGCGAGCGCGGTCCGTAATCTGGTCGACAGGCAGGAGGGCGCGACGGCTTAGCCAATAGCCACCGGTAGCACCGCATAGGATGAACGCGGGCACGGTCAAGAGAAGTAGCCATTCCAGGAGGCGAATGGGACGCTCAATCTGCTCGGAGGGGATGGCCAGGAAGCAATCGAGGACGCCTCTTTTCCAAATCACTCTTTTCCTTATTGCCAAGTAGTGTTGACTGTTCCAGATCAAGGGGTGAGGCTGCAGTGCGGCAGGCAGAGTACTGGGGGGTTCGCGGTGTGGCGCACTGGAAAATAGCAGGCGTCCGCGTTCATCGGTAATGAAGAGGAGATGATGTTGTGGCAGGGTGCGTGAGTACTCGTCGACCTCGTGAACCAGGCGGGCCTCGGTCTCAAGGTTCTCGATGTGCAGATACTCTTCGAGGCCACGAGCTCCATCGGTGAGCACGGTAGAGAGATCGCGGAAAAGCACATAGCGCAGTCCGAGCCACACTGTGCAGCTGAACAGGATGAGCGCCAGAGACAGGACAGCTGTGTACCAGACGGTAAGGCGGCTGCGAATGGAACCTTGTCTCACGTTTTCAAGTCTCCAAGTGAGTAGCCGACGCCGCGAACGGTTCGGATCAGTTTCGGCGCGGGCGCTGACTCGATTTTGCTGCGGAGAAGTTTAATGAAGACGTCAAGAGTGTTCTCTTCGATGTCAGTTTGGAAGCCCCAGACGGCTTCAACGATCGAAGCGCGTGAGAGGACGCGGTTTTTGTGGCGCATGAATAATTCAAGAAGGCTGTACTCGCGAGGTGTCAAGCTGATGGCTTTACCATCGCGCGTAACGGCGCGAGTGGCTGTATTAAGGGTGAGGCCGCCAGCTTCCAGGCAAACAGGCTGAGGAATCAGACCACGGCGACTGACGGCGCGGACACGCGCGAGAAACACAGCAAGAGAGAAAGGTTTAGTGAGATAGTCGTCGGCGCCAGCGTCGAGAGCTTTAACAATATCGGCCGAGGAATCACGCGCGGTCAACACCAGGATCGGGGTTTGAACGCCTACCCGGCGCAGCTGTCGTGCGACATCGAATCCACTCAAGCGCGGCAGCATAAGATCGAGCACCATCAAATCGAACTCGCTGCTGTTCGCAAGATCAATGGCTTCCTGTCCATCCCGAGCAACGGCGACGGTGTGACCCTCTTCCGAGAGAGCCGACAGGAGAAGCTCTGCCATGGCCGCCTCATCTTCTACTGCCAGAATCTTCATCTCCGAACTCCATCCTAAGGGCCTGATCTGAAATTTTGCTGAAGCGGATTGTGCTGTCTTTCAGCTTTTCTTCAGGATCGGCTGGTTCAATGGGTGAGGAACCGCCGGAGCCTGAATTCATTGCGTTGTCATTTGAGAGCCCTTTTGATCATTGTGGCGCTTTGGACGCCTCACTTGTTTTCGCAGGATGTGGCGCAAGCGGGTGGGATGACTATAGATTTGTCAGAAGCGTTGCGGCGTGCGCAGAAGTATGGAGCGCAGATTGAGGCGGCGAACATTCTGGCTCAATTGGCACACGAGGACCGGGCCCAGGCGCGAGCGGCAGCACTGCCGTCACTGGGCCTAAATAATCAATTCATCTATACAGAAGGAAACGGCACACCATCGGGTGTGTTTGTGGCGAACGACGGCGTACATGTGTATAACGAGCAGCTGGCGGTTCACCAGGAACTTTTCTCATTTGTGCGGCACGGCGAGATCAGGATGGCTGCAGCGGCAGAAGCGGTTGCAAGGGCAAGAGCCGATGTGGCTGGGCGGGGATTAAAGTCAACGGTGATCGGCGACTATTACGCGATTGCTTCCGCGCAACGAAGGGTCGCGAACGCCAGCAAGAGCCTGGATGAGGCGAACCGATTTCTGGACATCACGCAGAAACAGGAACAGGGAGGAGAAGCAGCGCATGCGGATGTGATTAAGGCCCAGCTCCAGGTACAGCAGCGGAAGAGGGATGTGCAGGATGCAGGTTTGGCTGTGCAGAAGGCGAAGATTACGCTTGGGGTGCTGATTTTCCCGCAGCTGGATACCGATTACTCGATCGCGGATGACGTAGGGACAGCGGCAATGATGCCCCTCTTACCTGAAGTGACGCAAGAGGCAAGCGGGCGCAGCCCTGATGTACGGGCGGCGCTTGCAGGGGTGAGCCAAGCGAGATTAGGCGTGAGTGTGGCGCGGTACGGATATTTGCCTTCCTTCAGTTTGGATTTTTTCTACGGCATCGATGCGAATCAGTTTGCGGCGCGAACCGGATATCCGACACAGGAGAGCGGACGCAGCACATTGCCGAACTACCTGGTTCCGCATCGCCAGAATCTTGGCTATTCAGGGATTGCGACGCTAAATATTCCGATCTGGAATTGGGGCGCGACTCACAGCAAATTGAAGCAGGCCAGTTTGCGAGAACGTCAGGCCGAACTCGACCTGACCACGACACAGAAGCAAGTACAAGCGGACATTGCGTCTTACTTCCAGGAAGCGCAAACCGCGTTTTCGCAGGTGGAGTCGCTGCGGGGCTCGGCAGAGCTGTCGACGGAGAGCCTGCGCC
>CAXTMN010000004.1:27700-90256 GCA_964245395.1 uncultured Bryobacteraceae bacterium
GCGCCTGACCCTGCTGCGGTATCAAGCGGGCGAAGCGGTGACGCTGGAGGTGGTAGATGCGCAGACAACAGCCAATCTGGCGCGGGCGGCTTACGATGACGGACTGCTGCGCTATCGCGTGGCTTGGGCAAACCTGCAAACATTGACGGGGAAGTTTTAACGATGCCGAGGCTGAAGACGTATAGCTGTTTAAGTTTGGCGTGCTTGCTTTTGCTGGCGTGCTCGGGCAAGTCAAAAGATCCGGCAGAAGGGAGCGACCCCTCTGAAGCCGTGACACAAGTACAGATAGAAGCTGCAAAGCGGGGACCGATCCACCAGATTGTGGAAGCAGAGGCGGTTCTGTATCCGATACAGCAAGCCAGCATCATGCCGAAGATCAGTGCACCCGTGCGGAAATTTCTGGTTCAGCGAGGAGCGCACGTCCGGGCGGGCCAGCTTGTGGCGGTGCTCGAAGACCGGGATTTGGTTGCGTCGGCACAGGAGAGCACAGGGCTGTACCAACAGGCGCAAGCCGCTTATCAGACAACGATTGCGGCGACGATGCCGGAAGATCGGGTGAGGGCCAGTACCGACGTCCAAGCGACGCGGGCGACCTTGGATGCGGCGACAAAGGTATACGAAAGTAGACAAGCGCTGTACCGGCAAGGAGCGATCGCCCAGAAGCTGGTAGAGGATGCACGGGTGCTGATGGTGCAGGCGCAAAGCCAGTCGGAACTGGCTGTGCAGCATCTTAAGTCGGTTGAGGGCATTGGGCGGACAGAGCAGTTGAAGAGCGCGGCGGCGCAAGTGGGGGCGGCGAAGGCTCACTTGGCCAACGCAGAAGCGCAGGTCTCCTATGCCGAGGTAAAAAGTCCTATTAGCGGCATCGTTTCAGACCGGCCCCTAAATGTAGGCGAGACGGCGGGCAGCAATACGGCGCTGATTTCGATCGTTGATATTTCGGAAGTGGTAGCCCGGGCAAACATTCCGATCCGGCAGGCGGCCGAGGTCAGAGTGGGCAAGACTGCGACCATCTCCACCCCGGGCGGCGACGTTGCGGGCAAGGTGACCGTGGTAAGTCCGGCCGTTGACCCGAGCACGACCACGGTGGAGGTCTGGGTACAGGCGAAGAACCCGGGAGAGCGGATCAAGCCTGGGGTGACCGCGCACCTATCGATTCAATCGGAAGAGATACCGGACGCGATCATCATTCCGGCCAGTGCGCTCTTGAACAGCGATGAAGGTGGGGACAAGGTGATGATCGCCGGTTCCGATTCCGCGGCACATGAGCGGCCGGTGAAGGTGGGTGTTCGCGAAGGCGATGACGTGCAGATCCTGAGCGGCGTAAAAGAAGGCGAGCAGGTGATCACCGATGGCGCCCTGGGGCTTGATGATAAAGCGAAGATCAAGATGGGCAGCGGCGACGGCAAGGAAGACGCGGGCAAGAAGGACGTGGCCGAGGCGAATGATGAGAAGAGCGGGGTCGAAAAGAAATGAGCACGACGGCGCCGGAAATCGAGGCGATTGAAACCGCAGAGAAGGAGCACTGGAGCGCGCGGTATTTAAAGCCGATACTGTTCATCATTGTTGCGCTCTCGGCGTTTGGCGTCTACTTGGCATTCACGATTCCGATTGCCGTTTTTCCAAGTACCAATTTCCCGCGCATTGTGGTGGGTGTAGACAACGGCGTGATGCCGATCGATCAGATGCAAGTGACGGTGACGCGGCCAATTGAGGAATCGCTTAACTCGGTGCCTGGTCTGGACCACGTGCGTTCGCTGACCAGCCGCGGGTCGGCGGAAATCGATCTCTTTTTCAGCTGGAAAGTGGATATGTTTCAGACGCTGCAGTATGTGAACGCAGCGATCGCACGGGTTCAACCGACGCTCCCGTCTACGGCGGCCGTCACAACCAACCGGCTGACGTTTGCGGCGTTTCCGATCCTGGGCTACAGCATGACTTCGGACAGTCTGCCCCAGACTAAGCTCTGGGAGCTGGCAACGTACAACGTCAAGCCTGTTTTGAACAGACTGCCAGGAGTTTCGACGGTGATTGTGCAGGGTGGGGAGGAGCCGGAGTTTCAGATCCAGCCGGATCCGGGGAAGCTGGTAGAGACGCAGGTGACTGTTCCCGGCATTCTGGATGCGATAGCAAAGACGAACCTGATCGATTCACCGGGTTTGGTGGAACATAATCATCAATTAGTCTTGGGTCTGGTCAGCGGACAGGTACGATCTCTGCCGGAAATTGGCGGCGTAGTGGTGAAGACTACTCAATCGGGCACTCCAATCCGGGTGGGCGATATCGGGTCGGTCAGTCAGTCGGTTAAACCGGTTTATACGGTGGTAACGGCCGATAGTAAGCCCGCAGTGCTGTTGAACATCTACCGCCAACCAGACAGCAACACGGTGGGTGTCGCGAACGAGGTGCACGGTGAAGTAGAGCAACTGCGTCATTCGCTTCCGCCAGGGACCAAACTGCTTCCTTTTTATGATCAATCAACGCTGGTCAGTGACGCGATCACAAGTGTGCGCGATGCAATTCTGATTGGGCTTGTGCTGGCTGCTGTGGTGCTGGTGGTTTTCCTGCGCGATTGGGGGAGTTCGATCATAGCGGGTCTTGTGATTCCGGTGACCATTGCCGTCACCTTTATCGCTTTGCGCGCGATGAATGAGAGCTTCGACCTGATGACGCTGGGCGGCCTGGCAGCTGCTGTAGGCTTGGTGATCGACGACGCGATTGTAGTAGTAGAGAACATCGTTCTGCACCGGGACGCAGGGCAGAGCCGGGGCGAGGCCATTCGGAGTGCGCTGAACGAGATTCGGACGCCGTTGCTTGGTTCAACCTTCACTCCGATTGTTGTTTTTCTGCCCCTGGTCACAATCACCGGAGTGACTGGAACATTCTTCCGAGCCCTGGCGGTTACCGTGGCAGTGGCTTTGCTGACATCGCTGGTGCTGGCTCTGACCTGGACGCCCGCCTTGAGCAACGTGCTTTTGAAGAAAGGTCGCGGCGAGCACAGAACAGGAGCCGTTACGGGGCATGCAGAGTTCGCACCCGACTCCCTCATGGGGCGCGTTGTTAAAGGATACGAGCACGTTGTGAACGGCGTCTTGCGGTTTCCGCTTGCGCTGGTGGCGGTTTGCATTCTTTTGGTGGTGGGCTCGTACTTTTGTTTCCAATCTTTAGGAAGCGATTTGCTGCCGTCGATGGATGAAGGCGGCTTTGTGCTTGACTACCTGATGCCGGCCGGTTCTTCGCTGACCGATACCAATAAGGTTCTGGTAGAGGTCGAAAAAATCTTGCATTCAATACCAGAGGTGGAAGGAACTTCGCGGCGAACGGGCCTGCAACTGGGCCTGGCGACTGTGACGGAGGCCAACAGCGGCGATTTCTCGGTGAAGCTAAAAGCTAAGCGGAGCCGCAGTGTGGACGAGGTCATCTCCGAAGTGCGAGAGAGGGTGAACAAGCGTTTCCCGCAGCTCGATACAGATTTCCCGCAGGTGTTGCAGGACATGATCGGCGACTTGACCAGTTCGCCTGACCCAGTAGAAATTAAGCTGTACTCAGAAAATATTCCGCTGTTGAAACAGTGGGCGCCGAAAGTGGCCGACGCAATTAAAGCCATCCCGGTGGTGAAGGACGTAAAGAACGGGATTGAGAACACGATAAGCGGGCCGGCAGTTACGTTCAATGTCGACCAGTCGGTAGCAGCGCGAGCGGGATTTACGCCGCAGGAAGTGGAGCTGGATGCGAGCGCGATTTTTCAGGGTGAACCGGCTCCGACGCCGATCGTGGTGAACAATCGGCCGTATACGTTACGGATAACGTTTCCACCTGAGGCGCGGGCGTCCGTTGAAGCCATGCAGAGCACGCTGCTGGTGAGTTCGACGGGAAAAATAGCTACGCTGGGCACCTTAGCACGTGTCGAGAATGACCCAGGACAAATTGAAATACGGAGAGAAAATCTGCAAAGAGATGTTGCTGTAACGGCTCGGCTGGAAGGCGCCAGTTTGGGCACTGGCGTTGCTCTGGTGAAGCAGGCCGTTGCTAAGCTCCGGCTCCCTTCGTCGATACGAGTCGAATATGGCGGTTTATATCAGGAGCAGCAGAACTCCTTTCGGGATTTGGCTTTTGTACTGGCTGCGGCTATCGTGCTGGTGTTCATTGTTCTGCTGATCGAATTTCGTACATTTGCGGCGCCTGTGGCCATATTGATCGCAGCGCTTCTGTCTACATCAGGTGTCTTCCTGGCCTTACTCATCACTGGCACAACGTTCAACGTGTCTTCATTTATGGGCCTGGTGATGGTGGTGGGAATTGTTGCGAAAAACGGCATTTTGCTGCTCGATGCTGACCAGAAGTTTCGCGCAACAGGCCTGTCTGCCAAGGCGGCCATGATTCAGGCTGGCGAGCGACGGTTGCGTCCGATCATGATGACGGCGCTGGCAACGATCGCGGGCATGATTCCCCTCTCTGTTGCTTTAGGCGCCGGATCCCAAATGCTTCAGCCTCTGGCCATAGCGGTTATTGGAGGAATTGTTGCGTCAATGGTGCTGTCGCTTATCGTTACACCCACAGTTCATTACTACCTTGCTGAGAAGTAAATTATTCGGAGGATTGCACATGAGTTTACGTTATAGACTGCTTCGGGCGGCCGTGTTCCTGACCGCAGGAATCGGCCTACTGGGGGCACAAGGATACAAGATTACCGGAACAATTCCCATTGGTGGAGCGGGAGGCTGGGATTACTTGACGGCGGACGGAGAAGCCCACCGGCTCTACGTGACACACAACACGGAGGTCGACGTTGTCGATACGAATACGGACAAGATAGTCGGCAAGGTGACCGGCATGGCGCACGTTCATGGCGTGGCCCTGGCAAAGTCGCTGAATCTTGGTTTCATCAGTGACGGGGGAAACAACCAGGTGGTAGTTTTCGATCTCCTTTCGTTGCAGGTGAAGAACAAAGTAGAGACGGGAACGAATCCTGACGGGATCCTTTACGATTCCTTTTCAAAGCGGGTGTTCGCGTTCAATGGGCGAAGCGAAAACGCAACGGTTATTGACGCCACGAATGGACATGTGGACGGCACCATCGCTCTTGGTGGAAAACCCGAGTTTCCAGTGAGTGATGAGAAGGGCAACGTCTACGACAACATCGAAGATAAGAACGAGATTGTGCAGATTGATGCCAAAACGATGACGGTGAAGGCGCACTGGTCCATTGCTCCCCTAGAGTCGCCGTCAGGACTGGCGATTGACAATAAGCATCACCGGCTATTCGCTGTTTGTGACGGCAAGAAGATGGCGGTGGTGAATGCAGAGAACGGCAGGATTGTGGCGACTCCCGAGATTGGAGATGGGCCGGATGCGGCAGGTTTTGATGCGAAATCAGGCCTGGCGTTTTCGTCGAATGGCGACGGCACGCTGACCGTTATCAAGGAAGATGGCGCATACAAGTTCACGGTATTGGAGAATGTTAAGACCGAGAAGGGAGCCCGCACAATGGCTCTCGATTCGGCGAGTCAGAAGATCTACTTGGCCACGGCTGACTTCGGTCCGACGCCTGCTGCTACGGCAGCAAGTCCACGACCGAGACCGCAAATGAAGGCGGATACGTTCCGGGTCGTTGTGGTTTCCAAGTAAGCCTAGTTCGCTCGAGTTGCTGCCCTGCTCTGCAGCGGAGCGGAGATCGACTCGAGCGATTTTCCAGCTGTCTCAATCCCTAAGGTCCATTCCGCGATGGCCGCAGCTATCATCAGCGCTGCGCCGAGCAGATAGCCATAGCCAATGTTCCACCGGGACCCAGACGCGATCAACTGACCGAACAAAAACGGCGCACCGACGCCGCCGATCAGTGTCCCGATAGCGTAGAAGATGGCGATGGCTAGCGCTCGAATTTCCAGCGGGAATATTTCGCTAACGGTGAGATAAGCGGCGCTGGCCGCGGACGAAGCAACGAAGAAGACGATGGTGAAGCTGATGTCGATAGTCCGGGGTGTGAGTGCACCGTTACCAAAGGGAATCACAATAGCGGCCAGCAGGATTCCGGAAAGGGCAAATGTAGCAATGATCATCGGTTTTCGTCCTACCGAATCGAAGAATCTGCCAAGGATCAGCGGACCCAGAAAGTTTCCCAGAGCGAAGGGGAGTAAGTGGATGGGAAGCTGTCGAGCACTTACTTGGAAGAACTTATCAAGCACCAGTCCGTAAGTAAAAAATATTGAGTTATAGAAAAAGGATTGGGCAATCATGAGCGCCATCGCCAGAATCGAGCGGCGGCGATTTGCATAGACCATGTTGCAGAAAATCTCAATCCACGGAGTATGACCGCGGACGGTGAGTCTCAATTTTTCGCCTTCGGGCTCGGGTAGCTTGCCTTCTTTTTTCGATACGGATTCCTCAATCTGACAGACAATTCTGTTTGCTTCTTCTTCTTTGCCGCGCAGCATGAGCCAGCGTGGACTTTCCGGTACACCAAGGCGGAGAAACAACACGCCAAGAGCAAGCACTGCACCGACGGCAAAGGCTAATCGCCACCCGAGATTGACGGGAATGGCGGCACCGCCATTTAGCAGAGCCATGGAGGCGACGCTCCCTACAGCAGCGCCGACCCAGAACGTTGCGTTGACAATGAGATCGACTGTGCCGCGCACTTTTCCTGGAATGAGTTCATCAACAGCGGAATTGATGGCGGCGTACTCACCACCAATGCCCATCCCGGTAAAAAAACGGAATATAGCGAAGCTGGCGAAGTTCCACGAAAGAGCTGTTAACAACGTGGCCGTTGAATAAAGCGCCAACGTGAGAAGGAATAGTTTCCTGCGTCCAAGACGGTCAATCAGGTAGCCGAAGAAGATTGCGCCGAAGACTGCTCCCGCCAGATACGTAGTTCCACCTGAAGCGACCTGGGAGTCGGAGAGACCGAGCGCCTTCTTATCTTCGAGGATGCCCGCCAGCGACCCTGCGAGAGTTACCTGAAGACCGTCAAGGAGCCACGAAGTTCCAAGAGCAAGAATAATTTTTCGATGCCAACCACTAAACGGCAGGCGATCTAATCTTGCGGGGACATCTGTTTCGATGGTTTGTTCAGGCATCGGGTGGGGAACAGCTTTCACACAGATGGAAGCCTGTACGCTCGTTTGTGTTTCTGAGGTAACTATTTTGGGGCAAAAAAAAAGCACCAAGATTCAGACGCGAGACAAGGGTCTCTGCAAAGTTGCTTCTGTTGATTGTGGGAAGCGCTCCTGTACCCGTTGGAACGGTTATCCGAGGTAGTTTGCTGAACCCGCAATCGATCTGCGACTACAAACATGTACCAGTAGATGGAGATGAGACCAGTGGCCTCCTGGAATGAGGCTACAATCTTGATCAAGGGAGTTCATTATGCGCTTGCCCGGCGTGCTCTGTCCGTGTTTCCTCGCCGTTGCCGCCTCAGTCGGCCTGACTGCGCAGGCTGTCGTTTCCACCCGATCAGGGCTCGTTAACTTTTCCGAGGGCACAATCCTGCTCGATGGTGCGCCGCTGAATCAGAAGGTTGGAACATTTCAAAACATTAAGGAAGGCTCCGTTCTGCGGTCTGAAGCAGGACGCGCCGAGATCCTGCTGACTCCGGGTGTTTTCCTGCGTATTGACCAAAACAGTGCGGTACGCATGATTTCCAGCGCTCTCACAGACACTCGCCTTGAGTTTCTGCAGGGCGCCGCAATTCTCGATTCAAAAGACGCGGATCCGGGGAACTCAGTTGTTCTCTCATACAAGAGTTTTGAGGTACGCTTCCCCAAGTCCGGTGTTTACCGGATTAACTCAGAGCCAGCAACGTTTGAGACTTATTCAGGGGAAGCTGAGGTTTCCATTGGTGGCCAGCGTCCCGAGAAGATCGACGAATCGCGCCAGTTTTTCTTCGGCATCGGCATGGCAACGTCCAAGTATGGCGAGGGGGCTGTCGATGAGTTTTCCGAGTGGGCCAGGAATCGCGCTGAGGTCATCTCTGCTGATAACAATGCAGCTGCCCAGAGTCTGGCGGATCCCGCAGACCCCGACAACTCGCTACCCGGGTTTACCGTTCCCGTCCCGTCCTACGGCATTCCGAACTGGGGCACTTACGGCGGCAACGTGTACGGAGGTACCGGGCTCTACGGTTCCTATAACTCCTTTAGCAGTCCGTTGTATTTAGCCGGCCCACCAACGATGATCTATGTTTATCCGCGAATCTATGGCGGTGGTGGTCTCGGATTTAGAACGTCTCCCTTGAGAAGCCGTTATCCGGTAGGGCTGCCGGTGGTCACTGGGTATCCGCGTCCGGGCTATCCGCTCCGCCACACACCCATTCCGTTACGGAGTACTTTCACGGGAAATCCCGGCGGACGCGCGACTGTTGCGGTGCCGCATGCGGCTGGTCCTGCTGTTGGCCACGCTGGCGGGATGATCGGCCACCCTGGCGGGATGGCAGGTCATCGCTGAGATTCCATCACTCTTCCTTGGGCGCATAGTAACCCAATCGCCAACGGGCTTTCAGGCCGGGCAATTGTGCTGAAGGTTTTACCCTCACTTCGACCTTCCTATATTTGCCATCCTTGTTGTGATTAGAAGGGGCGTAGGCGAGCACATATTGATTGCGCAATTCAACGCCAATCCGGGCTGCAATCGCGGGCAGGTCGGCCGCAGTAGAGGCTGAAAATACACGTCCTCCGGTCTGCTCTGAAAGCTGTCCCAGGAGCTTTGGCCCGGAGAGTTCGGCGGCACTCAATCCTAAGAACGGCAGGCGTTCAAAGACGCCCATCGAGTAGACCTGAACGTCCGCTTCGCGCACCAGTTGCTTAATTTCTGTGCTGGTGTACCGGCTATTGTTGTCGCCGCCGTCGGAGATGATCAGCAGTGCCTTCCGGGCATTCTTGGCGGTTTTCATTTGCTGGAGCCCGAGCGAGACGGCATCGAGCAGAGCTGTTAAACCCTGCGGTTCCACTTGGGCCAGCTTATCTTCGATTGCGCCGATGTTCGGCGAAAAGCCGGCCATAATTTTGGCATGATCTCCAAATTCAACGAGCGCGACTTCATCGCCCTGGTCCATAGTTTTGAGAAATTGCGATACCGCTTTCCGGGAGAGCTGAATCTTCTCGCCCATGCTTCCGCTGATGTCCACCAGCAGGCCTGCGGATATGGGCGCATCCTCTCCGGCAAACTGGGTGATCTTTTGCTCGACGCCATCTTCGAGCAAGGTGAAATCATCTTTTCCGAGCCCGATGACGTAGCGATTCTGGGCATTGGCCACGGTGACTGGAATGACCACTAAGGTGGTTTCTACCCGAAGGTTTGCCTGGCGGGCAGATATTTGCGTGTGACTAAACCCAAAGCAGATCAGGAGAGCGCTCAGCAAGCGGCGCGGCATAAAATGATTGTCCCGCTTCACGAGTGAGGGGCGAGCGCTGGCTTGCCCGGTTTGAAAGTGCTCATCACGTTAGCAGGTGAGCACCTAGTGACAAGATGCCGGAAGGGTGAGAGGCGAGGAAGTCAAAGGGCTGAGGTTCTGCTTTGAGAGTTGGTCGTTAAGGCCCGGAAGATCACGTTTTAAGAGATTGTTCCAGCCCGTAGCTACGGCAGTCAGATCGCTACAGTAATCGAGATAGGCCGTCTTCATGGCAGCAGTGGGAGCGGCATCAGCACCGTCGACAGCAGTTGCGAGCGAACCTAACTCGCGATTAAGTAGCACGAAAGTGGGCTTGGGCCTCGCCGCGCTGCCACCCCGTCCGGCGTCTTGGGAGCCTTGCAGTTCAACGACTTTCCCGTCAAAGTTTTTCAAGGCGGCAAGCGCGGTAGCGGCTTCCGGTATTGTCTCAAGCTTAGCGAGCGCCTCATGCATCAGCAGCGCCTGGCGATAACCCCCGAAGCTTTCTGTTACCAGCCCGAGGACCTGTTGCGTCAGTTCGAATTCCTGTCCCAAGGCGGCGGACGTGACATCGACGCGCGGATCCATGGTGAGTTCGAGAGGCTGTTTGAAGGTCTGGCCGTCCACGGTCAAGCGCAATTCGTACTTGCCGGGAAGAGCGATCGCGCCCAAAGGCTCAGCCGGCGTGTTTTGGTATAGCGCGGATATCGGGTACTCGTGCCGCACGACGGCAGGCGAGGCATAGTGCAGGTCCCATTCGAAACGATTCAGGCCGGCGTGCAGCGACAGCGGCGTGGGATGAGCGAGCCAATACTCGGGCACGTTGGGTGGTGGTTCTGAAGAAGGAGGCTCGACCTTGCTGGAAAGTTCGCGGACGAGTTTGCCCGTGGCGTCATAGATTGCGAGCTTGATGTCGGCTGCGGGAGGAGCGTTGAGATAGTAATCGATCAGTGCGCCGTCGGGCGGATTGGTACCGGCGGGCATTTCGGGCGGGATAGGCGTGTCGCCGTTAAGGTCGCGGCGGACACGAAGAGCTTTTGGAGGCTTGAATAAGAAGGCCTTGGAGAGAGAAACGTTCGGATCGATTTGGCGCAGCGGCGATAGGTCGTCGAGAATCCAGAACGCTCGGCCATAGGTAGCAGCCACGAGATCGTCGCCATGCACGATCAAATCACGCACGGAGGTGGTAGGCATGTTGAGTTGCAACGGACTCCAATGGTCGCCATCGTCGAAGGAGACGTAGGTAGCGGTTTCAGTACCGGCGTAGAGCAAACCTTTACGAGCGGGATCCTCACGAACTACGCGGACGAAGCTTCGATCGGGAATGCCAGTGGTTGTCTGCTGCCAGGTTTTACCGAAGTCGCGCGTACGCATGATGTACGGGCGGGCATCGTTCTCTGCGTGGCGGTCGACAGCTATGTAGGAGCAAGCCGGATCGAAGTGTGAAGCCTCGATCATGCTGATCTGCGTATATTGCGAAAGACCCGGGGGCGTGACGTTTTGCCAACGTTCGCCGCCATCACCGGTCAGTTGGACGAGACCGTTGTTCGTCCCGACCCAGATCTCGCCGGTTTTGAGGGAAGACGGGGAGAAGGTGTTAATTGCGCTGCGATCAGGAGGATGAACGGTCTCTTCGGTCTCTCGCGCTTTGGGTTTTTGGCCAAGCGCAGTAACCGGATTTTCGTTTTTGGGTTGTGCATCCTGCACGGCAGTTTCGGAGCGCTTCGCGAGATCGGGGCTGATGTGTTTCCACGTGACGCCGGCATCGCGAGTTTCGAGGAGGAACTGCGTGCCTTCATAGAGGATGTGGGGATCCTGTGGTGAGAAGGCAAGAGGCGGATTGGTAGCTACCCGGTAATCGCCATCGAGGCTGACATTTGGCGAGATGGTGGCTACCTGACGATTCGCGCGATCAATCTTTACGAGGCCGTGGGCCGGTCCGCTACTGCCAGGTCCACCGGCAAAGACGATATTGGGGTTAAGGGGATCGGGAATGATGTAGCCGAACTCGTAGCCGGCCACTGGATCCCAATCCATGAAGGTGATCTGGCCGTAGTCGCCGCGGCTGAGTGTCCCGACTGAGCCGCTGTCCTGCTGGGTGCCATAGACCCAGTACGGATAGCGATTATCAGTAGACAGATGATAGATCTGACCAGTGGGCTGGTTATACCAGGTACTCCAGGATAGGCCTCGATCCATGCTGATCGTGGCCCCTTGATCACTGGCCAGAATCATGCGATCGGAGTTGGCCGGGTCGATCCACAGAGCGTGGTTGTCGTCGCCACCCGGCGCGCCTTTGTAGGCAATGAAGGATTTCCCGCCATCGTCCGAGCGGTAGAGAGATGTCTGGGCGACGTAGAGGACGTCGGCATTTTTAGGATCGAGAAAGACACGGCCGAAATACCCGCTTCCCTGAATGCGGGCATCGGTAGTGCTGCGCTTCCATGTCGCGCCGCCATCATCGGTCCGATAGAGCCCGTTGTCTTCGTGGTCAGCAGCAATGATGGCGAAGACACGCTGGCCACCGGGAGCCACGGCAACACCGATGCGGCCGAGTCGCTTTGTGGGTAGGCCAGGAGCGGTGACGGGCGTCCAGGTTTCGCCCGCGTCGGTGGTTTTGTAGATGCCGCCACCGCTGGTGGGATCGATCATAGAACGTGGATTGCCGGGCTTGACGTAGTGAACCCACAGGGCAGCGAACCCGATTTTAGGGTTATCCGGCGCGAAATCAAGATCGATGGCTCCCGTCGTGTCGTTTTGATAAAGGACCTTACGCCAAGTCCTTCCGCCGTCCGAGGTCTTGAAAATGCCGCGCTCCGAGTTGGGCGCAAAGGTCTTGCCAAGAGCGGCTGCGAACAATACGTCGGGGTTATGCGGATCGATCCACATGGAACCGATATGCTCGGTTTCGCTAAGCCCCACGTGCTTCCAAGTTTTCCCGGCGTCGGTAGACTTATAGACACCGTTGCCTTCGTTCACAGCTCCGCCGACATTGCTGACGTCGCCCGTGCCGACGTAAACGACGTCAGGGTTGGAGGGTGAGACAACGATAGAGCCGATGGAGGCGACATGCTCGCCATCGAAAATGGGCTTCCAGACTGTGCCGGCGTTTACCGTTTTCCAGACACCGCCGCCAGGTGTGCCCATGTAATACACGGCCGCGTTTCCGGGGATGCCGGCTACCGCAGAAACGCGGCCGGCCCGGAACGGGCCGATTTGACGCCAGCGCATGCCGGAGTAAAGGGAGGGGTCGATCTGGGCATTCGCGGAGACTGCGGTTAGAAGGAGGACTAGCGGAAGCAAACGCGACATCTAAACAGGTTAGCGTTTGATGCGCGCATGTGAATGGGGACGCGCTGACATTTGGCCTCCGTGCCCGGCACGGGCGTTGCGCTTTACGTGATCAACGCCTGAGACGATTCATTAGATACGCTTTCACTAACCGGTTTAGTCCACTTTGCCAGCTTTTGGACTAGCTCCGGAATGCGCAGTGGTTTGGAGAGGTAATCATCCATTCCTGATTGAAGGCACAATTCTCGATCACCCTTCATGGCATTTGCCGTCAACGCGATGATCGGCAGCCGCTTTAAATCATTTTGGGCTTCGTACCGGCGTATGGCGGAAGCTGCTTCCAGTCCTCCCATCCGGGGCATCTGCATGTCCATTAAGACCAGATCGAACGTTTGGGTTGTGGCTGCTTCAACTGCTTCTACTCCATTTGCGACGCAGTGAGTGACGTGACCGCGCTTCTCCAGAATCCGTGTTGCTAACGCCTGATTGATGGGGGTATCTTCAGCCAGAAGAACGCGAAGGACAGACTCCTGTGTCTGTTGGCAGTTCGTGAGGCGGACGGAGGATTGCGGAGTCGCCGGTTTTCGAAGAGCCTGCGTAAGCGAGTTCAAGATGCTGGCTTCTACTGCGGGTTTCACGACGTGGTAGGGAAGACCAAGCTCGGCACATCTCGGCATGGTCGTGCTCAGGTTGTGTGAGGGAAGCATCATGATGACAGAGCTGCGAGGCAGAATATGGGGTGGAAGTTTCTCCACTAAGTCGAACCCGCATACTCCTGGCATGCTCGCACCGGCAAAGACGATTGAAAACGATCGATTCCGTTCAATGGACGATTGCAGCATTTGGAGCGCCTGCTCGCCGCTGTCTGCGCACTGTGATTGCAGGCCCCAGGCAGAGAGCATTGCTGACAGGCATCTCCGGACCGAAGCGTTATCGTCAACGATGAGAGCCGTTACGCCGGCCAGTTCGGACAACGGCAGGCGAATTGAGGCTGAATCCCGAATAATCGGGCAAGGCACTTCGAAGTGAAAGCTGCTACCGTGCCCAAGAACGCTTTCAACCCAGATGCGTCCTCTCATGAGTTTGACGAGCTGCCGGGTGATAGCTAATCCAAGACCCGTTCCGCCGTACAAGCGGGTGACTGAGGCATCGGCCTGAATGAAAGCGCCGAAGATGGAATCGAGCTTGTCTGCGGCAATTCCGACTCCGGTATCGCGAACGCAAAAATGCAGATTTGCCTCGCTGCCGGTTTGGGAGCTAAGGCTAACCTGAAGCTCGACCTCCCCTTGGCTCGTGAACTTGATCGAGTTCCCGGCGAGATTGAGGATCACCTGCCGTATGCGGTCCGGGTCTACCAGGACCGATCGAGGCACGTCAGAAGCAACGTTGCAGATTAATTCGATGCTCTTCTGATGAGCCTTTATGCTTAGTGACCTGACGGTGTCAGCGACGGTTTCGCGTATTTCACATTCGATGGGGTTGATTGACATACAACCGGCTTCAATCTTGGAAAAGTCGAGTATGTCGTTGATGATCGTCAGCAGGGACTGAGCAGACGTCTTAACCGCTTTGAGGTATTCCTGCTGTTCTTCGGTAAGGTCAGTCTCCAACGCCAGGTCGGCCATTCCCAGCACACCATTCATAGGCGTCCTGATCTCATGACTCATGTTTGCCAGGAATTCACTTTTGACGCGGCTGGCGGTTTCCGCCTCGGTCTTTGCGAGTTCGAGTTGGGCAGTGCGTTCGGCAACCCGGTGTTCCAGGACCTCGTTTAGTTCTCTGATCTTGGCTTCCGCTTCCTTGCGCGACGTTACATCACGGCAGTTTAGAATGAAGCCTCTGACGGCAGGATCGCGCAATCGATTGGTCAGTGTACCTTCGAGTATTTGCCATCGATCATCAATGCCGCGCCACCTGAAATCCAAGGACTCTGTTTCAGGCCTAGGCCGGTCGCTAGACAACGATCTTTTCAGGATAGCGGCATCCTCGCTTGCTACACACTCAAGCATATTGAGCCCGACCATAGACTCGGGAGACAGCCTCAGAACTCTTTTGCTGGCGGGGCTCAGATAACGGATCGAGCCCTCACTATCAATGATTGCGATCAGGTCGGCAGCGTTTTCAATCAAAGATCGAAACAGCGCCTCTCTTTCACTCAGATCACGGTGTAGTTGCTCAACGTGAGCTGCGGACGCGTTGAACGTTCGAGCGAGCGCGGTAAACTCATCATTCCCGCTGTCAGGGATGCGATGGGCGAAGTCTCCTTTGCCGAATGCCCGGCTGCCTATATCCAGCTGTTTGAGAGGCAGCGAGATGCTACGGATGGCCATGATCGCGATGGTTACCGCTAGTAGAAACGTGAACGCGGCGCCGACGAGCATAGCCAACGACGCGTTTCGGCGTAGCGTCAAAATGCGCTGAAGGGAGGTCCTGCGCTCTATCTGAGATTCAGTGTCAATTTGTTTGGCAATTTCCGACAGATCCCGGCTATTGCGCACGATTTGCTTTCGAAGCCTGAGATGGACGGCCTGCCAGTCGCCATCGCGGGCCATATCCAGAATCGTATCTATTCCTTCAGGGATTGCACCTCTTAAAAAGAGCAGGGTGGCGAGCATCATTGCGTGACTGTGCGACTGCGCGACTTTGGGCTTCACGGCCTTGATCGCCAGATCGATGTCTCGCAGGATCAAGCCCTGTAAGGGTTGAATGTCGCGTGTCAACTGAGCAGGATCCTGATTCTCGAGCGCGTCGCGTGTGATCTCCTTAAACTCGAGAACGTCGTGTTTACGTGCAGAAGGGCCATGACCTGCTGGTCGACTTGATTCAACTGAGCAATCTGGGAGCCATAGGATGATGACTCCCAGAAGCTCAGGGCAGTGCCGAGCGACATGAAAACAAGGAGCACGCCAAAACAAAATGTGAGGCGAGGTCCGATCCTTAAGGTCTGGAGACTTGGCAGACTAGACTGAATCGGCAACTTCGCGGGCTTCCGGTTACGCTGCTGAGGCCGCCTGATGTCCTTTTCTGTTAATCCGACGCTAAAGGAAGATAAGGGCACTGCTGATCAACTTAGTCGGGAATTCGCCTGCGAACCTCTCAAAGTTTGTCGAGCGTCCGGTGTTCACCCGGTCTGAGATTTATACGGCTCTTGTTGCTCTTTGTCTTAAGTGCCTCCAATTCCCAAAATTAGTCAGCGATTTGGCTGGGGTATCTCTGTTGCACTTATTCTCGGTTTCCTTTTTTTTTATAGCGGGCCCAGCAGGCGGGCACTCAGGGCCGACGAAGGGGTGGACCACCACCAGCATCCTAGTTTGACCTTTATGAGTCTCGAGAACGAACAGGATGAACAGTACGAACGGAAACGTCTTCAGGAGTTCAGCAAACAGAGCGGAATTGGAATGCAATTCGCCAAGTGGCCCCAGACAACAACAAGTAGCCGCCTTTCTATTTACCAGGATCTATTTCGCCTCCACTCGCCGAATCCCGACGTGCTGGAGATCGACGTGATTTGGCCACGAGTACTGGCCGATGATTTAGTAGACCTGAAACCGTACCTAGGAAAGCAAGTCGAAGCGTTTGCGCCGGATCTGATTCAGAACTTTACGGTAGACGGACGTCTTGTTGCTCTTCCCATCCTGGTCGATACAGGGGTTCTTTACTGTCGACGCGATTTGCTTCAGAAGTATGGTTTTACGAAGCCGCCCAAAACCTGGGAGGAGCTCGGCAGGATGGCGCAGTTTATTCAAGCTGGGGAGCGACGTGAAGGCAACAACAACTTCTGGGGATATGTATGGCAGGGGCATTCCCATGAAGGGCTCACCTGCAACGCACTCGAATGGCAAGCTTCCGAGGGAGCCGGCACCATTCTTGATCGGGACGGTCGCCCGAGTGTCTCGAACCCGAAGATGGTAAGGGCCTTGAAACGGACTCTGTCCTGGATAGGGACGATCTCTCCTCCTGGGGAGAACGCCTATTGGGAGACTGACAGCCTGTATCTCTGGCAGGCGGGGAATGCTGCTTTCATGCGAAATTGGGCCGATTGGTACGGAATGGTTAACGATACGAGCGATTCGCACCCCTATCCGGTAGAAGTCGCCGTTTTACCTGCCGGTGAGAATGGACATAAAGGAACACTGGGGGGTGTGGGCATCGGTGTATCCAAGTACTCACGGAACAAACGAGAAGCGTTGGCAGTTCTGCGCTTACTTACCTCAGAATCAACCCAAATCAATCGAGCTCTGACCATAGGATCAATCCCCTCCCGGGTGTCCCTGCGAGAGCGTGAAGACCTGATGGCTCATACCGCGCTGAGTGGGCCTGCGGCCCATGAAGTTATGACCAGTCTAGTCGCGAGACCATCGACAGCGGCAGGGAAAGACTACGACTCCGTTTCACAAGCCTACATACGAGCCGTGCACTCAGCGCTCACGCGAAAAGAAACCCCAGAAGTGGCAATGGCGAAATTGCAGACGGAGTTGACGCAGATCATCGGCTCGGTCCCTTCGAAGTGAATGCCTACGCCTGCCGCAACGGCCGCTTCTTACACACTCAACTCGGTTTCTGACCTGACTGCCTCAAGAGCACCAGCGGCATGCGGAAGAGAACCTTCACCAATCTGCTGCCGCCAGAGAGCATAATACAAGCCGGTTTCTTTCACCAGATCGAAATGGGTGCCTTGCTCAACGATTTTTCCTCGTTCTAAGACGTAGATCCGATCCGCATGCATGACGGTGGAGAGGCGATGCGCAATCAGAATAGTAATCACATCGGAGTGTTGCCCGACATCTTGAATGGTGCGGGTAATTTCTTCTTCTGTGATGGAATCGAGCGAAGAAGTCGCTTCGTCGAAAACCAGCAGGTGCGGCCTTCTAAGCAGTGCACGGGCAATGGAAAGGCGCTGTTTCTCTCCGCCAGAAACTTTTACGCCTCCTTCACCGATGAGTGTGTCGAGGCCTTTGTCGGCCCTCGCCAGGAGTGAATCCGCAGCCGCACGATGGAGCACATCGAGGCACTCCGCGTCGCTTGCGTCCGGACGAACAAACTGAAGGTTCTCGCGGATTGTCCCAGAAAATAGCTGAGTGTCTTGCGTGACGAACCCAATTTGAGCTCGCAATTCATCAGGGTCGATGCGGGCTGCCTCAATGCCGTTGTAGCAGATGGACCCGGACTGTGGGCTGTAGAGACCGACAAGCAGCTTCACGAGCGTCGTCTTGCCGGCACCGGACGGCCCGACAAAGGCGACCGTTTCGCCTCGCGCGATATGAAAGCTCACTTCGCGAAGAGCAGGCCGTGTGGCGGTGCGGTGATTAAAGAACACGTCGTGAAACTCAAGAGATTGGAGATTGCCCAATACCGTGGGGCTGGCAGGCTTTGCTTCAGGAGCAATAGCAAGTATCTCTTCGAGGCTGTTCATCGAAGCTTCTGTCTCGCGATAGATGTTGATGATGTTACCTAATTCCTGAAGCGGGCCAAAGATGAAGAAGGAGTAGATGAACAACGAGAAGAACTGACCGACAGTAATGCGCTGAGTGAAGATGAGATAGAGCATCAGAAACAAGATACTGGTGCGCAGGAGATTGACGGCCGTTCCCTGAATGAAGCTCAGACTGCGAACATAACGAACCTTGTTGAGCTCGAGCCGCAGAATTTTGTCGGTAGTGCGATTGAGACGACTGACTTCCTGATGTGCCAAGCCGAGGGTTTTAACTAGCTCGATGTTGCGTAAAGACTCGGTAGTGGCTCCGGCAAGCGCTGCCGTCTCGGCCACAATTGTTTTCTGAACAATCTTGATTCGGCGGCTAAGGACAGAACTGATTCCACCGAGGAGAGGAACGGTCGCCAGGAAAGCGGGTGCGATTACCCAATCCACCTTCATGGCATAAATAGTGACGAATACAACGCCGACGGTGGAAGTAAACAGAATGTTAACGAAGGCGGTGATGAAGCGCTCCACATCGGAGCGTACCTTCTGAAGCTTGCCGAGAGTTTCGCCACTGCGCTGGTCTTCGAAAACGGCGTAGGGCAGAGATAGGGAGCGCTCTACGCCGTCGGCGTAGAGCTGTGCGCCGGTTCTCTGGGTAACAACGTTAACGAAGTAATCCTGAAAGTTCTTAGCAACGCGAGAGATAAATGCTACACCGACAGCGGCTCCCAGAAGCAGACTGACCCCGCTGATGAACTGGCTGGTAGTGTACTCGTGAAACTTGGTTGCATAACGATCAATGATGTAGCGAAAGATCAGCGGATCAAGCAGGGAAAAAATCTGGTTGACCGCGGCTAGAAGCAAGGCCAGAGCGACCAGACGCCAGTGAAAGTTCAAATATCGGAGTAGCAGCTTCATCGCGAGCCTTCCTTGACGAGCTAGCCAGACAAAAACGCTAGCGGACCTGGGCTGTCATCAAAGCAGGTTTAGTATTCAACCAGTCCAAGGTGCGCCAGTTCGACCCGGCAAGCACTGGGATTTTTGATTCCTTGGGCTCACGCCGGGATGCAAGAAGCCGCAGTGTGGCGTAGGTAGTGAAGACGACGTTCGATTTGACTAAGTCATTGCGCATAGAAACCAGCGTGCGCATACAAAGCCCCCTGCCGAGCCAACCTGCATTGTCTTCTGCCAGGACCATGCGTTTGGGCGTCAGGCAGTCGTTAAGCCGAAGAACAACAACATCCCCATCCGTCTTTGAAGGCAAGTCAGCTCTTGCATCCTGAGAAGGAAGAAGAGTTCGCGGAACGATTGAGGCTGCATCAACACAACCGGTAAAGGAGAGATCGTCGACGACTTTGGCCCGCTCATTGTCAATATCGGGATTGATGAAGTGAGTCCATCGTCCTTTGTGGAAGTGAATAGAAACGTCCTCTGTGGCAGAACTCAACCAGACTCGCCCGTTGCTCTGGCGATCCTGCCAGAGACGCAGATGATGCCGCTGGGTGAAGGTGTCAAGGCTCTTCTGATAAGCGGCGTCTGCGAGGCGCCCGTTCAATCTAAGGCAGTCCATGGGTGCCCTTCTATAGCCCATGCGCTGAGACAGGCTGAAATACATCCTGTATAGGGTCAACACCGAACGGCGTTCTGCACCGTACCAGCCGGCAGCTTGAAAGGCTCGCGCGATCTGATCGCTGGTACCGAGAAACACGATGTTAACCAAGTCTGATGCGCGCTTGCCCACTTTGCAGCGCTGAATGGTCGAATCATCAATGGTTCCCCGAAGTAGTGCGAGCTCAGCACTCGCCACCGGTGGGATGTGTGCCGGCTCGGCAAGCGGACTACGAAGAGCTAGGGAGCTGGTCAGCTGGAGCAAAAACTCGGTGCCGGGTGGAAAATAAATCTCTGAATCGGGCGAGCGGGCTACCAGCTCTTTGCTGCCCCAAAACCAAGCCCCCAAGGCAGGCGTCATATAGAGGAAGGGCAACGTATAGAACTGAATACCGGACGAGAGGTTGGCCGTAGGATGGATTCCGCGGACAACCCCGGCGGAGTCGACGCGTTCCTTGGCTGTCTCGATCTGAGCGACCCGAGCGGTAATGGGAAGTGCATCGCCTGGAGGAATCTGCAGCGTATCGAAGTGAAACTTAATGGTGGCTGTGAGCCGCTTTAGGCCCAGGCCGACCGGTTTAACAGTCTCGACTGACCCTCGGAGGGTCGAGCCTTGCGGAATAGCGATTCGGCCATTCAGAGTGACAGGGGCAATAACAGTAGCCGCGATCGGATCTCCGGGATGCGAAATGCTCGATCCCGAAGCGTTCGAAAAGCGAGCCTCAAGGATGGTACCGGATGGCAGTTCCTGGCCAAACGTGATGGAAGAGAGTAGAAAGAGAAACAGCGGCCATCTTTTTTGAAACTTAACAGTTTCCATTTTCATCAGCTTGGTCGTTCTATTAGAGCATTACCGAGCTAAAAACCAGACATACATTAGAGACTCTCGTCGGATAGGTACAATCGCTCCTCGCCAGAGATGTAGTCGAAGAGGTGAGCATAGCGACCCCAGCTGATGAGGGTTTGGAACTGTTGCTCGGTTTCGGATTCGGAAAAATGCTCGTCCAGGATGTCGACGAAGAACTCTTTCTTAACGCCTCCACTGCGCTTTTCCCGCAATCCGGCGAGGATGGTGGAAATAAAAGGGACATGGTGAAGCACTTGCTCGCGGAAGAGCCGCCAACTGCTTTCGATATCGGCGTCAGCAAAGGCTTGTCCTGCAGGCGTAATGATGACATCGCCTTCAGTGACTTCGGCAAAGCCGAGCATGACGGCAGCATCCACCGTGGGCAGGAGATCGTCGATTTCCAGGCGAAGATGTTCGGCGAGGTCGGGAAGATCTTCGCGTCCACCCTGGTCGACTATGATTTCGAGCAATCCACTAATGCCACCTGGACGAGCATGGGGCAGAATGGGGAAGCGAACTGCCGCTGGAGCGCCGGAGTGGACTGGACGCGGGAGTTCGGCTACAGCAGCTTCCGGGTTGGTCATAACAGTATAAACGTAGTCGACCAAGGCAGCGAACCGGGGATCTTTGTTGCGCCGGGGCCGAGGGAGATCCACTCTTAACTCACCGCGAACGACACCCGGATTGGTGCCGAGAATGATGACGCGGTCGGCCAGGAGCACGGCTTCTTCAATGTTATGAGTGACGAGGAGGATGCTCTTGGCTGGGAACCTTCCGGCTCCCCAAAGATTGCTGATTTCACCGCGCAGGTTTTCGGCGGTAAGCACGTCAAGGGCACTGAACGGTTCGTCCATCATGAGGACGTCGGGCCTCATCACAAAAGCACGAGCAAAGCCGACACGCTGTTTCATGCCGCCCGAGAGTTCGCGAGGGTAGGCTTCTTCGAAGCCCTCGAGGCCTACCATTTTCAGCGCCTGGACAGCCTCTTGTTGAGCAATTGCTCGAGCAACGCCTCGAGCGTAGAGGCCGAGTTCGGCGTTCTCCTGAACGGTAAGCCAGGGCAGGAGGGCAAAGCTCTGAAAGACCATAGCGACACCGGGATTCGGGCCGCGGAGTTCTTGACCGGATGCAAGCACACGTCCGCGACTGGACGGGATGAGACCAGCCAAGATACGCAGGAGGGTGCTTTTGCCTGAACCGCTCCGTCCGAGCAAGGCAACCACCTCGCCGCCGTGAATGCAGACGGACACATTCTCAAGGACCGTTAGTTCGCCATCTGGAACCGGAAAAGATTTAGCGATGTTGTCGGCGCGGAGAAGCTCCTCTTCTGGAGTGGATTGATTTTGGGCCGGATTGGAAATTGCGGAAGAGGGCTGGGACATGTCAGGCAATACGGTATTTCGTTTCGGCGAGCGAGTAGAGGCGACGCCACAGAAGGCGATTGAAGCTGACAACGAAGATACTCATTAAGCCGACACCGAGTACGATGCGCGGCCAATCTCCTTTCGTGGTTGCTTCAGCGATGTAGGCTCCTAAGCCAGCGGCAGTAAGTCTGGTGTTTCCCCATGAGACTATTTCAGAGACGATGCTGGCGTTCCATGCGCCTCCCGAGGCGGTGATCGCACCTGTAACCCAGGAAGCAAAGATGCCCGGTCCGATCAGCTTACGCCAAGCACCCACATGGTGAAGACCGATCGAGGCTGCCATTTCGCGAAGATCGTTGGGGATGCTCTGCGCTCCGCCAATCATATTAAAGAGCAGGTACCATTGCGCGCCCAAAGCCATCAGCAAAACGCTCCCCCAGTTCAGGGTGACACCCAGTTTGAGAAAGGCGAGAGTGGCAAAGGGAAAAACAAAGTTGCTGGGAAATGAGGCTAATACTTGAACTACGGGCTGGGAGAGTTCTGCCAATTTCTTATTGAAGCCGATCGTGACGGCAATGGGGGTCCATATGGCCGTGCCAATGATGAGCAAAAACAGAACGCGAGCTGCTGTTGCCATACCAAGTAACGCGGCGTGGCCGAGTTCGGAAACGCTGACCTCTCGAAAGACGAAACGTATCGCAGCGATCAGGAGCGCTGCGGTAACGCAGAGCAGAAACGAATTGTAAAGACGGTCCTGAACGGGCCGCTTACGGAAGCCTGATGAGTGGGTGCGAAATGCCGTTGCGTTTGCGAGGCGGCGGTCAGCAAAAAGAGTGATCGGACTAAAGATTCTGGCGAAGTAGGCAGGCAGTCGCGCCGCACGCCATAAATCGACCACCCAGAAGCGGGCCACTTCGCCTGCGCTGGTCTCCATCTTGTATTTGTCGGCCAAGGTGACCAGCGGACGCCAGAAGAATTGATCGATAGCCAGAATAAGAGTCACCATGGTAATGACGGCCCAGGCGAGGGCATGCATATTCTTGGCGCTGATGGCGGCGGCCACGTAGGAGCCAAGTCCAGGCAGTGTGTAGTTGCGGTTGAGAACGCTAATGGCCTCGCTCGCGGCGAGAAAAAACCAGCCCCCGCCGAAGCTCATCATGCCGTTCCAAACCAAACCGATAGCAGAGCTAGGGAGCTCGAGGCGGGTGAAACGTTCCCAGCGCGAAAGGCGATACAGCCTGGACATTTCATCCAGTTCAGAGGGAAGCGTGCGAAGCGACTGATAAAAGGAGAATGTCATGTTCCAGGCCTGACCCGTGAAGATGGCAAAGATTGAAGCGGCCTCGAGGCCGAGCAAGCTTCCATGAAAGAGTGCAATAAATGCCGTCACCGTGACAGATAAGAACCCGAGCACAGGGACCGATTGCAGGATATCGAGGAGCGGAATGAGAACTTTTTCGGCTCTCCGGCTCCGCGCAGCGGCGTATCCATAGATCAGCGTGAAGATAGTGGAGCATACGAGCGCAACAAACATGCGCAGAGTGGAACGCGCAGCATAGTTGGGCAAGCTTGCAGGATCTAAACTGACGGCAAGGGTCGTCTCGGCTGGATCGAAACGCACCAGCGATTCAGCGCCAACGCGGGCGGCCACATAGAGAAGAGTTAACGTCCCCAGGCCAACGGCAAGATCAGCCAAACCGAACGGGCTTTGCCGGAAAACGCCAGCGAAGGCGAATCGCTGTGTTACAAAAGTGTTTCGTTGCAGCATGGATGGGAGCGAGAGAACACCACTCGAGTATTGAACACGAGGAGGAGGTTCGCAATCTCCGATCCAAAAGACTCAACGCTAGAAGATGTATGCGAGGCCGAGGTCGACGTGATCTCCGCGTTCGTTGGAGGGCAGTTGATTACGATAATCGGTCAGGATGCGGCGGTACTCGAGCGACATGTTGATATTGCGCGTTAGCTTATCGATAATGTTGGCCATGTATTGCTGGTTTCGTGAGCGGTTCCCGACGGGAAGCTGAGAGGCTTTGGGCGCATCAATGCCGTAACCGAGATTAAGCTGCCATTGTTTGTTGAAGTTGACCTGGGTCTGAACCCAAGCGCCGCGGCTTTCTACTCCATGGGCACCTACCGTTCCCACTGCGCCGATGGCCTCTGCGCTGGCAGAATTGTAGATGCCCAGTGCGCGGCCTTCATACGCTTCGCCGGTGATTGTCAGAAATTTGGCGATAGGCAAGGAGTAGTCAAGAGCTACGCCCCAGGAATCGATTCCGACCTGGAGGTTGCGAGTACCGAGCAATCCGGCATTTTTACCACGGCCGTAGTGAGCGCTGATACCGAGAGTGTAGTCCCGATCGTTGCGGGTTTTGGTGTAGGCGAGCCTGTTTTCGAGAGAAGGCATGCGACCGCGCTCGCCGATACCGGGCTGACGTGCAGCTGTAATGACAGTAGTGGAAAGATCGCCCATGTTCGGGTCGAGCGCAGCGGTTTGCCAGAGGAAATTGTTGCCGTTGGCGCGTTTCGTTTTCATTTCGAGGCGAAGTTGAGGCGCACGGATCCAGAGATTGCCAGAGGCGGTTAGTTCCGGGATACCGAACTCATTCAGACTGGTGGGATTGAGGGGCGCGAAGACAGACCAGTCCTGGCCAACCTCGACCGAGACATTGCTCCAGTCGAGTCGCCCATAGCCAAGCCGCATCCGAAACAGATTCATGCCTATCCCGTTGACGTAAGGCGCCTGACCGCCCATCATGTCGAACTCGAAGCTTCCGGAGAGTTTGCCCCCGAGGGTGGCAAGAGGGTCGAGGTTGATACCAATCCGGCTTTGACGGACAGTCTCATAAAAGTTTTTGTCGCTGCCCGTGGGGTCAGAGCCCTGTTTGCTCAGAATCATGGGAACGTCTTCGTAATTCTCGTTCGCGGTGTTATAGCCTGCAGTGAAAAGAATAGTGCCGTACAGCGAAAGAGGAACGCGCTTTTTGGTAACGACGTCGACTTCAGACGTTTGGGTTTGGGTTTGGGTTTGGGTTTGGGTTTGGGGTTCAGGCTGCGACTGGTGGGGCGTGGACACGTGCGCGGTTACGGGCTCTAAATGCGCGGTCTGCAAAGTCTCCGGCGAAAAGAGGCGAGCCAGATCATTGCTGGTAAGAACACCTTTTTCCTGAAGAATTGTGGAGAGAATTGCCACCCGCTCGTGTTCGCCTGCTGTCAGCACGCGTGACAGATCAGATGTGGCGATAACGCCTTTGTCTGTAAGAATGCGGGCCAGCACAACAGCTGGATCGTTCTGTTCCTCACGAGCAAGAATGGCAGCACAGCAGAGAAAAGCAATGGATATTAACTTGAACATTGAAGCTCCTGAAGAGGTTGATCGAGACGGGTATGAGCGCCTGGCATTTTGTCGATGGTACTCGATCAGGAAGGTTGTTGACGTCGGAAGGAAGGTGGAAATTGAGAGATTGAGAAAGCGTCCTTTTAGATGAAAGGTGTGGAGTAGGCTAGCTTCGAGTCATGCTTGCTGCATGTTTGGGAGCAGTGGCAGATATGCCGGCTCGACAGGTGATGAGGACATATCGGGCGCAAGGATGATGCCAAAGCCTCAGACGCCTTATTACGACTGGGAGAGGAGGTTTGGTGGGCTGAGGTGAAGCTTAGGTCGGGTGCCCTCAGTTGGATTGAGGTCATGTTTTCTAGCCGCCCGACGTAGTACGTTTCTCCCCAGTTTCACTTTTCTGCGAATCCGCATCTGTTAGATATGAATCTGGCGAAGCGTCCGGTGAAGGTGCTTTGGAACTCCCGGTCGGGTTGGGATGAAGGAGCGAAAGACGCCGAGACTGTCCGGGAGATCCTGAGTCGGGGCGGTAATGACGTCGAGATTCGCAAGATCCACAAGGGGGACGACATTGTTGGTCAGTGCCGCGAATGCTTTAAAGCGGGCGCTCAGGTGTTCGTCGCAGCTGGCGGCGATGGCACCGTGAATGCTGTAGCGTCAGCAATCGTTAACACAAGCGCAGCGCTTGGCGTGATTCCTTCAGGAACTCTAAACCATTTCGCACGCGACTTAGAGATCCCTTTGAATGCTGGCGAAGCGGCTCAGGAGCTGATAGATGGTCATGAGGTTACCGTTGACGTCGGCAGGGTAAACGGGCGCGTCTTCATCAATAATTCGGTGATCGGATTGTATTCCGTTTACCGGGCTGCGCGCGAGGCCCTGGAGCGCAAGGCGTTTGGAAAAAGCCGATTTGGACAGTTCTTTGCAGTGCTGGGTGGCGTCGCGCGGGTGTTCTGGCGGCTGCCTCACCTTCGTTTGCGTCTGGTTTTGGACGGGCGCGAACGTGAGTTCAAGACCCCTTTCGTACTCGTCGCGAATAACGAGCATGAGCTGGAAAGCTGGCATATTGGACGCCGCACTTCCCTTAGCGAAGGAAAGTTGTGGGTGTATGCAATGCGGAGTTGCAGTCGATGGAAGCTGCTGTGGTTCCTTCTGAACTTTGTCTTTCAGCGTTTCAGGCGGGAAGATGCGTTTGATGTGTTCAAAGTATCTGCTTTAACTGTTCATTCGAGAAGAAGGCGACTGGGAGTGGCAGTAGACGGAGAGGTCATCAAAATGGAGACTCCGCTCGAGTATCGATCATCGCCGAGTTCTCTACACGTGATTGCACCGGCCAAGTTTCTGCCCGAAGCAATGCACAGAGGAGAGGCGGAGGCCGTCTGATGCGCCGCGTAGTTCAGATTTCCGATCTGCATTTCGGCAATAACGATCCCGCCCTCCTGGAACCGCTACGGAAGGCGATTGACAGAATACAGCCGCATGTCCTGGTGATCTCTGGGGATTTTGTAGAACATGCCACAGCAGCTGAATTTCTAGCGGCCCAGGAGTTTATTGGACGGTTGCCCAAGCCCCAGGTCCTTGTGCCGGGAAATCACGATTTGGCGTTTTATAATGTTGCCGTTCGCGCCTTTACCGGCCTGCGAAACTACCGGCATTACATCTCAAACGACATGCATCCGCGCTTCGAGGACGAAGAAATCGCTGTGTTGGGCGCAAATACATCACGAGTGTGGCCCCTCCGTGGAGGCAGCCTAAGTTCAACACAACTTGAGGAACTCGCTGCAGAATTTGCCGCCATAGATGCAGAAAAGACGCGAATTCTGGTGACGCATCATCCGTTCGATCTTCCGGAAGGGCAGCATAGGAGGCTTATTGTGGGGCATGCACGCCGCTCTATTGCCCGCTTGGCGCCAACAGTAGATATCATGCTCGCGGGACACATTCATCTGAGTTCGACAGGAAGCACAGCGACACACTACAAAACTGCTGGTCATGCGATCGCTTTTGTGCAGGCAGGAACGGCTGTGTCAAACCGCAACAAGGGTGAGATGAACTCGTTTAATCTACTGGAAATCTCGAGTGCGCTCGAAGGCGGGAAAGCGGTGAAAGTTGACCGCTACATGTGGAAGAAAGAAGCCAGCGAGTTCGGCTGTGCCTGTTCAACGGAGTTCCGCCTGGAGAGCGAAGGCTGGGCAAGAGTCGAGCCTACGGCGGCGGTGCACGAAGAACCAGGTGTGGAGCAAACAGGCGTTGCCACGAAGGTCAATCGTCTTTCTTTGTAGACTGCCTTGTTTCGGTTCGGTCGGCCCGCATTCCGTGAGGCGAAAAGATCAGTCCGGATAGGTCCAGATGAAGAGCGCGCCTCTGTTCGACTTCGCGATAGCGGGCGCAGAGGTCTTCGATCAGGTCGCAATGCTTGTCCGGGCCAATGTGATCCATACGAGACGATGGTAACCAGCTTTGGCGATCTAAAGCCACGGGTTAGGTCAGTCAGCAGTACTGGATCGAGCTTGATCATAGCCGTTACAAAGACATTGGCTAAGGCGACCGGTATTGCTGCTGCCAGCACCGCCTAGGGGTTTTCTACTGGATCAGGGACAGATGAAAGCGGCTTATCGAGTGTTTGAATCGAGACACGTGCGGACCATTCGGCCCCGGCCAGAACGATGAGGGTGGCTATAAATGACCACAAAATGATGCTAATTGACTGGACGAAGGGAGGTGTCTCGATTCGGAGCTTTGCGCTAAGGTACGGCCAGGTGAGAATGTCGATGTACTTCGAAACTTCAAGCAGCACAGCGACCGCGAGAGAGGCCGGAGCGAGCCGCCGTACCCTGATCCTGGCGTTCGGAAGTACCCAGTAGATCGAGAAGATCATCAGCCCGGTCATAAGCAGCGCTGTCAAATGGAAGACAATCGATTGCAGCAGGGCACCGAGGGGAGAATTTCCAAAGCGAGCAATTAAGTACTGGACATTCACCGCGGTGAGGCAGGTGGAACCGAGTACGAGCGCGCCGCAGAAGAAGATAAGTGCCAGGCTGACGACCTGGTTGCGCAGGAAGCTGCGATTCTCTTTGACTCGCCAGATACGGTTAAAAGCGACTTCGAGAGGAACAAAAATGCCGTTGGCAGTAAATAGCAGCAGCAGGGCAGAGATCCAGCTGAAGTTACGCGAGCCGCTGAGCAGGTAGCCTCTGAAATTGACCCCGAAAGTGTCCGGGAAATAGTCGTTCACCGTATGGATGATCACGTCAACTGCAGCCTGCCAATGAAGCACAGAGCGGCACAGGCCTGTGATTGCGACCAGAAACGGAAAAAAAGACAGGAGTATGTTGGCGGCAACTGCAAAGGAATAGACGTGCACCTCCGTCTGAAGTAGAAAGCGGAACGAGGGCCAGATAGTGGCTTTTAAAGCCTGAGCCGAGCGAACTCGGACTGGCGGACCCTGGTGAAAGACGTCCGGTCTAGCTGTGATTGCAGACTGCGCTTCGGCTGGCAAGAGAGGGTTCGGCGGGCTTGCAATTGCAGGTGCAAGCGCAGATGGCCGGGGCGGGGTGCCCAAGATCATCGCCTGCCTTGTGGCTGTTCCTGGATAAAGGAAAGGCTGTAATCGCCGGAGTCGTAGACGTTGATCGTAGCTTTAACGGTCTCGCCTACGTGTAGTTTTTCAAATTCTGACTTCGATGCGACGGGGTAGGCCATGGTCATTGCCTCCATAAAGTTGGGGATGGCGGCAGCGTCCAGGGTGGCAGTTTGATTCTTGGCATCCAGCGCTGTAACACGGCCCGAAACGGGGTAGTGCCGGGAAACGGCCTGATGATCCGATTTGTGGGCACACCCGGACATGGCGCATGAGGATAGCGTCAGAAGGAGGATTGCAATTGGAAAAGCCGGTTTCACCATGTTCTTATCCAGAGTAACCGCGAAAGCGATTGACTCTCAGGCGGTGAAACCTTATAACAGAAGATCATCATGAGCACGGTATTGCCGGAGTTACCCGCGAGCCGCCCCGAGAGTGTCTCAGCCAATTTGACCGGGATGGGCTCGTTTTTCATCGATCCTCCTGGAGCCGCAAGGCGCTTGCCCAGTAAGTGGTTTTGGGTCGGACCGCTGGTCATATTCTCGATTGTCTCGTTCATTTCCAGTTACGTGCTCTTGCCAATTGTGCAGCACGTAATGGAGGTGATGCCTGTTCCATCAGGCATTGATCCGGATCGCTTTCAGCAGTCTATGAACTGGAGCCTTAAGATACAGCGGGCAGCGGTCTACTTCACGCCAGTCATTACGGCGGCAATATATGCGTTAGAGGCCCTGGTTGTCTATGCTTCAGCGAGCGTGATGTCGATGAAGGTGACATTCAGGCAGATGTTCAACCTGGTGGCTGGATGTTCGCTAATCCAGCTGTTGTCGTCCGTGGCTGGCGTGCTGGTTTTGAAGTTAAAGGGAGACGTTTCGACCACTGCGGAGTTGCGGCCCGCTCTTGGTTTGGACATCTTCATGCCAGAGGGAGCTAACCGGTTCCTGACAGCTTTCCTCGGCTACTTTTCGGTTTTCGAGATTTGGTGGATCGTCATGATGGTGCTGATCTTGAGCACAGCGTTTCGCGTGAGCAAAGGAAAGGCAGTTGCAGTAATGAGCCCCTGGATCCTGCTCAGTTTGTTTTTCCGGGTGGCTGCTGCGGGACTACAGAGAACTTGACGGGCCAGGCGGCTGAGAGGAAGCCGTCTACAATGGAGTCGGTGACTAAGACCAGGAGGCTGAATGCTACGATCCATTGGCCCAGTTGAATTGCTCATTATCGTTGTCGTTGCGCTTCTGCTTTTTGGGGGCAAGAAAATACCCGAGTTGGCCAAGGGTCTGGGCGAAGGCATTCGTCACTTCAAGGGCGCCATTAAGAGCGACGACGAAGACACCAAGAACGGCAAGCCGCGGGCTTAGTTCAGCCGGAGTGAGCCCGGCAGGGATACTTCCCCCAAACGGTGTAAGTCCTTGAGCAAACGTGCCCTGCGATTTTGTGCGCAGGGCCTTGACTCAGGGAACGAAACTCTATCCGGTTTACTTGGCAGCCGTTTTCTTCGGCGGCACGATCGCGTCCTTCACCGACTTGGCGACGCGGAACTTCACCACTTTCTTGGCCGGGATCTTAATCGCTTCTCCCGTTGCAGGGTTACGACCGGTGCGGGCTTTCCGATCAGCGCGCACCAGACGCCCGATACCCGGAAGGATGAAAACCCCATTCTTCTTTGTTTCACGCACGGCAAGATCTGCGAGTGATTCCATAAACTGCTTGGCAACCCGGTTGTTAATGCCCGTGGTCTCGGCAAGCTCCCGGACGATTGCGGTCTGCGTCATTCTTTTTACTTCTGCCATTGATACTCCTATTGTTTGTTGTAGACAAGAGCCGAACGAAAACTTCTGGATCGGAGTGTCTGTCAGGTCAAAAGACGGTACAAACAGAACGAGGCCAAAATGTTTTGTGCCCTTCTGGTCAACTCGATGATATGAGAGTGGAAGGGCGAAGTAAAGAAAAAAGGCTCAAAGTAGGCGCAAAATTGCAGTTTCGGGCGGAGTTTCTCTTGAAAAGCCAATAAAAGCCGGGCTGACGGGTGCGCGAACCACTAAGTTCGCACATTTTGGAGAGTTTGGCAGCCTTTGCGGGCTCACAACACTCGTCCAATTCGCGCGCCTACCGCCGCAAGCTTCTCCTCAATGCGCTCGTAGCCCCGATCAATGTGGTAAACGCGGTGAATCGTCGACTCACCGTGCGCGACCAGCGCGGCCAGCACAAGTGAAGCACTGGCCCTCAAGTCCGAAGCAATCACCTGCGCGCCCGTCAATTCTTCTCCTCCCGCCACAATCGCCTGCCTGCCTTCGATGCGGATATTTGCCCCCATACGCGTCAATTCTGGGGCATGCATAAACCGGTTTTCGAAGATGGTTTCGGTGACAAAGCTGATTCCTTGGGCCACAGTCATCCAGGCCATAAATTGCGCTTGCAGATCGGTGGCAAACCCCGGATACTCTTCGGTGGTCACGTCCACCGAATGAGGCCGGTGGGAACAGCGAACCCTTACCGCATCGCCGTGCTCATCCACCTCGGCCCCTGCTTGCCGCATTTTCGAGATTAATGCACCCAAGTGCTCCGGTTCGCAGTTGCTCACCATCACATCGCCCTGCGTAATTGCGGCGGCAAGCAGAAAGGTGCCCGCTTCAATGCGGTCCGGAATAATCGAATGCTCGGCGCCGCTCAACCGCTCCACCCCTTGCACTTTGATGGTGGATGTTCCCGCCCCCTCGATCTTCGCGCCCATCTTGTTCAGCAATTGGGCCAAGTCGGTTACCTCGGGTTCGCGAGCCGCATTCGTAATGGTCGTCTCGCCTCGCGCGAGCACCGCCGCCATTAGGACATCTTCGGTTCCCGTTACTGTGATGCGGTCAAAGTGCACATTACCGCCGCGCAGTCCTTCTGGAGCTTGGGCCTCGACATAACCGTGGGACTGCTCGATTGTTGCGCCTAAGTGCTCCAAAGCCAGAACGTGCAAATTGATTGGCCTGGCGCCAATGGCGCATCCGCCCGGCATCGAGACTCGCGCCCGTCCGGTTCGCGCTACCAAGGGCCCGAGCACCAGGCTCGAAGCGCGCATGGTTTTCACCACGTCATAGGGCGCTTCGGGCTGATCCAGCCGCTGGGCTTCTACTGTGACCACACCGCCTTGATCGCTGATCTGAGCGCCCGTATGAGCTAGCAGTGCCTGCATCGTCCGGATATCTTTCACCTGCGGGATGCGAAGCAATTTCACGGGCTCTGCCGTTAACAGGCACGCTGCCAACGCGGGCAGCGCGGAGTTCTTCGATCCACTTACAGGCATCTCACCGCTCAGCGGCGCGCCCCCCACAACCTTAAACTTGTCCATTCCTCAATTGGCAATTATAGGATCGGGACCGGGGACGTACCGCTTGATATAGGCGTGAATTTCGGCTGGCGACGCTTCGAGCGACCCTAGAGCAAAGGAAAGAGAACCGAATCCCAGGTCTTGATTCATGCGCTTCAACCAGCGCTGAACGGGTGAAAGCCGGGAAAGGATCCGCTCCGGGTTGTTCAAGTACAAACAGAGGAATTGCTGCCATCGCATTTCCACGATTGCTGCCGTTTCGATGTCGCTCCAGGCGATCAACCCTAACGGGGATCGCAGGCAGTGGACCCCCTCGTGATTGATCCAATACTGGGGCCGTTTGTCAAACAGACGTATAACCGCAGTCAGCAGCAAGGCGGTGAAAAAGAGAAATCCAACCCATCCAGCTCCCCTCTCGAAAGTAGACGGTCCAATAGCGATTATCAACAGACTAGCGCCAATTAGTAGCAAAGCAGCGGGCAGTCGAACCAGAATGAAGCGCCGGCGCAGGGTGAGAACAATTCCTTGTTGAACCGGGGATTGGTGAATCAAATCTCGTTTCCCGCTTAGAAGCTATTCACCCAGCGCCAGTCGTAGCCGGCCCTGAGCCGCCGCCAAGCGAGCCTCTGCGTCGTCCCGAGACAGCTTTCGCTTGTGCATCATGACTGCTACACGAACAGAACCACCTTCGGCTAGCAATCGCGACGCCTCCTGGTAGGAAATCCCCGTGATCATGCTAATAATTCGACGGGCCCGGTCTTCAAGCTTGGAATTTGTCGGCTGAACATTCACCATCAGATTGCCGTAGACGAACCCCAGCTTGATCATGACCCCTGTACTCAGCATGTTGAGCACAAGTTTGGTAGCTGTCCCTGCCCTCATCCTCGTCGATCCGGTAATTACCTCAGGGCCAGGCGTTGGAGTGATCGAGATCTCGGCTGCGTGGGCCACTTCGGAACCCGCCGTACAACTGACGCCAACCGTCAGAGCACCGAGCGATTTTCCATACTTGAGCGCACCTAGGACATAAGGTGTCCGTCCACTTGCCGCAATTCCGACTAACGCATCCTTCCTGCCGAAGCCACGCTGCTGCAAATCTTTGCTGCCTTGCTCCGGATCGTCCTCGGCCCGCTCGATCGGGTACCGCAACGCCCGGTCTCCTCCCGCAATGATGCCTTGCACCAAATCATCCGGGGTATTAAATGTAGGCGGACACTCGGAGGCGTCGAGCACCGCCAAACGCCCAGATGATCCTGCCCCCAATAAGAACAGGCGTCCACCGGCTTCGAGGCGTCTGGCTATGTGATCGACGGCGGACGCAATTTGCTCGATTTCACGGCTCACTGCCACTGCCACATCCTGGTCGGCCTCATTGATCACCTTCAGCATCTCTACTGTCGGCAACGAATCGATCGCCGCTGACTTGGCATAAACTGCTTCGGTCGTCAGCCCTCTCACGAGTGTTATCTCCCAAAATGAAGAAAGGCCAGAGGAGCGTTGCTCCCCCGGCCGGAATGTCGGTTTTTTGACCCGAGGCTCTCGTACCCTTAAGCGCTGAAAGAACTTCCGCAGCCACAGGTTGATTTGACCTGCGGATTGTTGAATTTGAAACCTGAGCCTTCGAGAGTCTCAACATAATCGACCTCGGCGCCATCCAAGTAAAGCATGCTTGCCTGGTCGATGAAAACCTTAAGACCACTGAAATCGTAAGTCTTGTCCAGCATGTTGGGTTGGTTCTCGAATGCCATTGAATAGCTGAATCCGGAGCAACCACCGCCCACAACGGAAATCCGGAGACCGGCCGGCGCCGGATCCTGCATTTTTAAAATCTCGGCCACTTTCCCCACAGCCGTTTCGGTAAGCTGAATCATCTAAGCTCCTTGTACCCTCTGCTTCATCTATAGTTTACAACCAAAGCACCAAGTTTGGATGCGAGACGCTTGCCGAAAGCTTCGATAGGCAGGACATCAGATACTTGTAACTGAAAAAAAGACTGCAACGTCGGAAGTTCATATATTATGAGCGGGTTCAGCGCTGCACTTCCGTTCCCGGCTACGACCGGAGAAGCTATACGGGCGAAAACCACCTTGGATTATCGGAGTACCGATGAGGCCGCTTTAATCCGGCGCGTACAGACTGGTGACGAATTCGCCTTTCGTGAAATTGTCGAACGTTATCAATCCAAGGTCTTCTCTATCATTTACGGCATTCTCCGCAACCGTAACGATGCCGAGGATATCTCTCAGCAGGTATTCGCAAAGATTTTTTTCTCGGTCAAGAGTTTTGACTTCCGTAGCTCACTGCTTACTTGGATTTACAAGATTACGGTCAATGAGTGCTACGACTATCTCCGCAAAAAGCGCGTTCGCAAGCTAGTCTATGAGAGCGATTTCTCGGTTGATGATTCGCTTCGTGTTCAAAACTCTGAGCCTGCAACGGATCACGCCCCTCCAATCGACCGCCGGCTCGCCCAGCGAGACCTGATTTTGAAGCTTTTGTCAACGATTTCTGAAGAAGACCGCTCGCTCATCCTGTTGAAAGAGGTTGAAGGACACTCTGTTGAGGAACTTTCGGCCATGACAGGAATGAATGAGAACACGATTAAAGTGAAGCTGTTCCGGGCTCGCCAGAAGTTGGTCAAGGCGGCGCAGCGGCTGGACAAATCGCCTTTAATACCGCCTACCGACAGTTAGCACTGACGCACCCGATGGTTGACAAGCTGCAGTTCCGGCCGGTCAAAAGTCGCCTTAGTTTAGTTGTAAAGTTAAGTAAAGCGGACACAGATCCGCTGTCAGATTCAATGTTTTTGAGGGAATTATGCACGGGTCCATTCGCGATCACGTAGAAGATCTGCTGGCTGCTAAAAACGTGGCCGGTGAGCATGCTGGTCTGCTCCCTGATGACCTGCTTTGTCATCTCTCGTCTTGCGACGACTGTCTGTGTGGGGTAGAGACGATGAAAGAGCAGTGTGAGTTGTTCCGTTCTTTGCGACCGGTTGAAGAGCTCGAACCAGCTCCCGGCTTTTATGGCCGCGTTCTTCAGCGAATTGAGGATAAGACGACAACGTCTATCTGGTCCGTATTGATCTACTCTTCTTTCGGCAAGCGGCTCATGTATGGTTCGCTTTCCGCGGCTCTCATTCTAGGCACGTATGTAATTACCCAGGAAAGTTTAGACGGCCATCTTCGCCGGGATGCAGGCGTTGTCTTCGAGAATCACTATGACGCACCTGTTGTGGGCAATCCAGATGAGCAACGGGATGCAGTTCTTGAGAACTTTGCAGCGCATTCCATTCGGGAGGCCGGTGCGAGTCCTGTTTCGTACCGAGGACCACTCCAATAACTTCCCCCTTCACAACACGAAATCAATTTTCGCCGCGGGAAGATGACCGGGGATGGGCCAATCCAAAGGTTCTCGTTTTACTTGCGGTGATCTTTCTCTGCGGGATTGCGTTTGGATCGGCAATCACTCGCTCCTATCTGCATCTCACCATGGGGAGTCCAGTCAGTCCTGTTCGGCTGGAACAGCTGCGGTTGAAAAAACTGGAGAGTAAGCTGAAGTTATCTCCGGAACAGGAGAAGACTGTCACCAAAGAACTGGATGATTACGCCAAGTACTACCAGAATATTGAGGAACAGCGTCAGGACGTTGCGGCCCACGGGAGGCAGAATATCCTCAATGTGCTCACGCCAGAGCAGGGAAAACACTTCAGGCAGCTTTTAGGCGAAAGAGCCCCTTAGTAGCTATCGCTAAAAGTAATCATGAAGTAGCGGGTGCGGACTTTTGATCATCAGCTGAACGCTTCGACTTGCATCTTTTAGCCACAGCATCCATGAGCCGTTGCTGAATGGCTGGGGGAACAGCCTGTAACTCCATACCTTTGAAGACCTTCAACGTCTTTTCGGTTGTGTCGCAAACCACCCAGCAATTTGGACACTCGTCCACATGTTTCTGCAAATCGGCCCGGATCTTCGGATCCAGAGACTCATCGAAGAAGTCATTAAGCTCCTGCAGAAACTGCTTACAGGTAAGCAAACGCGTCGTCCCCCTTCTTCTTAAATTGTCGAGTCAGCTTTTCGCGAAGTTGCAAGCGAGCCCGTAACAACCGGCTCTTCACTGCAGAGATGGATAAGTTTAACGCTTCCGCTGTTTCTTCTATCGACAACTCTTCGATGTCACGCAAGATGAAAACGGTGCGATAAGCTGGTTTCAAACTTTGTATAGCTTCATTCAAAAGCGCCCCTAGCTCGTCTTGCGAGTATAGATCTTCCGGGTTTTCGTCCCATACCGCTATCTCCCGCACCATCTCGTCTTCGCCGGTGTCAATCGGCTCATCGAGCGGCACCGTCCGGTCTGACCGCCGCTTTCTTAGCTTCATTAAAGCTTCATTAACGGCGATCCTGACTAGCCAAGTGTAGAACTTCGAATTTCCCTGGAAGTTGTCCAAGTGCGTATAGGCTTTCAGGAAAGTTTCCTGAAGTACATCCTCGGCATCATCATCGTTTTGGGTGATCTGCTTCGCCATGCGGAATACCCGCCGGTCGTAGTGAGTCACCAGTTCGGAAAAGGCCGAATCATCTCCATCTTTAGCGCGGACTACCAGGGCAGATTCGTCGAAGGCAGAGGTTCCGGGAGCAGTTGTTGTCGTTCCCACGGGAGGTTCAATCTCAGTCTAGCAACCACCAGCAATCACAAACTCAGCTGCCGGCCCACTGCCTTTTGCCTTTTCGCTCAGGCAGAACAGAGAGTTACGGCCAAGCCTGCCATAGTACCAAGCGACGTTGCAGATGCTCGTTTCGCTGATTACCATATCACCTGAGGTCAAGTAAGAAGTGAAGCGAATTGGAATATTTATCATTGGTCTTTTTATCGTTTCAGCCCCTGGTTTTCTCATGCCCGCTGAAGGGGCGACGATCTCGTGGGCAACGCTCACCAACTCCACCGCTAGCAATCCGGGAACAGTTCTGGGAAGTATTAGCCTAGGCGGGCAGACCGTGAATGTCACCTACACCGGTGAGATCGATTTTACTCAGCTGAACAACACCGGTTACAACTACTACACACCTTCTACGACTTATGCCGGCGGTCCCTCAACCGGCGATATGATCGCGATCTCAGGGAATAGTGCAGCTCACACCTTCACTTTTTCTCAAGCGGTTACGGATCCAGTGATGGCACTGGTCAGCCTTGGACAGCCCGGATCAGTGGTTTCTTACAATTTCGATGCTCCTTTCACGATTCTCAGTCAGGGGCCGGGCACGGTGTACGGCGGATGCTCTACTTGCCTGAGCGGAAGCGGAACGAGCACGCTAGCGGGCACCGAAGGAGACGGCATCATCCAGTTTTCCGGGACATTCACTTCTTTAAGCTGGACTGCCACCGGGAGCGAGTACTGGAATGGATTTACCATCGGTGCTGGCGGGGTCCCAAGTTCGGAAACTCCTGAACCCGCTTCGTGGACTTTATGTGCCTTCGCTTGCGCAGCTTTTACTGCTGTACTGCGCAGGAAACGCTTAGACGGTTAAGGTCTTTTATAGACCTGTATCCCGAGGGTACCCACGAACAAAATACATTTCCCTCTACTCGGCAGAGTAGAGGGTCGCTCTCAAGCCGGTTTGTGAAGCTATTCAGCGCTTTCAGGTTCTTCGAAGCGGTGATGGCCATATCGTGGTCTGATTGACTGCTCCGCACAAGATAGATCAAGCGAACATGTTGACCGTCAAAGGGAGGGCAAACGGGAGCGTGGGAAGCGTGTGCCTCTCGATTTGTCTTTCCCTCTTTGGTGATCTCGGCTGACGTAAACCTGAGCCGAACTCTTCCGTCTGCATGTCCTGCAATCGAGTAGAAAGACACTTCGTAGCCGGCCAGATTTGCTGCGGAAAGCACAACCGTGTTCCCTTCTTCCTGGGGAGCACCCGTTGCCACCCCATATCCGCCCGATTTGAGAATGGGAACGAGTATTCGCAATCGGCCACCCGGCTTTAGATCCAGATACGAATTGTCATTCGCCAAGGTGGTTGTTACCGCAGCCGTTTGAACACTCTTATGACCGCACCCGGTGGCTGTCAGCATAACGGCTGCCCAAGAGAGTCACAATCCTGTGCTGGTACGAAGTAGATCTGTTTGTCATCTAAGAACGCATTAACAACTCTGGGTATGATAAGGCCGATTCTTAGATTTACCGCGCGAGTATTGCAGCCTCTCCAAACGATGATTGTTAACAGAGGCGGCAACTCGTCCCACGGACTCAAGGCCTTGCCAGTGCGTCACGTTGTAAGCCAGCACGATCAACACACCCAGACCACCAGCAACAGAAGCGACCAACCCACATAGACCACCATCCGCCACAGATGCGGCCCCTTGGGAACGATCATTCCCGGCCCGTAAGGTCGTACTCGGCCTCTGCATTTGTCACTGCGACGAAGCTTTGAACGCCTTCTTCCGCAATCCGCACTTCGCCAGAACCGATGTCATACACCCACCCGGAGATGGTTAACTCTCGCCGCGCCATCGCCCCGGCCACCGATGGATGCGTCTTCAAATGGGCTAACTGCATCAGTACGTTCTGCTCTGTTAACACTGTCAGCAGTTCCCGGCCATCTTCTTTGTGCACGGTTTCCGCTATGCTCAGTGCCGCTTTGCCGTTCCTTAGCCAGCTCTTGACCGTCGGCATCCCATCTGTAGATTCCGGCTTCAGCAGCGCCTTCATGGCTCCGCAGTCTGAATGCCCGCAAATCACTACATGCTGCACTTTCAGCCCGCTTACCGCATACTCGATCACCGCGCTCACGCCGCCAAGCATTTCTCCGTAGGCGGGCACCATGTTGCCGATATTGCGCGTAATGAACACGTCTCCCGGCCCGGAGCTGGTGATTGTTTCTACATCTACCCGCGAATCCGCGCACGCCACGATCAAAGTGTGCGGTCGCTGCGGCTCACTCGCGGCTCTCTGATAGGCCTCGGCTTGTTGCTTGTAAACTCCTGCCTGAAACCGCCGGACACCATCTTTCAACTTGGCAACGACGGTCTCGCTCATGCTTCCATTACACTTGCTCGCAAATTGAGCCTGCAAGTCTTTCTTCCCGTCGTTGGAAGCTATTCCGTGATTTAATCTTTCTGGAGAACTTTGTATGAATCGCTACAACATGTATTCCCGCTCACTTACCGCAGCGGTGATTCTCGCCGCCTGCCTGCACGTCACCGGCTCGGCCGCTACTCTTTGTGTTACTCCTGCCGGTACATCTGGGTGCTTCGCCACGATCAGCAGCGCCGTCGCCAGTGCCTCCGCAAACGATACAGTCACGGTATCCCCTGGCACTTACACAGAGACCGTCACCATCACTAAGTCGCTTTCTCTCATTGCCAAAGATGGCGCCATCATCGACGCGACAGGCCTTCCCCAAGGTATTTTCATTAACGGTCTGGCGGGCTCAGCTATTCAAAATGTCGTCATTTCGGGCTTCACAGTCCAGAACGCAAACTTCGAGGGAATTCTCATTGTGAATGCATCCGCCGTCACGGTGACTTCAAATTCTGTACTGAACAACAACAAAGGGCTAGCCGGTGGCGCGTGCCCTGGCTTGCCGGCTTTCGAAACGCTGGAGCAATCGGATTGTGGAGAAGGCATTCACCTCCTCGGCACCGATCACAGCATCATCACGAACAACACCATTCAGGGAAACTCCGGCGGCATTCTCCTGGCTGATGACACCGGGGCTACACACGATAATCTGATCTCCTTCAATACTGTTCAGGACAACGCGTATGCCTGCGGAATCACCATGGCCTCTCATCCTCCCGCCATGTCGACCGGATCATCCGCGCCCCTCGGCGTTTATCACAACACCGTATACGGAAACCGTTCCGCCCGGAACGGCTTAGCCAATGGCGGTGGAGCAGGCGTCGGCATCTTCGCTTCAGTCCCGGGTGCAGCCGCTTACGGCAATGTAGTCGTTGATAATTTGGTTCACGATAACGGCCTTCCTGGCGTCGCCATGCACGCGCACGTTCCCGGTCAAAATCTGAACGACAACATGATCGTCGGCAACACGGTTGTAGACAACGGCGCCGATTCCGGTCAGACCGCTACCCCGGGCCCTACCGGCATTAACTTATTTGCGGCCGGCGTGGTCACTGGGAACATCATCTCTGGGAATATGGTTCAAAGCGAAAACGTTGACGTGGCCGTGAGCACACGCGGCTCTGTTCAGGTACAGGCGAATAGTCTTCTCGGCACACAAACCGGTTTGGCAAATCTCGGCACGGGGACTGTAATTGGCACGGCGAACTGGTGGGGCTGCGACAAGGGTCCGCTCGCCTCAGGTTGCTCCTCCATACAAGGTTCCAACGTGCAATCAAACTGGCTCTTCACGCCCATTCCGGCACAGCCTGTTTACTAACCAGTAACAGCATCACTGGCGGTGTCGTGAAGCGCGTAAGACACCGCCTCGACCGCCGGTCGCCTGACTTTCTGTAAGTCGCCTTCGGCATGTATCTTGGTCGCGAGGGGCCTTTACCCTGGAAAGGGTTGGGGATCTAACTGCCTTTGTGGCTACTCTTCCCCGTTATTCCTGACCGGCGTGACAGTCGACGCCCTCCCACAGTTGTTCAGCTCTTACCCACGCCTGTAAACCAACCACTCTCCCCACCGCCCGTCCCGCGAGATCACCGGCCTGGAAATGAATTCCACCATACCGCCGGGAGATCCCAGCCTGATCTGCGGCCGCCGTAAACGTGTTCCACTCCAGCACAACCGGATCTGCCGGAGTCAGTCCAGGCTCGATAAAGGAATATCCGGGACTAACTGTAACGGAATCCCCGAACCGGTCGCTGCCCGTAAACTGCTCCAGAATCGCGGCTGCAGAGCCCAATGTCCCGGCGGTGTTTCCGAGTGCGGACCATCTTTCCAGTACTCAGCAATCATCTTCTGTCGATCCGTCAGATTGGCGGCGAAGTCGACCAGTTCTTCTGCCTGCTTTACATAAGCGCTAGAACCGTACTGTGCTGGACCAAACAGGTGAAGCGCTTCCCGAAACTGGTCGGCCGATCGCAATGCAAATGGAGCAACCCTGTTCCACTGTGCAGCAAGAAGGCTTTGGGTCATGAATTTGCCTGTCGCATCCGTATTTTGCAAAGGCTGCCACCGGTTCGGATCGATGATCGTCCTCAACTGAACAGGCACTGTCGACGGAGGATTTACTGGTTCGTACCCGGTGTAGTCCGAGTAAGGCAGCCCATTCGCCGACATCGTACCGAGCTGATTAGAGCCGTCTCCGTGGCGGAACGCCAGAACGGCTGCACATGCCGTGTTTCCGACTCCAGACGGCGTCGTTACATCCGTTGTTGTATCGTCAGGGTCGTATCCAAGACTGGTCATTAACGGACGATACAGATTTGCATCATCTCCAGGGAAAAGATCGGCTACAGCACGGTAGGCAGCAAAGCTGATTGCCTGCTTCTTGTTATCGAGGGTCCTTAGACGTTCCGGCTGACGCAACGTCGTTCCCAGTTGAGTACCGCGAGCTCGTTCGTCATAAGCCGCCCAGGCGTCGTACATGCATGTGTGAACAATGGCGAGCGCACGCGAAACCATCGGCGGCCCAATTCCTGAGTCGCGCACACCTTGCAAAGCGGCGTTATCCCACTCGACAACAATGTTGGACGGTGTCGAAAGCACATCCGCTGTTTGCGCAGATGCGAACGTAGATGTCAGAAGCAGCAGAGCTGCTGCTTCGGTCATCTCTCGAAGCGCTCTCATCCAAGATCCGGCATAAGATTTGCTCGGCTGCTACCAACTGAAGGTCAGCCACGCAGCTATCACGAGATTGTACTCGATCACATTGGTTCTGCCTTCAGAAGTCCGTGGCATTTCTGAATGGCAATTGCCAGAACACAGCCTTTACTTCAGCGCTAGGAATTCCTCGGAGCTGATTCGACGCTGCTCAGTTTTTTGCAGGGGTCCAGCGCCGTGACTACCTGTTTGTCGCAGTTTTAGGAGCCCAATCTGCTTGCCGCGTGCAGACCGTAGTTCACGGCGGCTAGAAAGAGCGGAGTCTGCTTCAACCCCCATGCCTCCCCTACCTCGCTCCTTCTGTTACGCTCGAATTTCCAGTATGAGCAGCTTTACCATTACTCTGCCCGACGGCAGCCAGCAGTCCGTTCCACAGGGCACGCGGCCTATCGATATTGCTAAAAACATCAGCACCCGCTTGGCCAACGACGCTCTTGTCGCTCGCGTTAACGGCGAGTTGTTCGATCTCTCTCGTCCCTTCGAGTCAGACTCTCAAGTGGAGATCCTCACCTCGAAGAATCCTGAAGCGCTTACCGTCTATCGGCACTCCACCGCTCACCTTCTCGCCGCAGCTGTACTGCAACTCTTTCCTGAAACCCAGCTGGGAATCGGGCCACCCACCGAAACGGGCTTCTATTACGACTTTCAACGCGAAACGAAATTCACGCCCGAAGATCTCGAAAAGATTGAAGCTCGTATGGCTCAGCTTCAGTCCCAAGCTCTCTCCTTTGAGCGCAAATTAACGCCAAAGTCAGAAGGTCTCGCCAAATATCGGGACGACTGGATGAAGCACCAGCTCATCGAAGAACGCGCTGGTGACATCTTCTCTGAGTACACGCTTGGTCCTCATTTCATCGACTTTTGCCGCGGTCCTCATGTTCCTTCAAGCGACAAGCTGAAAGCCTTTAAGTTGCTCTCCATTGCGGGCGCCTATTGGAAGGGCAACGAGAAGAATCCGCAGTTGCAGCGCATTTACGGTACAGCATTCTTCACCAAAAGAGAGCTCGACGAGTACCTCAACCGGCTCGAAGAGGCGAAGAAGCGCGACCATCGCCGTATCGGCAAAGATCTTGAACTATTCACTGTCAGCGATCTGGTCGGAGCGGGCCTGCCTCTTTGGCTGCCGAAAGGAGCCACCATTCGCCGTCTCCTTGAGGACTACATTCTCGATAAGGAACGCCGCGGCGGCTACCAGCACGTCTACACCCCAGACCTGGCCAAAATCGAGCTTTACCAGCGTTCAGGCCACTGGGAACACTATCACGAAGATATGTTCCCTCCCATGGATCTCGAGACCGAAAAGATGGTCCTGCGTCCCATGAACTGCCCGCATCACATCCTGATTTACAAGTCGAAGATGCGCAGCTACCGTGATCTGCCCGTGCGCATCGCCGAGCTCGGCACCATGTATCGGTACGAGCGGTCTGGCGTCCTCAGCGGTCTGAGTCGCGTTCGGTGCATGACCCTCAACGATGCACACATTTTCTGTACGCCCGAGCAGATCAAAGCCGAATTTACCGGCGTTATGCGCCTCGTCGAGCAAGCCTACAAAGACCTGGGAGTTACCCGATACAGTTATCGCCTCTCTTTGCGGGATCCGGCGAACACAGAAAAGTATGTCGCCAACGACGACATGTGGACTCTAGCCGAACGTGTGCTGCGCGAGGCGATGGATTCACTCGGCCTGCCGTATGTCGAAGCCCCGGGGGAAGCGGCCTTCTACGGGCCGAAGCTGGACATTCAGTTGGCCGATGTCATGGGCCACGAAGAAACCTACTCCACCATCCAGATCGATTTCCACTTGCCTAACCAGTTTGACCTCGGCTATGTCGGCGCTGATGGTCAGCAGCACCGCCCCGTCATGATCCACCGCGCGATCATCAGCACCATGGAACGCATGATCTCCTACCTCATCGAGCTCTACGGCGGCGCGTTTCCCGTCTGGCTTGCACCCGTTCAGGTCATCGTCCTCCCCATCTCAGAACATCAGAACGATTTTGCCCATCAGGTCTACGACAAGCTCGTCGCCGCGGGCCTTCGCGCCGAGATCGACAACCGCAGCGACAAGATCGGCTACAAAATTCGCGAATCCCAAATCCAGAAAATCCCGTATATGCTTGTAGTAGGAGATCGGGAAGCTCAGGCCGGACAGGTATCTGTTCGTAACCGTAAGTTAGGCGATCAAGGGGCTGTCGGGGTAGACGAATTCATCAATCGTCTTGAACAGCTTAATTTGGGGAAGGGTTCAGAAGAATAATTGTTTTTTGCAGCCTTGGTGTTACTAGGCTGCTGGGTTTATTGTGTGCTCGCCATAGCTGCAGCTGTGCGGCATTCTCACGCCCGGCGGCTGCTTACCGTACGTGCGCCGGTGCGCGTTGGAATCAGCATATTGAAGCCTCTCGCTGGCCTTGACGAAGGGCTTGAAGAAAATTTGCGTTCGTTCTTCGAGCTCGATTATGCCTTGTTCGAACTCCTGTTCGCTGTTCAGCACGAATGGGATCCCGCCGTCGCGATTGTACGGCAACTCATGCAGGAGTTTCCTACCGTTCGAGCTCGACTGATCTTTACCGGTGAACCTCCATACCCGCATGCCAAGGTTTTCAGCCTGCAATGCATGCTTGAGCGCTCACAATATCAGCTGATCGTCATGAGTGATAGCGATGTTCGCGTCGGCCCCGATTTCTGTCATGAACTGGCTGATGAATTCTCTGATAAACGCCTCGGCCTGGTGACTTGCCCGTATCGCGCCATAGCCGGCAAGACTATCTGGTCACAACTCGAAGCGCTCGGCATGAATACCGACTTCCATGCCGGTCTATTCACTGCCGTCATGATGGAGGGCACCAGGTTTGCTGTCGGTCCGACTATTGTCGCGCGCAAAGATGTTCTTCAAAGCCTCGGCGGCATCGAGCGCGTGAAGGACTATCTCAGCTCCGAAGACTTCATGCTAGGTCGCATTGCCGCACAGCTAGGCGTAGATGTACGGCTCTCCCAGTATGTGGTTGAGCACCGGATCGGCAGCGAAACTATGCTCCAGAATTCTGCTCATCGCCTTCGCTGGGCTAGAACCACGCGCCGTTCGCGCCCATGGGGCTATGTGGGTCAATTCTTTACGCATCCTCTACCGGTCGGCCTCCTAATCTGGATTTCGTGTCCTGGTTGTTGGCCCTTACTGGTCGTCACTCTTCTGTTTCGCCTGGCCGCCGCATGGACCGTTTCCGAGTACATCCTCCGGGCCGGTGTGCCCTGGCTGCTTCTTCCTTTGCAGGATGCTCTGGGCTTCGGTTTCTGGATCGCCGGCTTCTTCGGCAATTCAATCAGCTGGCGAGGACAGCGCTACACCCTCAATCGTGACGGCACTGTTCAACCTGCCGGCTGATCAATCGAAGAGCGCTTATTTCCTCTGGCGATCCTCATCGTCTCCCACGTCAACTCCCTCTGGCGGTCTCTGGTTATTCATCGCGTAGAAGCCTTGGAGCGTCTGGTGCGAATCAGCGGCATCCTCTAGGCTTCGCGCAGCTTGCTCAGCCTCACCTGGAACCTCGACCAAGTTCTCAGGTGTCTCGTGTTCTTGCTGTGGCGGTGGATCAATCCTGAAGGGTTTGACCACTGGTTCTTGCGTTTCTACTTGTTCTTGGAATTCGAATTCTTGCGATTCGGGGTTGTCCATATCCTTCTCTCCATTTTGACTGTGGCCCGTCGAGACTGTTTCGCGACTCATGGAACGCGGCCTACTACAGACTGAGTACCACCTGTGCTGCCCTTAAAAAAGCAGCTTCAACGCGAACTGTATTTGACGCGCAGGATAAGTATTGCGGATCGTACCGAATGCAGAACTGGTTGTGACCGCCGTCGGTATGCCAAAATTTGTATGGTTCAGCACATTAAAAAATTCCGAGCGAAACTGCAGCTGAGTGCTCTCACGGATGCGAAAGTTTTTGTCCGCAGCTAAGTCCCATTGCTCGAAGTTTGGTGCACGGAATGCATTTCGCCCAAGATTGCCGAAGCTGGCCGAAGGTGTCGTGAAGGTATAGCCGGCGAAATAGTTGTTGATCATGGCCGATTTACCCTGACCGACAGCGGAACCTGAAACGTTCGGTCGCAGGATAGCTTCCCCACGATAGTCGTTTGTCAAGCCTGTTACGTCCTGCGAAGTTGTCGGGCCGTAAGATACATCAATAGGAGTTCCCGTATTCGCCGTGTTAATCGTGTTCAGTGCCCAGCCTCCGGCCAGGGCATCAACGAACGGGTTCATATGTGACCCAAGACTTTTTCCTCTCCCGAAAGGAATCTGATAAACCACGCTGGACACGTTGATTAGTTTTACATCGAAGCTCGTGGGACCACGCTCTGCTGCCAGGTTCCGGATGTTTTGCGGATTTGCCTCATAGTAGCCTGCATAGTATTCCAGCGCTTGCTCGGAGTCACCCAACGCTTTTGACCACGTAAAGGAGTTCAGGAAGTAGAGCCCCGCTCCGAAACGATGTTCGAGTCGGGTAGAAAGACCGTTGTAATCGTTATTGCCGGCCGGATCAAGCCAAGTGATAGCGCCGAATTGTTGGTCAGGTCTCCGCGCCTGCACGCCCAGTGTCTGACCGGGCAGGTTGGGGAACGCCTGGTTGTAATCCGCGAGAATCGGCAAGCGCAGGCTATGGTTGCCGTTGTAAGCAACTTCCAGCACTGTATTCCGGCTGAGTTCCTGCTGAACCGAGAAGAGCCACGACTGAATATAGGGCCACCTCGTGTTCGCAGGTATGTAGTCAATATTCGAGACGATTGGGTTGAAGTTTGCCGGAACATCGATACCGCCGGTGAAGCTGTTCTGCGTTGTAAGGAATCCTGGAGGAACCGTGCCTGTCGCCGTCAGACTTTGCGTAACGAGGCCGAACAGAGCCAAAGGTCCATTAATGCCTTCCTGAGCACTGCCAGGACGATTGAAAAATGAATAGCTGATCCCATAACCTCCGCGCACGACCGTTTTCGGGAAGACACTATAAGCAAACCCAAGACGAGGCCCAAAGTCCTTGTAATCAGGATGGACCAGCGTCCGGTTGTACACGCTGCCGTTAGTTGCACGAACGAGGGAGTTGGTGGCCGGATTGAAATTCGACCAGTTATTGTCGCGCTCCCAAATAGGAGTCGCAAATTCCCATCGCAATCCGAGATTCAGAGTCAGCTTCGGAGAAACGCGATAGTCATCCTGCATATACAGCGAGTTTATGTGCTGGCGAAGATTGGTGACTAGATTATTGCCGAGTTGGATCGTACTGGGCAGACCGAAATAGAAGTCCCCCAGGTCGTAACTGCTTGAGTCACTCTTAATTGCGCATCCCTTGGGCTGACCCAATTCGGCACAGGTGGGTCTACTAAACTGCCCGGAGTAGCTATCCAGTCCGTACAACGGATTGACGTCCAGAACTTCGGTCCGAATGGCAACAAATTCATATCCGACTTTGAACGAGTGGCGTCCGAAGATCCAGGAGTAGTTTAGCTTGGGGTTGAAAGAAGTAGGATTTTGAAACTGCGGATTGCTGGTCTGCCGGCCGAGTTGAGAGAAGCCTCCGATACTTTGTGAATTGAGCCCACCGCTAAGATTCGGGCTGCTGGGCAATCCAGGAACTCCGTATAGAGCTTCCATGCTGGGAGCTCCAAGATAGGGCGGTTCCTTGCCGGCAAGAACATGGTCGAACCCAAAGCGCGCTTCCAGAAGCGAAGTGGGCGTAAGAGTCCACGTATAACCCACAGCAGCCTGTTGCTGAATGGCATGAATGTATCCGTTCCCGTTCCCGCCGGAAGGGCCTGAAACATCGGGCTGATAATACTGAAGGTCTTTGCGCTGACTGAAGCGAAGGAACGAGCTCATCCTGGCATTCATCTGGTAGTCAAGCTTGGCGTCGTACTTGTCGCTGTAATCGCGGACGAGCAGAAGTGCAACATAGTCATTCGCCCGCGAGGCGCTTTGGGCCGCCGGAAGTTGACTTAGCACTTTCGCGGCGAAAGGGTTCAGCTGAGTTATCGGAATCTGGATGTTCGCCGGATAAACGGTGCCGGTCAGCGGATTTACGACAGTGGTTGCAAGCACACCCAGGCGGTCATTCGCGGTCGGAATTGTGTCCGTGTTGAGGTAGCGCTGCAGTTGGCGAAAGCCTTCATAATCTGCGAAGAAAAAAAGTTTGTTCTTTATGATGGGACCGCCGATTGTAACCCCAAACTGATTCCTTTGTAACGTCGGCTTCTGGAAAATTGCGGGGCTGAAAGTAAAGCCGACTGCGTTCAGATCAGTGTTTCTCAGAAACTCGTACGCGGTGCCATGAAAGCTGTTTGTTCCCGAGCGCAAAGCAGTGTTGATAACCGCACCGCCGACCCGGCCGTATTCAGCGCTGAAATTACTCGTAATCACCTTGAACTCTGCAATGGCATCGGGTGATGGCTGAACGACCTGGCTAGAGTAGCCCTGATTGCTGGGCGAATAGGCGTTATTGTCCAATCCATCCAGCAGAAAGTTGTTGTAGGTGCTACGCATTCCGTTCACATTGAACGCACCTTCCCGCGGTGTGCCCGTCGCTGAAAACAACACGGACATCGGCGAGCGATGAACGTTAGTGGAGAGTAGAGCAAGATCAGAGTAGTTGCGCCCATTCAGCGGAAGCTCAACGATTTGCTCCGTGTTGACCACCTGAGTGTGCTCACTGGTATCGGTTTGCAGGGTCTCCGCAGCACCCGGCACATCGACCGACTGAGTCACCTGACCGACTTGCATCCTGATGTCGACACGCTGGCGAACACCCACATCAATCAATACGTCGCTTGTAACGAATCTGGAAAAGCCGAGCGCTTCGGCGGTTACGGTGTAGCGCCCGACCGGAACGTTGAAAAAATCATAGTCACCGTCGCCATTACTCAGCGTCGTGTTCTCGATGGCGGTCTGCTGATTCGTCAAAGTGATCCTAACTTTGGGTACTGCTGAATCAGAAGCGTCCCGGACTGTTCCCAGAACCTCAGAAGTCTGAAACTGTGCGAAACACCGAAAGGTGAATAGCGAGAAAAGGAGCGCAAGCCGTACGGGTCGAAGCATGATTAAGAACTCCTGAGTTCCTGCTATGCGTACTTGGAGGAACATAACATCAGGTTGGGGGGAGAGCATAGAAGGATGGTGACGATCCCGTTTCAAAAAGATGACAGCTAGTACTAGGAAAGCGGTCAACCTCTAACGAACGATCCGTGAAGTTTTGAATTGACCGCTGCCGAAGCCAATCATGCAGGCATTATGTTTGAGAGCCCGATGTCAACACCCAGAGCCGTTGCGGTTAACCTGCCGTCCGCTACCTCAGCGGGAGGCTTGTCCAGCTCGAAAATCCAAGCCCGCAACGAATACGGATCCACAACCCATACACAAGGAACGCCATTGCCTTGATAATCGCTTACCGAAGCAAGCATCCGATTCCAACGATCATCCGGAGACAAAACCTCTACACACAGCAGTGGAGGTTTGCTAGTGATTTCCTCCAGCTCCACGACAACCGAGACATCTGGGATTCGAACCCGCTCCGGAGCAATCTGGGTCCTCTGCTCAGGAAGCACAATCCCCTTGGACCCGAGTTCTTCGGAAAGCCTCAAAAGAATTCTTCCCTGTACAAATGAGTGCTTTCCGTTACCCACATTCCGCTCCGAAACCAAGCCATCCAGGTACTCGCAATCGGGCGAATACGACCGGCTCATATACTCATCAAATGAAACAGGATTTGGCGACGCAGTCATAGGTCGCTTCTCCTAATCGGCAGTTCGCTGAGTCACTGCGGCTTCACACGCAAAGCTTCCTTCACATCCACGTGCTCAAACTGCATCGGGAAGCTCGTGCCTACATAGTAAGCGGGCCATTGATCCTTGTAATGAGCCGATGCTACATTTCCCGACTCGCCTGTCACTAGGTTCTGCACTGATTTATCAAGATCCCCAAGATCGACGACCAGCCGCTCCGACGGTCCCACCGTAGCGGTCGTTTGCTTTACCGTTGTTCCCGACCCGCTCATTCCGGTTGTCTGAATATTGAAGAATCGGTCCGCAAGTGGCAATTCCTTCCCTACAGGATGCAGAAAGCTCCACTGGTGTAAACGCCCCCACCTCCAATTCGAAACCGGGCTTCCTTGCTGCTTTCTCCCAATTGCCAGCACAGAACTCAGATTCTCGATCAGCCATCCGTTCCAATCATCTTTCGCCACCCATCCCGCGGGACGCGCTCGCAACAGACCCTCCATCACCTGTGGGCGCGGAGAGATCGCTGGCACGGGCTTTCCTGCGGCTGCCAACCGCACCAACATCTTTCCAAGCTGTTCACTGAGCAGCTCTGTAATCGCCGGTGCCGCTTCATTTAAATCCATCTGCCCGTTCCACTTCCCGAGAACGTCCACTGCCTCCCGCACCAACTCCTCATTGCTGCCCCGTTTGGTAACAGCTGCCACGGTTTGCTTTGCCAAAAACAAATCGTAAGCCGAGTAGACGTCCTTCTGAACAGCCAACATATCTGCTACCGTGAGCCCCTTTTTCGAGCTCAGCAGATAACGAATCTGATCGATGCGATATTTATCGGCAAAACTTCCTGTCACTCGAAAGGCAAAATTGTCTGGGAAAGTTCTCTGATTGGCACTCGCCACGATGCCGGAGGCCGGATCGAGTGCACTCGGCATCTGTTCAAACGGCACATATCCATCCCACTCGAAATCACCCGAAGAACCATCTAGAGGAACAGTGCCGTCGAAGTTGCGCCTGATCGGCATTCGCCCTGTCGCCTGATAACCGATGTGTCCCACCCGGTCAGCATAGACGAAGTTTTGTCCGGGTCCCCAAAACGGCTCCAGCGCAGCACGAAATTGCTGCCAGTTCTGCGCTTGATTGATCGCCATCGCAGGCCAGCTAAACCCGTCCGACGCACTCCACCGCATGCTGAACGATTTACCGTGTTCATGTTCCACAATCGGTCCGTGACGCGTGACCCAAACATCCACTTCGACCGGCTTGGCCCCTTTCACCCCAATCACCTCGCGGTCGAGTTGGGCCTGCTCGACCTTTCCCTGGTACAGATAGCGCCCGGTTCGCTCATCCATCTGCTCCGCGTACAAATCCATCACGTCAGCCGAGACATTCGTCAGGCCCCACGCAATCTGTTCGTTGTGTCCGCTTACTACGCCCGGCAGCCCGGGCAAAGCTACTCCGGATGCGTCCAGTCCCGGCGCTTTCAAGTGCACTTGGTGCCATGTTCCTGGAATGCCGTGAGCCAGATGCGGATCGTTTGCCAGCATCGGCTTTCCGTCAGCCGCACGTGCCCCCGAGACTGCCCAGGCATTTGACCCGGGGACCACATACTGCCCCGCTGTCGCCGGGAAAAGAATGTTTCCCTTGGCCGGATCGGCGACGCTGAAGAATGCTCCCCGCTCTAACTCCGATGCCAGCGTGTCCGTCATGTCGCGATACATCACCAGCTCTACCAAGATGGAATCGGCTATTGTCCATGCCCGTGGATCATATTGGTGACCAGGAAGCGCAAACTCAAGCGGCAGATCTTCCCGATGTGTATCGATAAAGTAGTTCACTCCGCGCGCATACTCAACCAATGCTGCCCGCTCGTCCGGCTTCAGGCACCCTGCATCCATCTCGGCAATCGAACGCATCCGCATCCGGCGGGACCGTTCGTCGCTCGGCACTGCAGCCGCTCCGAACACCGTGGCCAGATCCCCTGCTCCAAACCGGCGCAGCACGTCCATTTGCCACAATCGGTCTTGAGCCGTTGCGTAACCCTGCAGAAAGATCGCGTCTTGCCAACTCTGCGCTTCAATATGGGGAACTCCGCGAGCATCACGGTTAATGGTCGCCGTGTTCTCTATAGGCGCACTGATCTCGCCCGAAGTTTGGGGCAATGGGCGGAACGCATACCAATACACGGCGACCCCGAGAACAATTGCCAGGACCGCTATGCTCACATTGATCATGCGCACTAGCAGCGTTAACACCCAACGATTTTACTCTGGCGTTTCAACGTAGCCTGCTTCGCCTCTTTGCGTCAATGGGTTTGCGTCTTTTCGTTCTTCTAGCTATTCTTGGGGCTAACGGCTTCTTTGCTGCTGCCGAAGTCTCTCTTGTCTCCGTCCGTCACTCCCGTCTTCGCGAGCTCGCAGAGAGGGGTCAAGCTGGGGCACAAAGCGCACTCAGTCTGCTGGCAAACCCCGGCCGCCTTCTCTCCGTCACTCAAGTTGGCGTAACGCTAGCAAGTCTGGGTCTTGGCTGGGCCGGAGAAGACACTCTTTATCGCCTCTTCAGCGATGCGCTTGTCTCCTTTCACATGGCGATTCCGCCGGTCCTACTCCACAGCGTCGCTTTTACGCTAGCGTTCCTGATCATCAGCTATTCTCACGTCATCATCGGCGAGGTCGTTCCGAAGAACCTGGCGATCGACAAAGCCGATCGAGTCGCTGTTCTGGCCGCCCCTGTTCTGCTGCTTTTCTATCGCATTTCTGCGCCCTTCGTCGTAGTCATCGAGCGATCCTCCGCCATCATTCTCAAAATATTGGGGCTCAGCACCGGTCACGCCCGGGGCGGCCACACTTCCGAGGAGCTCAAGTACATCATTCAGTCGAGCCGCCACGAAGGACACCTGCAGAAATTCGAAGAAGATGCGATTGGCCGTCTCATCGAGCTCGGCGATTACTCCGCGCGCCAGATCATGACGCCGCGTCCCGACATCGTTTCGCTTTCGGTCGATGCGGACCTGGAAGAAGTTTTCAGCGTCATGGCCGAACATAAGTTCACACGGATTCCCGTCTATGAGGACCGTCCTGAACACATCCTTGGCATCGTGCACTACAAAGATCTGATGCGCGTTTGGGATGAGCGTCGTTTTGCGCACGACCGGCGTCGTACGGCTCGCCCGTTTCGTCTCCGCCGTTTTGTCCGTAAGCCACTCGTCGTTCCCGAAACCAAGCCCCTCAATCAGCTTGTCGACGAGTTCCGCAAAAACCACACACGCATGGCCCTTGTCGTTGATGAATTCGGAACCGTTACTGGTCTTGTTACAGTCGAAGATCTTCTGGAACAGATCTTCGGCGAGATTGGCGACGAGCACGACATTGTCACCCCGGCCCCTAACTACCAGGAGAAGCTTCTTCAGCTCGAAGGCAGCACGACTATCCGTGATCTCGAAACCCGTCACAACCTGGTGCTTCCGACCGATGCAGGTTTTGAGACACTGGCGGGTTTCCTTCTCTTCCGGTTGGGCACCATCCCCAAGGTAAAAGACTCAGTCGATTACGATGGCCGCCGCTTTACAGTCACGCACATGGACCGCCATCGGATCGCTACCGTCCTGATTGAGAAGCTCGACCCGAAAGAACAACCGGATCCCGTCAACGAGGGCTAACTTGACGCACCTTCTGCCCGGATACTTGCGCTGAGTAGTCCTTCAGGAGCCCTTTCGTAACAGGGTGCCGTAATTCCGGAGCAATCTCCAGCAATGGTTGCAGCACAAACCGTCTTTCAATCATGCGCGCATGTGGAATCGTTAGTTGTGGCGTGTCCATGACCACAAATCCATAAAGAAGAATGTCGATGTCGATAACCCGCGGACCTCTGCGCATCACCCCGGCTCGAGTTCGGCCCATTTCGCGTTCGATCCGCTGCACAGTTGCGAGCAACTGCTTCGGCAGAAGCTTCGTAGCCGCTTCCACTACCATGTTCAGGAACCAGGGCTGTTCGGCAACGTCCTGCGGTTCCGTTTCATAAATCCCTGATCGGCGGCTTACCGTAACGCCCTCGCCCTCGAGCTTTGCCAAAGCGCGCTCAAGGCTCTCCTCCCGCTCACCCAAGTTCGAGCCGAGCGACAGATAAGACGTCTGCACTTTAGAAGAGAGGATTCTGACCGCTGCTGAACTTCATCCGGCGCGGAACCTGAAAATATTCGAAAGCCCGGTCTGTCCCGATTCGCCCTCGCGGCGTTCGATCCAAAAATCCTAGTTGCATCAGATACGGCTCGTAGACTTCTTCAATTGTGTCTGCCTGCTCATCGATCGATGCCGCAATCGTGCTTAAACCCACAGGCCCACCGCCATATTTCACCAGTACCGTCATCATGATCTTCTGGTCTACGTCGTCCAGCCCATAACAATCGACCTTTAGCAAATCGAGCGCTGCCTTGGCCACTTCGATATCGATATGCCCGCTCGCCCGCACCTGTGCATAATCGCGAACCCGCCGTAACAGCCGGTTGGCGATGCGCGGCGTCCCCCGCCCCCGCCGTGCCACTTCCCGCGCCGCATCGTGCGTGATCTCCACGTCCAACAATCCCGCGGACCGGTCTACAATTTTGGCAAGCGTGCTTTCATCGTACGGGTCCAGCCGCAGCACAATACCGAAGCGGCTCCGCAACGGCGCACTGAGCAAACCCTGACGCGTCGTCGCTCCCACCGCAGTAAAGCGCGGCAGTCCGATCGAATGCGTCCGTGCGCCCGGCCCTGTCCCAATTAAAATGTCTAGCCGGAAATCTTCCAGCGCCGCATAAAGAATCTCTTCGATGTCCGGCATCAGCCGGTGAATCTCGTCAATGAAAAAAACCTGGTGCAAGCGAACATTGCTTAGAATACCCGTCAAATCCAGCTTTTTTTGCAGCACCGGACCTGCCGTCTGGTCCATCACCACCCCAAGCTCCTGAGCGATAATTCCGGCCAGAGTTGTCTTTCCCAACCCAGGCGGACCGCACAGCAACACATGATCCATCGCTTCGCCCCGGTGTTTGGCGGCTTCGATGGCTATCGCCAGTTGTTCACGCGCATGAGGCTGCCCTGCAAAATCGTCCAGCTTTGTCGGCCGTAGCGCTGCGTCGAACTGACGGTCTTCCTCCTGAGTTGCCGGCGAGATCATCCCTGGCGCGCGCATTGAACTTTCACCTTAACGTACAAGCGCCAGCGCCGTCCGAAAGTACATCTCGAACTCCTCGGGCGCTCCTCGCTCCTTTGTCTTGCGGATTGCTTCTTCTGCCGCCGGGCGCGAGCAACCAAGGTTCTGCAGCGCTGATAGCACGTCCCGCTCCAGCGTGCTCCAACCTGCCGTTGCATCCAGAACCGGCAATCCCTGCGGCGTCGTTTCCACGCCGACCAGTTTGTCCTTGAGCTCTAACACCATGCGTTCCGCCGTTTTCTTTCCCACGCCGGGAATCCGCACCAGCTTTAAAACATCTCCCGTACGAATCGCCGTTACCAGTTCGGTCGTCGCTAAACCCGACAGCACCGTTATCGCCAGCTTCGGACCGATTCCACTTACGCCAATCAGCCGCTCAAAAACCGCTTTCTCCTGCGTTGTCGCAAACCCGAAAAGCAGCAGCGCATCTTCGCGAACGTGGGTGTAAATACGTAGCGTCACGCCAGCTCCCTCCTCGGGAATCGCCGTGAACGTCGAAATCGGAATCTGCACTTCATAACCGACCCCTCCCGCCTCCACAATCAACTGATTGGGACGTTTCTCGACGATGGTTCCGCGCAATTGCCCGATCATTAAAGCTTTAGTGCGTGATCCCGACCTGGCTCATCATCCACGCGTATTCGAAGGCAGTGTCCTTCAGCCGGTCGTACCGTCCCGATGCTCCGCCGTGACCCGCCGGCTCCATCTTCGTCTTCAGCAGCAGCGGATTCGAATCCGTCTTCAACTGCCGCAACCGCGCCACATACTTTGTCGGCTCCCAGTACATCACTTGGCTGTCGTTCAGGCTTGTCGTCACCAGCATCGCCGGATAGGCTCTCTTCTCCAGGTTGTCGTACGGACTGTATGTCTTCATGTAGTCGTAGGCAGCCTGCTCGTTGGGGTTGCCCCACTCCAGATACTCGCCTACGGTCAATGGCAAAGTCGCGTCCATCATGGTGTTCATCACATCGACAAACGGAACCGCCGCATGAACTGCTTTGAATAGATCGGGACGCATATCTACCACAGCTCCCATCAGTAAACCGCCCGCGCTTCCGCCTTCAATCACCAGACGGTCACTCGAAGTCCACTTTTCGTCCACCAGATACTCTGCGCTGTCGATGAAGTCGTTAAATGTATTCTTCTTTTTCATCAGCATCCCGTCTTCGCGCCATCTCTCGCCCATCTCATCGCCGCCGCGAATGTGCGCAATTGCATACGTCATGCCGCGATCAAGCAAACTAAGCCGCTGGCTCGAAAACGTCGCTGACATCCCAATCCCGTACGAGCCATACGCATACAGGAATAGCGGCGCCTTCCCGTCCCGCACCAGGCCTTTCTTATAAACGATCGAGATCGGAACTCTTACCCCATCCCGTGCCGTTGCCCACAGCCGCTCCGACGTGTACCGCGACGGATCATACCCGCCCAAAACTTCCTGCCTCTTCAGCAGCGTTGAGTCGCCGTTCCGAACGTCGTAGTCATAAACACTCGATGGAGTGAGGAAGCTCTGATAGTTGTAGCGAAACGTCTCCGAGTTGTAATCCGGAGTCTCGCCTGGAAACGCGGCATACACCGGCTCCGGAAACTGCACCGACTCCCAACTTTTCTTCGTAAAATCGAAAACCCGCATCCGATTCAGTGCCTCAGACTTCTCTACCGACACCGCAAAACCCTTAAATAATTCGATGTCTTCTATAAGCCGTCCTTGCTGGTGCGGAATGAATTCCTTCCAGTTCTGCGGGTCGATGTGATTTTCCGCTGCCGTGACTACCCGGAAATCCTTTGCACCCTTATTGGTGCGAATGTAAAATTCGCCTTCGCGGTGGTAGATGTAGTACCGGTGATCCTTTTCACGCGGCAGAAAGACCCGAAACTCTTCCCCAGCATGGTCGGCCGCCAAGTATCGCACCTCCGTTGTATCCTTGCTAGATATCTCCAGCACCTCGTACTTCTTGTCCCGGGTTCGCTCCAGCCCAATGTCATACAATTCGTCCGCCTCGCTGTAAAGTTGCGTCGGCTTCGCCGATCCCAGAACGTGCCGCCACAGCTTGTCCGACCGCTTCGTCACCTCATCCTCTGTGGTCAAAAACAGAGTTTTGTTGTCAGCCGCCCATTCAACCGATGTCACTCGCGGTACGGTATCAGGAAGTGTTTGCCCGGTACGCAAATCCTTCACCTGCAAGCTGTACTGACGAAACCCGGTGAAATCTACCGTGTATGCCAAAAATTGTTCATCATCGCTGACCTTCGTGCTGCCAACCCCGACAAACTTGTGACCCTTCGCCATGTCGTTCAGATCCAGCAGCACCTCTTCAGGCGCTTCCCTGCTTCCTTTTCGCCGGCATTGTATCGGGTACTGCTTTCCTTCTTCCGTTCGTGAGTAATAGAGATAGCTACCGCGCCGCGCCGGTACGCCTAAATCGGTTTGTTTTATTCGCCCAAGCATCTCCGTGTAGAGCGCATCCTCGAATGGCTTGAGTCCCTTCGTCATCGTCGCTGTGTAGGCGTTCTCTGCCTCCAGATACTGAATCGTTTGGGGGTTCGACTTCTCCCGCAACCAGTGATAGTTGTCCGAAACCGTCGCCCCGTGCCTCACCTCTGTATGCGCAACTGTTGGCGCCACCGGGGCCACAGCCTGCTGTGCCTCAACTTCCGTCGTCAGACAAAGTCCTCCCCATGCCAGAACTAGCGCTATTAGTTTCATTATGTCTTTGCTGTCTAGAATAGTCCTTGGAGCTGGATCACCTGCGCAAACTGAACCTTGCGCGGTAAATCTCCGTATTAGCTTTAGGCTTAAGCCTTGCCCTATGATTGCTCCTCTCTGGCGTGACGAGAACAACAAACCATGCTTCGCCTTGTGGCGGTCAATCTGCACAGCCGCACTTTGGAGCCTGTTCATTCATCCCGGTTTGGGGCAGGAGAATCTTGCGACATTACTAGACCCGGCCCTTCAGCAAGCTATAGAACATCGCAAGGAAACTTTAGGCGAGGCTCAGCACTACACCTACTCCGAGCACTACAAAAGTCTCAGTTTCGACTCCAAAGGCTCAGAAAAGCACGGTTTTACAGACACCTACGACATCATCTTCCTCGAAGGTGCTCCGTACAAAAAACACGTTCTGCACGACGAGCAGCCCCTTTCGCCAAGAGAACAGCAGGAAGAAAGGAAGAGACTGGCGGATGTTGTCAAAGCGCGGCTGGAACATAAACCGCGAGGACTTTTCCACGCCAGCTTCCAAGTAGCGTTGCCTTTGGATCAACTTGCCACTCGATTCAGCGTGACCGCAAACGGCTCGGACGCTCTCAACCCAGGCATTCTCCTTTTCAGCGCGGTCCCGAAACGGGCTGACGCTGAAGGTCTTGAGCAAGCTGCTCGGGATGGCACTGCTTATGAATTGAAGCTGTTCGTCGACCGTCAGGATCATGTCTTCACCAGACTCGAAGCCAAGGTCCTCGGGGACGGGATGCGGTATGAGAAAGATACGCTCATTACCTATCAATTCAAGAAGGTCAACAACGAAGCCTGGCTACCCGAGCGTTTTTGGTTCAAGGGAACGGTCCGTTACTTGATGAGCGACATCCACACTGAAGCTGAGCAAACCTATTCTAAATATCTGAAGTTCCAAGCGGACACTAAGCTGATTACGCAATAGCAGACCCAAAGGTCGATACCCGCCGCGAATATTTCTACCTGGTTGTCGATCTGGCGTACCCTGGACGTCGTACCCACAGGAGAACGAACTGTATGCAATACCTACTTTTGATTTACGAAGACGAGACCCGCTTTGCCACTGGATTCCACGAAGCCGAATTTGCCGAATACGGCGCCTTTGGAAAAAAGAACGCTGCCGCCATCAAGTCTGGGCATGCACTGGAGCCTACGGGCGCTGCCAAGACCGTTCGTCTGCGCGATGGCCAAACTCTCACCACCGACGGCCCGTTTGCCGAAACAAAGGAGCAACTCGGCGGCTACTACCTCGTCGAGGCAAACAGCCTTGAGGAAGCAGCTTCGATCGCCACAGGCATTCCCGCTGCACGTTACGGTTCCATCGAAGTTCGTCCGGTGATGATCTTTTCGTGATCACCACCCCTTTTTCAAACCCAAGGAGACACTATGGTCAAGATCTCTTCTTTGCTAGTCTCACACCCGGTTCTAACCGCAGACCAAATTGCGGAGGCGTCGCGCTATCTCGCTGTCACTCGCGATACTCTGGTCGAATCAGCGGGCAGACTTTCCGCTGCGCAGTCCAACTTCAAACCCGCCCCCAATCACTGGTCAACGGCTGAGATCGTCGAGCACGTCGCCTTAATCGAGAACCGCGTTCACGTCATCATCGAACGAATGAGCGATGCTCCGGCGGCAGCACCCGATTGGGAGCAGGCCCAGGTGGATGCTTCTATTCTGGCCGAAGTTCCTCAACGCGCCCTGAAAGTCGCAGCTCCTCCACCCGTCTGCCCCTGCCACGGCTGGAGTACCCCAGAAGCAATCGACCGCTTCCTCGAAAACCGTGAAAAGACTACTAGCCTGTTGTCTTCTTCTTCACTTCGCGGTCACGTTGTTGCCCATCCCATCTTCGGTTCATGGGACGGCTACCAATGGATCCTCGCAGCGGCAGCTCACAGCGCCAGACACACCGAACAGATCCGCGAGGTGATAGCGGATCCTGGCTTCCCTCGGCCAGCGTTCGTTCCCCAACGTCCACCTGAAGCTCGTCATGCGTTACATGATGTTGATCTACTCCCAGGAACATGAGTCGGCAACCGCTCAGGAACTCAGTGCTATTGCCGCCGGACATCGGGCCGTCATGGAGGACACAACCCGCCTTGGTATTTTCCGGGCTGCCGATCCCCTGGAGCCCACGGCGACCGCCACTACCGTCCGCATGCAAGGCGGCCAGGCCCTGATCACCGATGGTCCGTTCGCCGAAACAAAGGAGCAGCTTGCCGGTTACTACATCCTCGAGTGCCAGGACCTTGACGAAGCTCTCGCCTGGGCTGCCCAGATACCCACTGGCTGCCTCGGCGGAGTCGGATGTGTCGAGGTCCGTCCCATTCGCGAGTTCGCCAGCCTCATGAATGAATGATTTTCATAGCACTGTCGAATCACTCTTCCGGAATGAGTCAGGACGAATCATCGCCGGCCTCATCCACGTCTCGCGTTCCTTCGATCTCGCCGAAGAAGCCATGCAGGACGCCTTCGCCGCCGCTGTTGTCAGCTGGCGAACCGGAGGCGTTCCCGCGAATCCCGCAGCCTGGATCACCGCAACCGCTCACCGGAAACTGATCGACTACGCCCGTCGCGAACAGACTCGCCGCAGCAAAGAAGATCAGCTGCTGTACGAGACCGAATCACAACACGACACCAGTGGAAGCGTCGTTGATGACCAACTCATGAGTCCGCCTTCCGAAGATAATCGCCTGCACCTCATCTTTACCTGTTGCCACCCCGCTCTCAACAGAGAAGCACAAGTGGCGCTCACTCTCCGCACCCTCGGCGGTCTCACCACCGCCGAAATCGCCCGCGCTTTTCTTCTCCCCGAAGCGACCCTGGCCCAGCGCCTCGTACGCGCCAAGCGCAAAATCCAGCAGGCGCGGATCCCCTATCAGATTCCCCCTCCCGATCGCTTGCCTGAACGCCTCTCAGCCGTGCAGGCCGTCCTTTACTGATCTTCAACGAAGGTTATTCCGCCAGTTCGGGTGATAGTCTGATTCGCCGGGAACTCTGCGCCGAAGCCATTCGCCTCGTCCGTACGCTTTCGCAACTGATGCCCGACAACCCCGAAAATCTTGCGCTCCTGGCTCTAATGCTCCTCCACGACTCTCGCCGGGACGCCCGCTGCAACGTCCACGGGGATCTGGTGCTTCTTGAAGAACAGGATCGTACCGTGTGGCATCAGGATCAGATCGGAGAAGCGACACGATTGCTTGAACGCGCCTTGGGCCGCCGCAATCTTGGTCCCTATCAGCTTCAGGCAGCCATTGCGGCTTGCCACGCGGAAGCCAAGACTGCTAACCAAACCGATTGGAAGCAGATTGCCGCCCTTTACGCAATCCTATCCAGGTTTCAAAACTCGCCCGTCGTCTCCCTCAATCGCGCCGTAGCTCTAGCGATGGCTGAAGGGCTTGAACGTGGTTTAGCGTTAATTGATGAACTCGGCTCTTCCGGCGACCTGGACAGCTATCGCCTGTATCACGCAGCCCGTGCTGATCTACTCCGTCGCTTGACGCGTAACCAGGAAGCACTTGAAACTTACGAGCGTGCCCTCCGACTAACTGCCAACGCCATTGAACGCCGCTATCTCCAACGCCGTATTACTGAAGTTGCTGCTCAAAACGCATAAAGCTCGCTAGAAAAATTTCTGATCTGAAATCGTCCACCCTCACGATGCAAAGACGCATCCATCAACCAGAAAGAAGGTGTAGATGCTATTTGCGAGTAAGACTTTGAAGGCAGTCATTCTGCTAGCTAGCGGCGTTGGATTACTAGGAGCAGATTCGTTTACTGAAACTTATTCAGGGTCACTGACAAGTACTTCGGCGGTTCTCGAAGAGACCTTTTCACTTGCCTCTGCCTCGAACTTAGTGCTGACCACAACGTCTTACGGCGGGGGAAGCAATCTGGACGGCTCCAGTACGAGTGCGGGAGGCTTCCAACCTTCGCTGACACTGTACACTGCGACAGGCAATTATGTAGGGAGCCAATCAGTTAATAATCCTGGAGCCACGGCTGATCCAGCAACAGGCCTCGCTCTTGATGCTCTACTCGTCGATTCGACTCTCTCGTCTGGAAGCTACGTCATCACATTGACTAACTGGCTTGAACAGCAACCACCTACCGCAACAAATCTTTCCTACGGATTTATCATTATGGTGGTTCCACCTTTGTCGATGCTCAGGGAAATCCGCGATCTGCCAATTATGCGTTGAATGTCTCCGTGAGTTCGGGTGCCGCAGCGGCTACACCGGAACCTACAACGGTAAGTCTTCTTTTGCTGACGTTTTTGGTTTTCGGAGTATTTGCTCGTAAATCGTTAACGATTAATTAAGTCATTCCCAAATCACTATTTACCCAGTATTAAATAACAAAGGAAATTCAAATGAAAGACACAAATCTTCTCGAGGACATGCTAGACAAATCTCCCAATCGACGCAGCATGCTGCGGAAGTTGGGCATCGCCAGTGCGGCCCTGACAGCGGCTGGCAGCCTGTCATCTGATCTAAAAGCGGATCCCACAAACCCCACCGCCGTGGATATCGTCCAGTTTGCACTGAACTTGGAATATCTTGAAGCTGAGTTTTATTCAGTAGCGACGACCGGTCAAACCTTAGAGCAGCGAGGTGTGGATGTTACTGGTATCGGAAACCCTGGTTTAACCACAACTCAGTTCGGCTTGGTAAACTTCGCGAATAACTTGGTGCTGACTCCAACCACCGCTAGGAATATTGCTCTTGATGAGTTAAATCATGTCCTTTTAGTACGAAGCGCTTTGAAAGCAAATGGATTCACGCCGATTGCAAAGCCAGCAATCAATCTCGATGCCATGATGGCGATGGGGATCGGGTTGATGAACGAGGCAACTTTCCTCGCTTTTGACAGAGTCTCAGCTGATATAGGAACCACAGCTTATGCCGGCGCAGCACCACTTTTAGCTGGTAGTCCATATCTCGCGACAGCAGCAAGGATCCTCGCTGTAG
>CAXTMN010000004.1:90266-95473 GCA_964245395.1 uncultured Bryobacteraceae bacterium
ACTCTCGTTAGCCCGCCTTGGGGTTTCCTCCCCCGCTCTGGACGGTGCTGACATCCCGCCGCCACCGATTAGCGGTAACTTGTTTTCTACTAACCCCACCAACGGGTTGGTTGCAATTCGAACCCCCGGCGAGGTGCTTTATCTTGTTTATGGGAACCAAGCTAACGTGACCGGCGGCGGGTTCTTTCCTCAGGGCGTAAACGGGAACATCATTACCTCTACCACTGCTGCCCCCAGTTCCAACCAGTTGTAAGCTCTCGTATCTCCCGGGCCAGCTGCTCCGTCGCTAGTCTGATTGGATCAAACAGATCCTTTATCAAACAGATCCTTTAACGACCGATCGCTGAGTTGGCCGGGGATCAGAAATCAATTGAAGCTGGCCCCTTACCCCGGTCGAATTGGCATACTCCAGATCCGGATCCATCCCATACAACTGAATTCCTTGCACTGCTCTCGTGGGAGCAGCGCAACAACGTTGTGTAGCGCCGGTCTTCTTGGGCGTGACTGCAGAGCAGGCTCAGTTGGCTTTCTGGGACTAGAATAAAAGCGACTCTAGCCCCAATGAAAGCCACGGTTCAACTATCGCTCGACTTGATTGAACTTACTGAAGCGTTCGAGGCTGCTGAGATTGGGATTCGTGCTGGAATCGACTGGCTGGAAATAGGAACTCCGCTGATTATTGCCGAAGGTACTCGAGGCGTGCATGAGTTGCGTGCACGGTACCCGGATACTCCACTCGTTGCTGACCTGAAGATTATGGACGGGGGCTTCCTTGAAGCACAGATGATGGCCAGAGCCGGAGCGAACATGGTTGTGGTTATGGGCCAGGCTCACAACGAAACAGTCGAGCTTGTGATTAAAGCGGGCCACGATTTCGGAGTGAAAGTTATGGGCGACAATATGGCCATGCCAGATCCGGTTACAGGAGCTAAGCAGCTTGAGGACCTCGGTTGTGACTACATCGTTCACCACATCGGCTTCGACATGCGAACACTTCGTACCCGTCGTGGTTTGCACGCACCCACGCCTCTGGACCGGCTTCGAGAGATTGTCAATGCCGTTTCCATTCCAGTTCAGGCCGTCGGCGGGCTCACGATTCAGCAAGCAATTGATCTGCCGGCTTACGGCGCACCGATGGTAGTGGTTGGGGCTCCTCTTGCCATTGATGCCCATGCGTTCCGAAGTGCGACGGGTGATCTGGAAGGTACGCTGCGCTTGATCTGTGACAGGGTCCACGCCTACGGAGAAGTTGGTAAGAGGCGGGATGTGTTGGCATGAGCAACAGCATGCCTGCCCTGGTTAACTACGCGCGCGAGCCACTGTCGGTTGAAATGCGAGAAGTGCCGCTTCCGGCTTTCGGCGACGGTGACGTTCTTCTTCGTGTTGGCGCCGTTAGTGTTTGCGGGAGCGATCTCCACCAATGGCGCGGTGCGCAAAGTTGGCAGGTGAATTACCCATGCATCTTAGGACATGAATTTGGAGGCACTGTCGCCCAGGTTGGGTCGGCGGTAAGTCAATTCCGCGAAGGTGATCGAGTCGTTAGCGAAACAGCTGCCGTGATTGACGAATTTTCCCCTCTCACGAGGGCAGGGCTCTACAATCTAGATCCCACACGTCGCGGTTTTGGATATGGCGTGGATGGCGCTATGACGCAATACGTGCGAGTACCCGAACGGTGCCTGCACAGCATTCCGGCTACCCTCCCCTTCCACAAAGCGGCTCTGACGGAGCCCTGCTGTGTAGCCTATAACGCTCTCTGCGTCAACGGGCGCGTTCGTCCCGGCGATACCGTTCTCGTTCTTGGCCCAGGGCCGATTGGTCTACTCTGCACGACGATGGCGAAGTTAAGCGGAGCCGGCCACGTGATTGTTGCCGGTCTGCCCAGTGATCGTCAGCGGCTAGGGGTAGCGCGTCAGCTTGGCGCAGATGTCGTTCTAGACGGCGGCGTTCGAGAGTATGTCGCCAGTTTCGGCGATCACCTCGGGGTCGACGTCGCAGTTGATACGTCCGGTGCATCTGCAACGTTGCAGATTGCTCTGCAAGCCGTGCGGCCTGCAGGTCAGATCATTAAAGTGGGCTGGGGTCCGCAACCCATGCAGTTCAGTCTGGATCCTCTTGTTCAAAAGAACCTAACCATTTCCGGAAGCTTCTCCCACAATTGGCCCACTTGGGAACGGGTGATCTCGATGATTGTTTCGGGTCAAATCGATTTGGATCCAGTAATTAGCCGGGTTTGCGAGCTGCCGAACTGGCATGAGTGTTTCGAGAAAATGGAAGCGGGCGAGTACGTAAAGGCTGTACTGACGACCTGATGGGCCTGAGGATCTCGGCATTTCCTAAGTGTTACTTGGAGCAGATCAGTACGGGCCGCACGACGGTTTTCGAATGGATCGAGCAAGCCAAAGCTCTCGATGCCGATGGTCTCGAGATGTACGAGGGTTTTCTGGTCAGCCACGAAGCGCCCTATCTGGACAAGTTGGCGAGCGCAATCCACTCTGCCGGTTTTGCAATGCCGATGATGTGCTGCTCACCCGACTTCACCGCGACCGATCCTGAGACACGTAAGCGATCGCTCGAACGCGAGATGGACATGATCCGCATTACGCGTTTGCTTGGAGGACCGGGCGCTGTTTGTCGTGTGCTGAGTGGCCAGAGATATCCGGACGTTTCGTGGGAGCAGGGCAGGGAATGGGTTTTGAACGCTCTCAAGGAGTCGATCAAAGTCGCCGAGGAATACGATGTCGTACTCGGGATGGAAAACCACTATAAGGATGGTTTCTGGACTTACCCGGAATTTGCCCAGAAAATGGATAGGTTTGTCGACATTGTAAGTGCGGTTGCCGATTGCGATCACTTCGGCGTGCAGTACGATCCGTCAAACGCTCTTGTCGCTGGCGATGATCCTATTGAATTACTGCAGCAGGTTGCGCACAGGGTAGTCAGTATGCACGCTAGCGATCGTTATCTGGCTCCTGGGACTACGCTTGATCAACTTCGCCAGGGCGACAGTACGCTCGGGTACTCTCAAAACCTCCGCCATGGGGTCACAGGTAGAGGACTGAATGACTACGGCAAGATCTTCGAAATACTGGCGGATAGCGGATACAACGGTTGGGTCAGTATTGAAGATGGCATGAACGGGATGGACGAGATGGCAGAGTCTTTGGCCTTTCTCCGCAGAATGTCAGAACGTTACTTCTCGTAAGATCATTTCGCAAGGCATTTTGGATTGTCACCGCTCCTCAGTGGTGGTTTACATTTGCCCCGCTGGTGTGATCTCATATCAGTGCTGAGTGTCCGCTCCGCTCTTGCCGATCTAACTCTGCGCTTGTGCTGCATACTAACCTTGTCGATTTCCGCCGTGCTAACTTCCGGATTGGAGTCTCTTTCGGGTTAGTTTGTTTGCTAACGAGTAGCGCCTCTCTCAGTCAAACTACCCTGTCAGCAGAAAAAGTTCGGAGTGACGCCCAATTTGATCAGATCGTTGCACCCTTTGTTCAGAAGAACTGTGCTGGCTGCCATAACGACCAACTAAAAACCAGCGGTTTGTCTTTAACGAAGTATCACGATTCGTCGGTTATGCTTACCGACCGTGGTATCTGGGAGAAGGTCGTTCGGCGTGTCCGCGCTGGTGAGATGCCGCCTAAGGGAATGCCGCGTCCCACGCCGGAATCGGTCAACATAGTCACGCAATGGATCGAAAACGCGTTTTCTGTATCCGACCGGACCACCCCCGCCGACCCCGGACATCTAACGGCGCACCGTCTGAATCGGGTAGAGTACGACAACAGCGTCCGCGATCTGCTGGCAGTGAACTTCAAACCAGCGGCTGATTTCCCCGCCGATGACTCCGGCTATGGCTTCGACAATATAGGCGATGTTCTTTCGGTATCTCCGGTATTGATGGAGAAATACCTGAATGCGGCCACCAGGATTGCAAATCGGGCGATACCATCGGATGCTCTCCCGGGTGCGACGCGAGTCCGGTTTTCACCGGAGCATAGCCCTAATGACGATGGCATGGCGCTGGAAAATCGGTTCGAGTTCCCGGCAGAAGGTGATTACCAGCTGAGAGTCGCTGTCGGTGGGCGAAGAGAAGCTTTTCGTCTTCAGCTGCTGCTAGACGGCAAAGAAATAATCGCGAGCGATGTCCTGATTGAGAAAGACGGACCCAGATCATATGAGAGTAAGTTGCACGTGCCGTTTGGTACTCACCTGCTCTCCGCTTCAATGGAGCCTCGAATGCCCAGCGCTGAAGAGACGGCAAAAGCAGAACGCTTGAAGGAATCGGAAGAGGCGTCTTACCGGCGCGCTATTGCTAAGCATCCGGAGGATGGGAAGCAGATCCGGCTACAGCAGGCAGTTTCGAATCCGCCGACCTTCATTGAAACGCTGGAGTTACAAGGGCCCTACCATCCTGTTCGTCCGCCCGTGCCGGAAAGTTATCGCCGTATATTTGTCTGCGGCCATGCGCCGGGTCATCATACCGCCGAGTGCGTACGGACCAGCCTGGCTCATCTCACCCGTCTGGCTTACCGCCGTCCTGTTACCGCTGAGGAAGTGAATCGGTTGGACCGGCTGGTCGTATCGGCCCAAGTTGATGGAATGACGATGGATCAAGCTATGCGACTGGGAGTCGAAGCAATCCTAGTCTCGCCTAATTTCCTGTTCCGAATCGAACGCGACCCGAAACCGAATGACTCTGCCGCTATTCATCCTGTCAACGAATATGAATTGGCATCCAGGCTTTCATATTTTCTCTGGAGCAGTACACCGGATGAAGCTCTGCTTGCGGCGGCCGGAGAGGGACACCTGCATGACTCAGCGGTCCTGAACGCGCAAGTGAAACGGATGCTCCAGGACCCGAAGTCGGACGCACTCATCGAGAATTTTGCCGGACAGTGGCTGGAGCTGAGAAATCTGGATAGCATTCATCCGGATCCAGACGAGTTTCCTCAGTTCAATGCTCAGTTGCGGAGTGCGATGTACACGGAATCCAAGATGTTTGTGGAATCGATCGTGAGAGATGACGGGCGTATTCTCGATTTTCTGGACGGTAAATATACGTTCCTCAATGACCGGCTGGCTAAGTTCTACGGCATTCCCGGCGTAATCGGCAACCGCTTCCGCCGAGTGACCTTAGAGGGGACGGAGCGCAGCGGAGAGTAGACGCAAGCGACACTTCTCACTCTCACTTCGTACCCCCC
>CAXTMN010000005.1:0-36604 GCA_964245395.1 uncultured Bryobacteraceae bacterium
GCGTCGTTGATAAGGTAGATTCGTTTTCCTAGAATGCGAAACGAGGAGATCGGGCCGTAGGTGCGAGCTGTTTGTTCGAGGAAGTGCAGGGTGCCGGTCGAGCTGCCTTTGCCGAAGAAGCCCCAGGCTTTGCGTCCACGCGGTCCTGGCGGCGCATTCATGTTCTTATTTTCGCGCGAATGTGAATTGTTGGGCTCGGATGGTCAACGCACAAGGGAGGATCGTTTTAAGGTGGCTATGTAATATCCTATGCCGAATGACATCGTTTAGAATCTCGAGCTGCGCCGAGCCAGTCCTCAATTTGGACCGTGATCCTGTCGAGCTCGATTACGTTAGCGGCAATTACCGGAGTCTTATACCTCGTAGGCGGAGCAGAATTTGATGGCTACTCTTACGCTCTGGGGTTGGGCTATCTGGCCGGGCTTCAGCCCGCGGAATACGTCTTTGACGGGGCCGAGTTAATCCTGGTTTATTCCCTTGTTTTCGGAACCCTGATTCCCCTTTTTGGGAACACCGTTTTGTCTGTGACTAGAAAGCCGATTGCAAATACAAAGATCATCTGTTGGTTCCGTCGGCAAGAACGCTGGAGTTTCTTTGTCTTAGCCTTCGGTGTAGGAGTCGCGCGAATAATATTTGTGATTCGTACCGTAGATACGGCTCCTACTCTCTTAACGATCAACTCTTGCCCAATCAGGGGTGGCGGTGCAAATGGGGGAGCATGGCTGGTTACGTGCATCGTTATCGTGATCGCAATCGTCCGGTCTATTTTTAGGGTTTTCTATTCACGACTCTTGCGGTTTGCATTTTTGGTCTGGGGCATTGTTATTATTTTCTTTTGCCTTTTCATTTTCGGAAGGGCTGCTGGCGCTGGGAAGCTATATAGTCCTAACTTCAAGGTTGCGAAGATCAATAGCCCGACTCTTCAGTTGCCGCCCGACTCGCAAGTATTGATCCTAGGCTCAGACGATAAAAACTTGGTTCTACTTCTTCCCGCCGAATATCATGAGCTACATCCCCAACCAAGATACGTTTTACGCTCAGATATTAAATCATTTCAGCTTGTAAGATCGTCGTCGATCAACGATTTCTTCTGCAAGCCGCAGGTACGGCTATCAAATCCGGCAAGGTAGAGCATCCAAACAGAAGGATGCGCATTCAGCCCGGTCCGGAGCAGGAATCGGTGTGGGACTATCCTCGTCCACCAAAGCTCGTCCGGTCGACTCGCCGGGTTCGGGTGGTGTTCGCGGGCGAGATAGTGGCGGACAGCACTTCGGCCTACCGAGTACTTGAAACGAGTCACCCACCGGTCTGGTATATCCCTCGTGAGGATGTGCGTTCCGAGTATCTGGTGAGTACGAGCAAGCACTCTTTTTGTGAATATAAGGGGTCGGCGACTTACTGGAATCTCCGGGTAGGACCGCAGGAAAGCAAGCACGCCGCGTGGTCCTATGAGGCGCCGACGCCAGCTTTTGAGTCGATTCGGAGCTGTCTTGCTTTCTATCCAAGTGCGGTTGAAGCCTGCTATGTAGATGACGAAAGAGTGCAGCCGCAAGCTGGGGATTTTTATGGCGGGTGGATCACGTCGGAGATTGTGGGACCGTTCAAGGGCGGCCCGGGCACGTGGGGCTGGTAGCCATGTGGGGCAATGAGGTTAATTCGTACAGGTTGGTCCTGAGCGAGAAGTGGTCACGTACGAGTTCCATCGTTATGGCTTTCGAAATCCGGAAGGAAGGAGCAGTGAAGTTAAGAAGCCGTGCGAGCTTCGTTCTCAACGTGCGCCAGATCCTGGAAGCCTTCGCGGCCCTAGATGAAAAATGGTCGGCTGTCATAGACGGTACCGAGGACATCGACGTGAAGGCCGATTACGGCAACGACATGATGATGCTGCACAGCTTACAGGAGAGTTTTGAAAAGCGGGCGGTTCAGGAGTTTGGCCCAACATCACCAACTTTTACCGTGAGCCGGTCCAAGTCAGCACCACGGGCAAGCGGTCAGTAACGCCGACCCACAACACCACCTCGGGGGATGGTCAGCGCCAGTACTTGGGTTTTAGCGGGAGCGGCACCGGAACGAAAGCGTAGCTGTCGGGCAAGCCAAATCGACAGCCGCTCCCATCGCTGTTCGGAGCCGTTGCTACCTCATGATGCTTCAGGTGATGCCGGAGATCAGCCGGGACGCTGTTATCGAGAAAAGACTCGCATGCACCTGGCGGGTGTTGAGCGAAAGCCAAGATCGTGCGAACGTTCTCTATCGGCAGACTGAACTGGTAGGCGATCTCGTCATCCGGCAGGCTGTCGTCATGGTTTTCAACGACGGCGTCAGCCGGAACGCGGTAAGAGCGAACGGTAGGAACGCCGCCGAGCTTTCCGGGGTTGCGCTCCACTATGGAGCAGTCGGACCAGTCAATATCGGTCATTGCCGAATCTCCCTTCTCGTGTCTTCCATCATCGAGCAAAAGACAAGTATCCGGAGGCCGTGCCGGTCCTAGAGGAACTATTAGCGGGCACGTAACTAGATGCGACGCCGGGCCCAACGGCCCTGGCGAAAGAGCACGATGCTGATCAGGACGATGGCGGTTTGCGCGACGACGACCGATAAAAAGACGCCATTGACTCCGAGCCTGGTGTGCATGGCGAGCCACCAGGCAAGTGGAAGCTCGAGAATCCAGAAGCCGAACAGGTTGACATAGGTGGGAGTGAGGGTGTCACCAGCGCCGTTGAAGGCCTGGAGAAGCACCATGCCGTAGGCGAAGGCCATATTGCCGCTACTAAAAACACGCAGGCAGGCCACAGCATAACCGAATACGGAAGGGTCGTGGGTGAAGAGGCCGATAATGGCGGGGGCGAAGACGATAAACACGATGCCGACGGCGCCGAGAAAAACCATATTCCAGAAACCGGTGCGCCACACAGCGCTTGTGGCGCGATCGGGACGCCCTGCGCCTAAGTTTTGGCCGACCAGGGTGGCAGCGGCGTTGCTCAAGCCCCAGGACGGCAGCACGGCGAAAATCACGATGCGAATGCCGATGGTGTAGCCGGCCAAAGCAGCCGAGCCGAACAGACTGACGATGCGGACGAGGCCGATCCAACTGGCTTGTCCAATGAGGAATTGCAGGATGCCGGTGATAGAGACGCGAAACAAGCGCCAAAGGACGTCTGCCTTCAGCTGGATGTGACGCCCCAGGATGCGCAGCCTTTCTGTTCCTTTGCCCAACCGGTAGAACTGATAAAGAACGCCGATTCCGCGCCCGGTAAAGGTGGCCAGAGCTGCGCCGGTGACGCCCATGCGGGGGAACGGCCCGAGCCCGAAGATGAGGCAGGGATCGAGCACGAGGTTGAGGATGTTGGAGACCCAGAGCAGACGCATGGCGATGGCAGCATCGCCGGCTCCGCGGAAGATGGCGTTGTTGAGAAAGAGCAGCACAACGACGCCGGAGCCGCCAAGGGCAATACGAGTGTAGTTGACGCCGGTGGCGACGATGGTTGGGGTAGCGCCCATCACGGAGAGCAATCGCGGCGCCAGCAGCAGGCAGGGCACTCCGACGATGACGGAAGCGATCAGGCCGAGGAAGATGGCTTGTACGGCAGCGATGGCTGCGCCTTCCTGATCTTTTTCGCCGATGCGCCTTGCGACCATGGCGGTGGTGGACATGCCGAGGCCCATGGCGACCGCGAAGACCAGGGTGAGAAACGATTCCGTTAAGCCTACGGTGGCGATGGCATCGGCTCCCAGGCGGCTGACCCACAATACGTCGACAACAGCGAAGAGCGATTCGAGCACCATTTCCAGCACCATGGGGATCGCAAGGAGGATGATGGATCGATTGAGGCTGCCAGTCGTGTAATCCTGATGGCTGCCACGCAAAGCTTCGCCGATCGAGTGCCAGAGGTTTGGCGGCGAAGCGTTTTCCGACGTTAGCTGCATGGCAATCTGGACATAAAGGTGGCCTGCGGATCAGGCACGTGCGATGGGCGGTGGAGATAGTCTCGCACACCGTGGTGCTTCGTGATGCCGTTGAGGAATCTGAACTTCTTTCTTACTAACCGTCCGAGACGCCAGTGGGAGATCCTGTTGCTGGTCGGGGTGGTCACCTGCCTTGCGTCCTGCAGGGAGACCCGCCGGGATAGCAGTAGCTTCGATCTTCCCGACGTCATGCTGTGGGCATGGGAGCGGCCTGAACACCTCGATTTCCTTCCGGCGAAGAGTGCCGGTGTGGCGTTTCTAGCGGGCACTGCACGCATTGCGACGAACGGATCGGTGCTCTTTCGCATGCGAACTCAGGCGTTGACGCTTCGGCCTGACGTGGCTCTTTTGCCGGTGGTGCGTGTTGAGTCACCGTCGGTTCATGCTCCGGCGGAGATCGCAGGGCTTTTACCGGGCCTCGAGGGCGCTGCGAACTTACCCGGAGTACGGGGCCTGCAGATTGACTTCGACGCTCGCCGTTCTGAACGAGCTTTCTATAGAGTATTGCTTGAATCCCTCGCGAACAAAACATCGAAGCCGATCAGCGTGACGGCGCTTGCTTCGTGGTGTGAGGGAGATCGCTGGCTTGACCGCGAGCCTATAGCTGAGGCTGTGCCCATGCTTTTCCGCATGGGCCGGGGCGAATCACGTGAGATGGATTTGCAAAGTACAGTGTGCCGGTCATCCATTGGTTTGTCGACCGACGAGCCGTGGCCGGCTCAGCGCCCCGGTGGACATAAACGCATTTATTTGTTTGATCCGCGTCCTTGGACGGAGGAAGATTATACTCGCGCTAGGAAGCGCATTGAGCAGTGGAGATGACACGAGCAGGCCTTTTCATTGGGGTATTAGCCGCAGCAGTAATATTCGCCTGCGCGCCGGACGCCGGACCATTCTTCACGCCGCAACGATTCCCGGAGGATCGGGTTGCCTTCAATCGGGGCCGGATTGGTCTATTAACGCCTTCTCTCAGCAAAGAGAATGAATTGGTAGCATTCCGGGTGCTGAGTGGCTTGAAGGTTGCTGATGAGACTGGTAAAGAAAGTGAGCGCCCTGATCAGCCAGCCGATGTACTTGGTGCGCCGGCCGTGAATCAGGAGGCGTGGAGAAAAGCGCGCTCGTCCGTTGCTGACCCACCGTTTCATCAAGTGATCGGCACGTATAGAACAAGCCATTCGTCGTCGCAGTTTGTCTTCTATGCCAATTGCCTGGATAACGCTTTTGAAACCGCGGCGGGTACCCTGCAAGATCGGCGAAAACAGTATGCCTCGCAACAGGCCTTCGCTGGATGGGTGGTGGCGCAGGACCAGGTATTCACTGACTGCAGCAGCACTACGCCGGCGTTCCCCGAGCCCGCCGCCTCAAGCGAGCCGGCACTGGTTCGTGCAGACCGCGATTATCAGATAGCGGCGGCACACTTTTACGCTGAGGATCTGCAGGAAGCAGAACGGAGATTTCGCGCCATCGCGGCGGATCAGGGATCACCATGGCAGCGGATGGGAAATTACATGGTGGCTAGAACGCTGCTGCGTGAGATGTCGCTTCAGAAAAACGCTGCTGCGGCGGGGCTGGCCAAACAGGAGTTCGCGAGAGTCGCTGGTAATCCATCGACAGGCAGTCTCGCTGAATCTGCACGGGGGTTGATCGAACATCTCGATGCAGTCGAGCATCCGGGTGTAGTGATGGAGTCGTTGTCGAAGCGACTGCTGCTCGCGCGTCCTAGCGCTAAAGATCTGGCGGGTACGTTGCACGACTCGGCTTACATTCTGACGGCCGACAGCTTTAGCCAGGCATTGTCTCAAGCGAGTCTTCCGGAGAGTTTCGATTGGGTTCAAACTCTCGAGAAGCACGATGGGGCGCATGCGGTAGAGAAGTGGGCGAATGGTCGCGCTCTGCCCTGGCTGACACTATCATTAATGTACGCGAACGGTAAAGATAAGTCAGCGGCAACTCTGATTGAAGAGGCGGGGCGACTTACACCCGACTCACCGGCTTTTGGAACGGCGACCTACAATGCGATTCGGCTGCAAATCGAGCAGGGCGAAAGGGAAGGGCCGCGCCAGAAATTAGATGCACTTCTGGCAACGAGTGAGAAGCAGCCTGATTCTTTAGTCGATGGGTGGCGAGCAGAACGCATGCGGCTGGCCAGAGATTTTGATGATTTCCTGCAGTGGGCGCCACGCAAGCCTGTACCGGCTGAAGAATTTCCCGGTAACTTTGCGGACGCAAGTTTTCCCGTTTTGGCCCCGGACGGTGCGGAAGTGCTCAATTACAGGGTTCCGCTATCGAAGTTGATTGTGGCTACACACAGCGCAAGATTGCCCCCTTGGTCGGCCGCAGATGTTGCGTTGGCAACATGGACGCGGGCGTTTATGCTGAACGACGCAATGAGCGCCAGCGATGTTGCACCAGTGGTGGCAAAGGCTCATCCCGATTGGGCATCGAGCTTAAGACCCGAAGCGGGGGCGCAAGCAGACGGGTGGAGGTTTCGAGCCGCGCTGCTGGTTGCGCAGCATCACGAGTTCCAGCCGTTAGTGCCCGTTGATTACCGGACGCATCTGGAGCCGGGATCTTGGTGGTGTCAGGTTTCGGATCCTGCGAATGACGATCTTAGCCGCCAGGGTTCGACGGTCTCCTGGCGGCTTCCGGCATGGGTCGAAATACCTGACGCGGTGATTTCGCAGCAGGAGCGCAACACAGCCAAGGCAGAGGTTGAAAAGCTGCACGCGATGGGTTCTGCGCAATCATTTCTCGGCCCGATAATTTTAGACTGGGCAAAGGCCCATCCGGAGGATCCGCTTGTTCCACAAGCGCTGCATCGACTGGTGTTCGTCGTGCGGTACGGTTGTCACTACAACGAAACGTCAGGCGGGCAGATCTCGAAAAGTGCCTTTGACCTGCTCCATAAGCGATATCCGACGAGCGAGTGGACGGCAAAAACTCCCTATTGGTTTAAGTAAGACGATGTAGGGTTGTTTTGTGGCTCCGCTGATTTTGACGTTGAAGATGGAGGAGGACGCGGAGCGCTTCTTTGAGGGACGCAGGCAGGAGCATTTCCCTTCTGCGCTGAATTTTATTCCAGCGCACGTGACGCTTTTTCATCACTTACCAGGCGATCGGGGCGAGATAGCCGCGGGCGTGAAAGCCGCAGCGGAGAAGGAAGGACCAATCTCGATCAGGGTCTGTGGCGTCCGGAATCTAGGCCGGGGTGTCGCTTACCAGCTTGAATCGGAGGGTCTGTTACGGATCAGGAAGGGTCTGGCGGGGCTTTGGACAGAGTGGCTGACCCGCCAAGACCAGCAGCCGTATAAGCCACACGTCACCGTTCAGAACAAAGTCAGTCCGGAGGTGTCGAGAGCATTGTTCCACAGCCTACAGGCGGAATTCTCGCCATTTAATTTTTCGGGAACAGGACTGGATTTGTGGAGGTACCTGGGAGGCCCTTGGGAGCACCTCCACAACTTCTGGTTTCAAGGGAGGGGTGAGGAAGTGGGAGTGGCAGCGATCGGTGAAAGATGATTGGGTGGGGCAGCGGCTTACGTGCTGCCCCACGGTTTGGGTTTAGCCGCGCCCCATCTTGCGGATGGAGAACGAATCTGTGACTTCTGTCCGAAGCCCTGTCCCGGAAGGTTCTTTTCTGGGAATGGGCTGCTTAACCTTCTCATCGATGATTCGATTTTGTTCGATCCGGTGAGTGAGCCGTTCAGCCGGCGTCATGAGGTGGTACGGTTTTGTGGTCGACATATTTAAGCTATCCAAGTAGGCGCCTCTAGGAAATGTTCCTATTAGCCCCTTTCTCTAGTGTAAACAGATTCCCTGTCCGGACAGGGTATAAACAAGCTAAATCCGGCAAATCTTTTCACGCATTGTTGACCGGAGCGTAACGGGACCGCAAAGCAGGACCGCCAGGATGAAGGCAAGCTCGGTGCATAGAGAAAGCGGCTCCCATTTCGGCAACCAGTTCCTCGCGCGCATAATCTTCGTTTCCCCATTTCTGCCGCCCGAAGTCGCGGTTGAGGTAACAGAGGCGGCCGAACCGCCATTTCCCGAATACATCTAGCTGCACGTCCATGTGGAAGCAATGCTGCATGCGCTTGTTGCTGTCGGTGCGGTACATAATCCCATCGCGTTCGGAATATTAAGCCGATTCGTGAGCATTATCTTCGTCGTTGAAACGATGTCTTTCCGGCAGCATGCGCTCATGTAGAATTCGGGAAACCAGAATACCGCTGGGCTCCCGCCGGAAGAAGATGACGTGCTTGCCTTGCTCTCTGCGATAGAGGCCGGGGCGGATTTCATCGCAGGAACGGCCTGATACGGGATTATTGGCAAGCTGCTGGCAGCAGGCCTCCAACTCACCAAGGTATCGACTGGCTTGCGCCTCGCCCCAGGTACGCAGCGTATAGACACCGATGTTCAGCAGGTCGGCTTCGGCAAGGCGCGAGAAGCGGAATACGCCCAGCAGTCAGCGCGGCGCAGGAAGATTGAGCGTTTGCCGGACGTGCGCAAACACATCGCCTTCGGCAAGGCCGCTTGCATCGCCTTCATCGATGGCGGAACGCAGCGCGGCAAGCTGCGCCTCGTACTGCTCTTCCTCACGCTCAAGCATTCGCAGCGCGGCGCGCACTACTTCGCTGGCATTCTCGTAGCGGCCGCTTCTGACTTTCGTCAGCACGAAGCGGTCAAGCTCCTCAGTCAGGTTGACATTGCGAGTGGGCATGATGCGCTCCTTTTCGTGGTCAAGATGTTCACCTGATCCTAGCATGGTTGGCAAGGATTGCCAATACATGAAAGAGTGCGGCAGAGCTAAATTCCCGATAGAACATAAGGACATTAAGTTGATGGCGTAATAGGCAAGATCGTGGAATTCATTGGCGTTGATTCCAGGTTTTGCCCCAAATCTGGCGATAGTGCCGTCAAGCACGTGTCTTGCGGTTAAAGCAAGATTACCGGCTATGAAGACTGCAGTACCCAACAGGATGCGCTCGCTGCCCGGCATGTTCCTAGCAACTCGAGAGCCGCGTCCGACCCACGGGTCATGCTGGTTGCACTGCGATTCTCTTTCTAGTGAAGAGACGCTCCGGCTTCGCTGCGGGCCGCGGCCAGGAATGCGGTCAGGATTTGGATACGAGCCTCCGCCAGCTCTCGGGCGGCGGGTAGATGAAGCTGCTGCGGCAAATGTGCAAGAGCCTTCTCGAGCGACTCCACGGCCGACGTGAAGTTCGGGAAGCGTGTGTCCCGGCCGATCTTGCAAACGGTTCTGAGCGTTCCGATTGCGCCCAGTTGCTCGAGAATGTCTGCATCTCGCAAGACAGTACCTTCGATGGAGGTGGGTTGCAGGTGCGGCTGGTGGGTTCTGATGGCTTCGACAACAGCAGCGATTTTATCGAGCGGAAATCCCAATCGAGATAAGATCGCCGGTGACTCTCGCATGGCGTATGCAGTATTATCCCAGCGCTTGAGCTCTTCGAGGTCCTCTGGGCGGTGGCCTTCGAAAACTCCCAGGTCGTGCAGCCAGGCGGCGGCGTACACCACATCGTCATCATACGTTTGGTCTTTGCCAATGTTGACGGAGAGCGCATAGAGGCGAGGCTGGTGACCGAACTTCTCTTGTGGCTTGGCTTCCTGCGCCACGTAATTCTCAATTGCCTGCCGGTAGTCTGCCTGGCCCATTTTCATCAGCATAACCGCTAATTCAACTACGTATGTTTTTGACTCGGTATATTGAACGGAAGCACTTGCTTCGGTGAAGCGCAACCGAGTCCCGCCACGTAGAGACGGGGTTCCTACCGCTGCTCACAGATGGTGATCAATGAAGAGATTGATTTGGCGCTTGGCGCCCCAGATTTCTGCTGCAATCGTGATGTTGGTTTTGGCCGGCTTTGGTCATGCCGATACGCTGAACCCGGCGCTCTGGTCGGGCCTTCATTACCGCATGATTGGTCCTGAGCGCGGAGGACGCGTTACGGCAATTGCCGGTGTTGCTTCGCAGCCTTACACCTTCTATATGGGTTCGACAGGAGGCGGCATCTGGAAGACGACCGACGCCGGCCACTCGTGGGTCAACATTTCCGATGGCTCTCTTCCTGTTGGATCGATGGGCGCGCTCGAAGTAGCGCCTTCCAACCCCAACATTATCTATGCAGGTACGGGCTCTTCGAAGATCCGAAGCAATGTATCCATTGGGCACGGAATCTTCAAGTCGATTGATGCCGGCAAAAGCTGGTCTTTCATTGGGCTGCGGGACGCCGGCCAAATCGCAACAATCCGTATTCATCCGACCAATCCCGACGTTGCCTATGTCGCGGTCACAGGTAATCCCTTCGTTCCCAACAAGGATCGTGGCGTTTTCCGGACTATGGATGGCGGCAAGACCTGGGCCAATGTCTTACATCCATCAGATCAGCTTGGCGCGGCAGATCTGGAATTGCAGCCCGGCCATCCGGAAGTGATGGTGGCCTCCATCTGGCATGGGCTGCGGAAACCCTGGACCATCATCAGCGGATCGCGCGATGGAGGCCTCTATAAGTCAACCGATGCCGGAGATCACTGGACAAAGCTGAGTGGCGGTCTTCCTTCTGAACTTTTTGGGCGCAGCAATGTGGCTTTTTCCAAGGCTGCGCCTGACCGTTTGTACGCGCTAATTGAAGCCAAACCCGGCAGTGGCCTGTACCGCTCGGACAACGCGGGCGCCAGCTGGACCCTGGTCAACGGCGCAGCGAATCTCACGACACGTCCTTTTTACTACTCCACGCTGGCGGTAGATCCGAACAACGCTGAGGTTATCTATGTGGGAAATGAAGGCTGGTTCAAGAGTGTCGATGGGGGCAAGAGCTTTCACACCGAGCGCGTTCCCCACGGCGACAACCATGATCTGTGGATCAATCCCAACAACTCCGACTATATGATTCAGTGCAACGATGGCGGAGCTAACGTGACGCTTGACGGCGGACGCAGCTGGAGCACGCAAGCCAACCAGCCCACAGCCGAGATCTACCAGGTGGCCGTAGACAATCAGTATCCATATCGTGTTTACGGCGCGCAGCAGGACAACACCACGGTGATTGTGCCCAGCCTGGGGCTCAGCGATGCGCAGGATTACCGGATTGGACCGGGCTGTGAAACGGGGCCGATTATTCCGGATGTGACGGATCCGCGAATTGTGTACGGCGGCTGCAAAGGTCAGTTCAGTCAGCTTGATGTGAATACCAACGACGAGCAGCAGTACTGGGTGGGCGCGCAGTCTCTGTACGGAAATGCCGGCAGCGATCTGACCTACCGGTTTCAGCGCGTCTCGCCGATGGAAGTGTCTCCAAACGAGCCACATACGGCTTACTACGGTTCCCAATACGTGCATCGCACGCGCGATGGCGGAGTTTCCTGGGAGCGGATCAGTCCTGATTTGACCGCTCATCCGCCGGGAACGCAAGGTGCGAGCGGCGAACCGATCACGCGCGACGCCACGGGCGAAGAGGTGTACAGCACTCTCTATTCGATCCGGGAGTCGCCGCTGGAAAAAGGTCTGATCTGGACCGGTTCGAATGACGGCTTGATATATGTGACACGCGACGAGGGAAAAACGTGGTCGAATGTGACGCCGCGGGGCTTGGAGCCAGGTGGACGAATACAAAATATAGAGCCCAGTCCGCGCAGGGCTGGCACGGCTTATGTGGCTCTCTACCGCTACTTATTGGGCGACTTTGCGCCTTATATCTACCGCACTGACGATTACGGGCAGAATTGGACGCGCCTTACTGACGGCAAGAATGGCATTGCTGCCGATGAGCCAACGCGCGTGGTGCGCGAAGATCCCGATCGTGCAGGGCTGTTGTACGCTGGCACCGAGTTTGGGTTGTATGTTTCGTTTGACAACGGGCGACAGTGGCAGTCGCTGCAACTGAACCTGCCGGCGACTCCGGTGACAGACATCCGGGTGACGCACAAGGATGTGGTTCTGTCGACGCAAGGCCGCTCCTTCTGGATTCTGGATAATGTTACGCCGCTGCATCAGGTCGACAAGGTAGGCGGTTCGCAGGCTTTTCTTTTCGCACCGCGCGAGGCCGTTCGCTCGCTCGGCCGTGCCGGGTTGGGAATGGATACCAGTTTGCCGCATCCGCAGTATCCGTTGCGTGGCGCCGAACTCGACTACTACTTAGCCAGCGCGCCCGCCGGTGACATCAAGCTGGAGATTCTTGATGACGCCGGGAAGAGTGTCCGGACATTCACCAGCGCGGCTGAACGGTCTCCTCGTCCCTCTGAAAACAGTTCTGCCGGTGATGAGGAAGAGGGCGGAGGACGCCTCCGTAGCGGTCCTACTCGCCTGGAAAAGACTCCTGGTATGCATCGCTTTGTGTGGGATCTTCGCTATCCCGGTCCATGGTTGAACGAGAACCGGCCTGAAGGTCCGAATGGGCCCGCTGCTGCGCCGGGCGGCTACACGGTGCGGTTGACAGCCGGCGATTACTCGGCCTCACAACCGCTTACTGTAATCGAAGATCCGCGTGTAACGAAGTCTGGAGTTACTGATGCGGACCTGCGGGCGCAATTTGAGCACAACATGCGCGTGCGCGACTTAGTAAGTGATGTCAACCGCACCGTGGCCCGTGTACGAGCAGCGCAAAAGGCAGTGGCTCAGTCACAGGCTTCCGATGCTCAACTGATGCCGAAGTTGAACGAGTTTGCCTCACACCTGATCACGCCGCCGATTCGCTACAGTAAACCCGAGTTGCAGACTCACATCACTTACCTGTATACGTTGACGACTAACTCCGATCAAAAGATCGGCCACGATGCGGAAGAACGCTACACGGTGCTTCGTAAGCAGCTCGATGAGCAGACGGCTGAGTTAAACAACCTTCTTGGGCCAGCTGTTTCCAAGGCAAAACCGGTAACTGCTTCGCGGTGATAAACTAACAGGCCGGTTAGCGATGCCCCGGCCTCTCGTTCTCATCCACGGCTACTCAGACAACGGGCAAGCCTTTTTCCCTTTGTGTGATGCCTTGCGGCTGCGGCACGTGGATCCGCCGATTGATATCAATATCTGCAGCTATATTTCGTTGAATAACGAGATCACCATCAAAGATATAGCGGAAGGACTTGACCGCGCCTTTCGCCTCCATCCATTGCTGAAGGACGATGCGCAGGAATTTGATGCGATCGTTCACTCGACCGGAATGCTGGTGATACGCGCCTGGCTGACAAATTATGCGATGCCGGCGGCAACGAACACCCGCCTAAAACGGTTGAAGCATCTGGTCGGTCTAGCGCCGGCGACATGGGGTTCACCGCAAGCGCACAAGGGGCGGACATGGCTCGGAGCTCTGGTGAAAGGCAATCGCCAACTTGGACCTGATTTTCTCAATGCCGGTGACTTGGTGCTTGATGGTCTGGAACTAGGAAGCCGCCTGACCTGGGATCTTGCCCATGTGGATTTGCTCGGCCCGGCGCCCTACTATGACAAGGGTTCGGAAACCCCGTTCATGGCTGTATTTGTCGGCAACCAGCCTTATGAGGGTCTGTCGAGTGTAGCCAATGAGCCGGGCACTGACGGCACTGTCCGGTGGGCGGGATGCGGCCTCAATACCCGAAAGGTGCGCATTGATTTGACGCGAACGCCGATGGACGCGCACGGAGCGCCGGCGACCGATCGGCTCTCTATATCGCCATGGGCTGAAAACCGGCTCGGCATTCCGATGATTCCGGTGAATGGCAAGAATCACGCGACGCTTGTCGCCGACCCGGATAGTGGAATGGTTGACCTGGTTGCGTCTTTTCTGAAGGTAGGGGACGGGGATAGCGCTGAGACCTACGACGGCTGGATGGCGCGAGCGGCGGAGTATGGAAAAGCCAGTCTGCCGAGGATGCTAACGAACCCGGGACAGTCAGCGGCTGGCGTCCCGGAAGAGCTTCGCAATATGTTCGGTCATTTATTCGGCGATCCCGGGACACCGCTCGAGGGTTGGCAGCAGTTTGTAGTGCGGGCAGTCGATGAACGGGGAGATGGAGTTTCCGATTACGTTCTGGACATCTTGCGCAAAGAGGGGAACGGCGTGCAGGTTTCGTGGGTTCCGTTTACAGAGATGTACACCGATGTTCATACCTACGCGGCTGACCGCAGCTTTCGCTGCTTCCACATCCGTTTGCCCCAAGGCATCTCGTCAGGGAAGGTACCACTCCGTGTTCGCATCAATGCGTCGACTGGTACTGAACTGCTTACCTATCAGGCTTACGGCATGAACGACAGTCAGCTTAATGAAACCGGTGAGCCAGTCGAACTCGACATCACCAGACTTCCGAGTGGAAACGGTACGCTTTTTTATCCGTTTACCACCACGTTGATCGAAATTATTCTTAACCGCGAGCCGCTGCCGCTTGGTAAAGAGAGCCGACTGCTCTCGTTCGTGGATACTAAGTAGTACCAGCAAGGTACTACTTAGTGTCGGAAAGCTTGTTGTGCTGCCTGAATCGCAGATGTTATATTTGTGAAAACTTTACCGACCTGCATTTCAAATCTGGCACAAAGCCGGGCATTGAGGTAGCTGGTCGACAATCAGGGGGGACCGCCCGCCGAGCGTGGTCCTGGATCGTCTTTCTTTTAGAACTACTCTGTCGTGCTCTTAGAACTACTCTGTCGTGGTTTTGCATTCAAAAATTTGGCTGGAGGTTGTCCTTGAAACATTCTTATTGGTTTCGATCAGTTTTATTCTGCGCGCTTTTTCTCCTTCTCCAAGGTGGACCGATGCAAGGTCAGGCCATCAGTGGCGATGTGACAGGGACAGTCTCAGATCCGAGTGGCGCCGCTTTGCCCAATACGGCAGTCGTTGCTATAAACGAGGCAACGGGGGTGAAAGCATCAACTACGACGAATGATCAGGGTGTTTATCGCTTCACGAACTTAGTGGTGGGAAGCTACACAATTACAGCAAACTCCAAAGGGTTTGCTGTCGGCAATCTTAAGGGTTTAAAGGTGGAACTCAGTACTGTGGTAACAGCGAACCTGACTTTGGAAGTTGGGTCCACAGCAACCACTGTCGAAGTGAGTGCGGCTGGCGCTGTAATTGACACGACAACAGCGCAGCTGCAAACTTCTTTCGAGGCGAGGCAGGTTACTGAATTACCGTCGGCTGGATTCTCAAAGACCAGTAACGGAGCAGGCATCTGGAATTTAAGTCTTCTTGGTGCTGGCGTGTCTTCCCAGGGGGGCGTGGGACAGGGCGTGGGTCCGGCCATTGCCGGTCAGCGGCCAGAGGATAACACCTTTACCCTTGACGGAGTAAGTAACAACAATCATTACGGGACCGGGCCTCTGGTCTACGTGTCCAACGAGTCCGTCGCTGAAGTATCACTATTACAAAATCAATTCAGTCCCGAATTCGGTGGCGCCTCTGGCGGTGTGTTCAACGCTATTGTCAAAAGCGGCACCAACAGCGTTCACGGGTCCATTTACGAATACTTTCAGAACCGGAACCTGAACGCTGTGGACGCCACTGACGCGGTTGCGGGACTGAGGTCACTCCCCCGTTATGACAACAACCGCTTAGGCGCCAGTATCGGGGGTCCAATTCTAAAGAACAAACTGTTTTACTACGGCGATATGGAGTATAACCCGGTCGGGCAATCCGGGGTTCCCGGTTCACCCTTAGAAGCGCCGACTGCGGGTGGATATGCCACTTTGGGGGGGCTCTCTGGAATCAGTAAGACCAATCTCGGAATCCTTGAAAAGTATGTTCCCGCGGCTGCGGCAGGTAACGGCAGTTCCATCACTGTCAATGGAGCCACTATTCCGGTAGGGAACGTTTCCTTTGTCTCTCCCATTTACACGAACAATTACAACGCCCTGGTGTCTCTTGACTACGACCTAAGCGAGAAAGACCAGTTGCGTGGGCGTTGGGTTTACAACAAGAGTGAAGGAGTAGAGAACCCCGGTCCCCAGCTACCTGTGTTTGCCGTTAATACCCCGAATAATAACTATCTTTATTCATTGTCCGAGTTTCATAATTTTACGCCGACTCTGCAGAATGAGTTTCGCGGATCATTTAGCAGGAATGTGAATTCTTTAGGCGTGCCCAATGCAACTTTCCCGGGCTTGGCTTCTTTCCCGAACATCACACTTGTTGATTTGAACAGCCTGGATATCGGACCCGATGGTCCTTCTGGATCGATTCAGAATCTATTTCAGTTGCAAGATAACGTTAGTAAGATTATCGGCAAGCACACCATAAAAGCTGGTTACCATTTCACCGATGTTATTTTGACGAACTACTTCATTCAGCGGGTTCGTGGAGATTATCAGTACTCCACGACACAACTTTTTCTGACCGACGGATCTCCCGACATCCTGGGCGAGCGTAGCGCAGGTCCTACTAGTTATCCAGCAGGATTTCTGCAGAATGAAGCTTTTGTAAATGACGATTTTCGAGTTCGCCCGAACCTTACTCTTAATTTGGGCGTTCGCTATGAATACGTCACGATGCCGGTCGCCTCGCGATATCAAAGCTTTAGTGCACCGGCGAGCGTGCCTGGCGGCATCGGTTTCGGCGAGCCTCATTTCAGTCCCAACGACTGGTCTCCCCGGGTTGGGTTTGCATATTCGCCTGGCACTTCCGGTGCCTGGTCGATTCGAGGTGGTTTCAGCCGGGCGTTTGATCTTACGTATGCCAATCTGACCTCCAACGCAGCTCCTCCCTACTTTCAGCAGACATTGGATGTCGATCTAACGAAGACCACGCCTAACTTTCTGGCGAGTGGCGGACTTCCGGGAGGCCTGGTTGCGCTGCCTACCGACATGAGAGGCGCCTTGGGAGTCGTTGGATCTTATACGTTTAGCAACAAACGACCGTACGGTCTCACTTACACGCTCGGTGTCCAGCATGTCTTTAAGAAAGACTACACGCTGGAGGTTCGATATGTCGGCACGAAAGGCGTACATCTGTGGAACCAATCGCGGATTAATATTTTCGGAAGAGTCTCGCCCACTAACTACATTCCAACTTTCATCACGATGCCCTCCGCCACTACGCTTGCTTCTTTGACGAAGACTCTGGGGCAAGTGAAATCGTATATTGTTCCTGGTGGCACTGCTGATCGACCTTACGACTCATTAGCCGTTTTCGGTTCAGAGAACAACATCACTGCTTACGCGCCCCAGGGAAATTCTTTATACAACGGGCTAGCGGTACAGCTGAACAGGCGCTTCTCGAATAATCTGTCATACATCGCTGCTTACACCTGGAGTCACCTGATGGACGACTCCACGGCAACGAACTTCTCGACTTACCTGACCCCGCGAAGAGCTCAGGAATATCATGATCTCCGATCAGAGTGGGCCTCCTCAGCGCTTGACCACCGTCAGCGTTTCACCTTCACGCCAATCTATGACTTTCGACCATTCCAAAGCAGAAACTGGTTCTTGAAAAATCTTGTTGGAAACTGGAATATTTCCGGAACCTATACGTACGAGACGCCGGAATATGCGACTGTACAAAGCGGTCTTGATTCGAACCTGAACAGTGACAGCGCGGGCGATCGAACTATCATCAATCCGTCAGGGGCAGCAACGGTAGGTTCTGGTGTTACCGGTTACAATGCCGCGGGACAGGCGGTGGCTGCCGGGAGTTCTTCTATCGTGGCGTATGTTGCGAACAATCCGAATGCACGGTACGTAGTTGCCGGGTCCGGTGCTCTCGCAAATGGCGGTCGGAATACCTTTCCACTTAAACCCACAGACAACATCGATCTTGGACTTAAGAAACGCTTCGATATTACCGAGCGCTTCCATTTTGACATTGGAGCCCAAATGTTCAATGCTTTGAACCATGCCCAATTCACTGGCGGCTATTTGAGCGACGTTAGCACCAACGCAAATACGATTGCCCGGAATGATCTGATTCCAGGGGATCCGCTCTTTGGTCGATTCGACCAGTTCTACAGCAGCAACTCCCGGCAGCTCCAGCTGGTGGCTCACTTCATGTTTTGATTGTTCTTACGCGCGTCATCTTGATGTAATCGCCGCTAGTTATATCTCCTTGTAGCCGACAACACAATCTGTCGAGCTACAAGGAGAACTTCATGAGAATCAGAAAACTGGGGATCTCGATCTCCAGTCTAGGGCACTCGCTGCTTTTGGCCGCAGCGATCGGTGGAACCCAAACGTTTGGGCTTGCCGCTTCCTTTTCTTCCCAGGTATTTGCTACCGGTGCGGCCGTGGGTAGCACAGCGCCTGATTCGGTGACTTACGGAGCCGGATCGGTGTGGGTCGAATACGGCAACGGTGCCTCCTCAACGGACTACTCCGGGCAGGGAACGATCGTGCAATACAGCACCAGTGGCGCCGTCCAGAATACCTATACATTAGGCGGATCGGTAGATGGACTGAAGTACAACCCTAACACTGGAATGGTTTGGGCCCTGCAGAATCAGGATGCGAATTCGCAGCTCTCGATTATCAATCCCCTGACAAGAGCGGTAAGCACCTTTACGTACGGTGCTCCGTATCCGTCCTTTTCCGGATCGCGCGGATTTGACGATGTCGCTTTCGTGGGGAACGACGTGTATTTGAGCCTCACCAATCCCGGTTCAGCAAGTGACGCAGTGATCGTGAAGCTGAACAATCCTACGCCTTTGAGCCCGGTTACGTTTAGCACTGTGCTGACCCAAGGTAGCCTGCTGCTGACGGATCCCGATTCCTTAAAGTCGACACCGGCGGGTGGCTTGGTCCAAACGGGCGAGGGTGATGGAGCGCTGACCTTTATTAACAATCCTGGTCAAGCTAGTCAGACGGCGACTTCGCTGAAGCTAGTCGCTTCGGCAGGCACCACGATTGGCAGCCCCGATGACAGCATCTATCCGACCGCAACTTCCGGCATCTTTTATTTAACTGATACCACTGCGAATACCGTTTATGCGCTTTCCGCTACCGGCCTGTCGACCGACTCCCTCTTTGTGAATGTAGGCGATGAGTTTGGTAGCGTGGACCCGAATACCGGCGTCGTAACGCCAATCTTTACGGGCATTGGTTTGCACGGTATTGAATTCGTTCCCACGGCAGCGACTCCCGAACCAGCTTCCTGGGGCTTCAGCTTGGTCGGCCTGGTGGTCGGCGCAGCGGCTATAATCCGCAAACGCTTCTCGAAGTAAGTCTGTCTCACCACCGTTCGGAATCGCGGGATGGCCTTTTGACTGGGATCTCGCGATTCAGCAGGTTAGTTCCTGCTATAGTGGTTGAGTCACCTGCCTCTTTCGTCCTTCCTGAGTGGTTCTTACACTTTGTTCGAATCTGACTTGCTTCGTGTATCGAAGTGCGGATTCGTTTCTTAAGGACGTCGACCTCGATTCGGGGTATTTGACTCCTTTTGAAACTATGAATCAATTTTCTGAACTCACATTATCGCCGGCAATTCATCAGAATCTCGCGCGAAATCTATTCACGACTCCGACTCCCGTCCAGGCACAAGCCATCCCTCCGGCGTTAACCGGACTGGACGTAGTCGCTACGGCCCAAACCGGGACGGGCAAAACGCTTGCTTTTCTCCTGCCCATTATGGAAAAGCTGCTGAAAACGTCTCCGGACGCGGTGCAGCCGGTAGCAAATCAGGCATCTGCGAATCGCGTTAAAGCCCTCGTGTTGACTCCTACGCGAGAGTTGGCGATCCAGATCGCTGAAGCCTTCACGAAATTATCTATCGGCACCGGACTGCGTGCGGCTGTTGTTGTTGGCGGCCTTAGTGAACAGACCCAGTTGCATGCCCTCCGACGCGGAGTGCAGATCGTGATTGCGACACCTGGCCGGTTGGAAGACTTTCTGGACCGGCGTCTGATTAATCTCAGCAGTGTTGAAACGCTGGTTCTCGATGAAGCAGATCGCATGCTGGACATGGGTTTTCTCCCTGCGATAGAGAAGATCCTCTCGCTTGTTCCGTCCGGGCGGCAAAGCCTGTTCTTTTCTGCAACGATGGAGAAGGATGTCGAGCGGCTGATTGCCCGTCACTCGAAAAACCCGATCCGTATTGCGGTTGGTAGTTCCCTAACCAGAACTCCGGACCAGATCGGCTTGCATGTGTATGAAGTAGAGACTCACATGAAGGTCGGGCTACTGCGTCATTTGCTCGACCAGGAGACGGGATCGTTCCTCGTTTTCGCGCGAACCAAGCATGGAACTGACCGGCTGGCCAAGAAGCTTTCCGGGTTAGGGCTGCGGGCTGTCCCTATGCACGGCGACCGCACACAAAATCAGCGGAATCAAGCGTTGGCCGGGTTCCGTGACGGACGCTATCGGGTCTTAGTAGCTACCGACGTTGCTGCTCGCGGTATTCATGTGGATAGTGTTGCTCATGTGGTTAACTTTGATCTGCCGCAAGCTCCGCAGGATTTTATCCATCGTGTTGGCCGGACTGGAAGGGCAGGGCAAGCGGGCCGGGCCTCTACCTTTAGCCTGCGATCGGAACGCGGTGAAATCCGTCGCATCGAGCGTGAGTGTAAGGTTCGCCTGATTCGGCAGGATGTCAGTGCCGAAGTACTGAGCGAAGAGAATCTTCCCTTCGTGGAGACACATTCGACAAGCGAAGTGGAACCCCGGAATGGCGGGCGACCTTCACGTGAGAGAGGCCACACTGCCGGGCCGAAACGAGGCTTTGCCGCAAAGCATAAGTTCGGATCTCAAGGTGGAGAGTCGAAGAGCTCTCGTCCCAAAGCTTCCGGCACCGCCCGCTTTGCCACGAGCGCTCATTAAGAACTGCCGATCGTAAGTTAGATCGCGCGGTGAAATTGTAACCCGGGTTCGAGTTAGTCGCTCGTGACCCGGGTTTTCTATTTACCGCAACTGCTCGTTCACCTTCTGCCAACCCGGCTGTTGGGGTTCTGCTTTTCACAGACATATGCTCAAAAGTTACAAGGCAATCATATTGATAAAAAGAGTCTCGATGTCGAGATATCCCGGGTAGGTTGAATCGCGAGAGCCGGTTCAGCTCTCTAAAGGAAGGAAGAGGAACTGCGTTGTCTATGGACGAAGTAAATATACTGGTCACTTTCTATTCGCGGAACGGATCGACCGAAAAATTAGCCCAGGCAGTCGCCGAGGTTGCTGCGCAAGCAGGAGCGAAGACTCGTCTCCGGCGCGTGCGGGATTTCGTTCAGGATGCAATCGTAGAGAAGGTGCCGGGCTGGAAAGAGAACCGGGATCGGATGCACGCGGAATACGAAGCTCCGACGGAAGCGGATGCGGAATGGGCCGACGGAATTGTCTTTGGATCACCGACTCGCTTCGGCAACGTCACAGCTGAATTGAAGGCTTATATCGACTCACTCGGCGGATTGTGGTTTCAGGGCAAGCTGAACGGCAAAGCCGGGGGAGCGTTTACGTCCACTTCTTCTGTCCATGGTGGCAATGAATCCACACTGATCAGCTTATATAATCCGATGGCCCATCTAGGATTGGTGATTGTCCCGCTAGGCTATGCAGATGCCTCTGTCTTCAAAGCAGGGACTCCGTACGGTGCGTCGAGCGTCAGTGGGCAAAGTAATAATCCGCCTACAGCGGATGACGTTGAGGTCGCGCACTTTCAAGGCAAGCGGATGGCGCAGGTGGCTCGCGCGTTGAAGTCAGCCGGGTTGACCCAAACCAAGTAGGTGGGATTGGCGTCTTTGCCTCAAGCCTCGAAGCTTTAGTGTTGCGTATCCTTCTTCTTACCGAAGCCTTTCAAAATGGAGTCGATCGGGTTTTGCTGCTGCTGAGCCGGCGCCGTCCCGGGCTGAGCAGATGGCTGGGGCTGCTGTCCGCCTAAAATGCCGTTCAGAAGTCCGGCTGCACCCTGCTTCCCTCCGAGGGAGCCGGTGCTTGGCAGTAGATTACTGAGTTTCATCTTGGCAAGTGCCTGCACATCGGGGGTGAATGTGGGGTGAGCCAGAGAGCCTGTGACCATCACGGGAATGACTAGCTCCCCTTTATTGTTGGCCAAAGCCGTATTCAAGAAACCACCTACTTTGGTGCCTCCGACCGACTGGCTGGTACCGCTGCCCAAGACGACACTCAGGCGCATGTTGATCCCCTGATCGACAAAGTTGAGAGCGCCCGCTCCGGAGAGAGACCCCGCATCGAGCGCCGCGATGAGATTGTTTGTATTGGCCACTCCATTCCGGATATCGAGCGTGCCCGAAAGCTTTTTCAGTTCGGTGTTGTTGCCCGACTGGGTTGGAGCTGCATTGAGAAACTTGCCTACTTTAGATACTTCATTCAGGATATTGACGTTCTTCAATTGGCCGTTAGCCACATTGAAGGCAAGAGTTCCGTTCAGTGTTTTCGCAAGTTCTGCACTGGATGCGAGAGTAAAACCTAAATTTGCGTCTGCCGACAACGTCCCGTAAAGGGTATTTTTCACCGAACTCACCGCCGAGAGCATGGCGTTGGTATCTACGCCGGCCAATTTCGTCTTCACTGAACAGAGTGCGTTGACCGGTCGCGTATCGACCGAGACCGTACCGTTTTCAGTACCGCCGAAAACGCCGGCGGTGACTGGGGAAAGCGTCACAAGGCCGTGATCCAGCTTAACGGTTGCATGGACGTTTGAGAGAAGCAGATCTTCCGCCTTCACTGTATTCGCCGCGAGCGTGCCTCCGCCGGTCGTCTTTTCGAGGAGGCTGGTTTGTCTGGAAGCTGGGGCATTCTGACGCGCTGATCCCGGTTGCGGCGCAGCGGTACGCGGTTGAGCGGAAGTTAAGCTCTGCAACTCGGCTGTGTCGATTTTGTCCGCAGCCAAAGCGAACTGAACCTGTGGGGCTGAGAAATTCCTGGCCGACATCGTGCCATGCACGGTCGTGCTGCCGATGGAGGCGTTGAGGCTGTCGATCGCTGCACTGTTCTGCGCGAAGCGGACATTAGCCGAGGAGATAGAGACCGGTTTAGTGAGCAAAGGAGTGGAGAGGGTAGCCGCGGAAATGTTTGCAGTTCCTGAGTACACCAGCTGAGACGGATTGCTGGTGGGCCCCTGCACATGGGCATCGAGCGACAATTTACCCGTACCCGTCGCGCCCTTTGCTGAATCGACCCCGTAGGCCTTCGCCATATTCAGAAGCTCAGCAATGTTTGCGCCGTTGGTTTTCAGTGTGGCGTCTACGCTCATTGCTTTCGAGGTGTAATGCTGAAGGGCAAAGGACCCGGTCAGAGAAGTGGAACCGCTTTGCGCAGTGAACGGCGCAGTCGTGTGCACCAGGTCGGGGGTAAGCGCAAGGGAAAGTTGAGGGACAGAAACCGGCTCCTTGATCTCGCCCCCGCTGGCCTGTAATTGGCGGGCATCGATGGAGCCTGACAGTTGCGGCGCCGACGCCACGCCTGTGGCGGTAATGTCTGCACTGATGTTTCCTTTTACCTGATACGAGGGATTAAAAGCGACACCAAACGCACCAGCCAGTTGCGCCAGCTCCGTGATGGAAGAGTCTTTGGTCGCAATGTGGACGTTCACCGTGGCCGGTTTCGCTCCAGAATTTACTTCGCCAGCAAAGGTAAAGGCCGTCGCGCCCAGCTTCAAACTTCCCGAGTGGATCTGCAGCTTGTCTGTCCGTCGATCGTCGGCCAAATCATATTGCGCGTCGATGGGATAGCCCAGTTTGGCCCCCCGGATGACAGCGTTCTCAAGCTTTAGATTTCCCTTGGCGCTGAGTGCCTGATCCTCGGACGAGATGTTTGCGTCACCCGAAGCGACACCTCCGTTGATATCCGGAATGCCTCCTGAGACAAAGCGATTCACGCCGGCCAGGTCGACTTCCTGGAGAGACAGATGGCCGGTCACCGGGAGACCGGCCATGTTGCCCGCTGCGAGCGGCCCGACTCTGCCTTTGAAATCGATGAGTTCCTTTCCAGCGCCAGGCAGATGGGCTGCCAAGTTGAGTCCAAAGCGTTTTTTGGGCCCAAAGTCAGTCAAGTCGATATCAATCCCGTTATAGACGGCGCGTGCCTGGCGTGTGGATTGATCGGTTACGGCAATTTGGCCTTCGGTCATCTTCAGCTCGTCTAAGGTAAGCTCATTGCTTCCAGACGATGCTTTGCTCGAATTTCCCAAAGTAGAGAAGTTCCAGACTCCCTGTGCACTTCGGATCAGCTCGATGTGAGGTTCGTCAAGCCGAATGGATTTGACTTCCGGATTGCCGCGAATCAGCGATAACAGACCGGCACTCACATACAGGTTTCTCGCGGTGGCAAACGGCTGGGTTGACTGAAAGTTGGGCGCTTCGCTAATGGTGACACTGTCGACCGCTATCGAAAGCGGAATGATTTTCAACCCCAGATGGCCCAGGGTCACGTGCCGGTTGAGTTTTTTCTCCAATTCGGCCTGAATCCGGGGACGGTACCGGTCGAGGTTGAACAAACCAGCCGCGAGGGCAGCAGCCACGATGAGGGCGAGAACAAGGGGGATGATAATCGCAAGTCGGCGCACGTGGGTAATTATACGCGGCTTCGACGAGCTAGTGGTGTGCGGAGAGTTGATGAGGAGCCTGGGGTACAACCGATTGTTTTGCTTCCAAACAGAGCGGGAGGGAGTCTACTGAAAGGGAACTATGCCTGACGTCACTGCCGAGCAATTTATCAATGCACTGAGCCGTTTGGAGGCCGAAGGGAAGTCTGATGAGCTCATTGGGCTTTTTTCAGACGAAAGTGAGGTGGGAAACGTTGTTGCTCCCGAAAAATTCCATGGAGTGGAGGGAGCGCGAACGTTCTGGAAGCAGTACCGTGACGCTTTTCAGGATGCGCGGTCTACCTTTCGGAGCAAAATAACGACTCCGGAGCAAATTGTGCTGGAATGGACAACAACGGGGACCCTGGCCGACGGCTCCTCCTTTCACTATGATGGCGTGAGCATTTTAGAGTTAAAAGATGGCAAGATACGGCGCTTTCAGGCTTATTTTGATCCCCGCGCTCTGGGCCGTCAGATGGAAAATTTGACGGGGGCCTGAGCTCACCGGTACTAGCTTCTCTGGTACTTGGCACGTCATCCGGCGACATCCTATTATCCGTAGGATATGCAAGGAGCCGTGTTATGAAAAACTCACTCACCACTTCCGCATTACTGCTCGCCTCTCTCACTGGCTACGCGCAAGCGCGAGCCATCAATGGCGCTGATGCGCAAGACGTTAAGCTTTCCGGACCCACAGAGATTCCCGGAAGCGACCTGCAGGCAGGCGACTACACGTTCTCGGTAGAGGATCGTCTTCCCGACCGCGCCATCGTACGCATCAATCGCAGTGATAAGGACGAGCATTATCTGGTACTTGCTGTCCCCAGTTCGACCATTAAGAGCAAGAGTTCAGACGGAGTGGTGTTCTACACGACATCTGAGGCAGGCGCCAAGGCGATTCGTGGCTGGAAGTGCGCAAGTTGCTCCTCGGCTCTCGAGTTCGTGTATCCCAAACTGGAGGCGGTGAAGCTGACGGGCAGCAGCGCCCAACCCGTTCTCGCCGTTGACCCTACATCCGATAAATTGCCGGAAAATCTTTCCGCGGATGATATGAAGGTGGTCACTTTATGGCTACTTGCGCCGAAGACGATTACGGCTGATCATCACGGCGAGGGTGTAGATGCTAAAAAGTACGTAGCGGCCGAGAACGTTCAGCCAACCGCAACGGTTGAAACCGCTAGTGCGGAAGTTAACCCAACCGTGGTTCCTCGAGAGAAAAGTCTTCCTCATACAGCGGGTTACACCAGCGAAATCGGATTAAGCGGATTGTTCGCTGTGCTTGCCGCCTTTGGTCTGCAGTTCACCAAGTCGCGTCGGATTGCTTAGGCCTTGCTTAAAGAAAGGAGAGACTGACTGATGTCGTCCAATATGCTTCCCGGAGTGGCAATGGTCCGCTACTCCAACAATCTGCCAGCTCTGCGCCCTAGCCCTGTCCCTACCTGGGAACGCTGGAAGAAGGTAACTTTGCTTGCGGCAGCCGGCGCCCTCTGTGGGACTGCCGTTGCTGTGTGGGAGGCGCGGCCGGTGACGGTCAAACCTGGACCCGTAGCGACTGTTACGGTTGTTACGGCGAGCCCCGACTCCGATGTCGAAGTAGCACGGCTTAAAGCCCGGAATCGTCGACTGGAAGCTCTGGTCGATACGCTTCGCAAAAGGCCTGCTCAATCGGCAGCTGCGGTAGAGTAACCTCTTATCAACAGAAAAGACCGGGAGCAGGCAAGCTGTTCTGCCTGTTCCCGGTCTCTTTGTTGTATTCCGAAGCCGAATCGCGGATTAAAAATTAAGCGCTGGCGCTCGACATGTTCAAAGTCCCGTTAGCTCCATTGGGAAAGAACCCGCCACTCGTCACGCCAGCCATCTTGCCGTACGCGAGGAACAGTGCTTGCCCAGGACTACGCAACGCACAAAGTCCGTTGCTGTCGAGTGACATAAACTTCGAACCCGAAGGAGGAGGCAGGATGTCCACTCCGTCGAGTGCCGTGGTGCCAATGTTTAAACGGGCAACTTCCAAACGAATATTGCCGACGTGCTCGGCCTCAGCAGCCAGGATTTGGGCAGCGGTGCCGATATAGGGGGTGTTGGCGACAAAAGGCTGGCCGGCTGCGTAGGCATAGGCAGAAACACCGATGTCTTCGAAAATGCGGGCGAGACTCAAGAACTGCAGTTCGTTGGCAAAACCGAAGCCCAAGGCACCGAGATTGATGGCTGGTTTAGCAATTTGCGTATAACCGGCCGCACTCAACGCTCCACGCAACAAGGTTACGTGTGCGCGTTCATCCGCGCCGATCTCGGTAGCAACTTGGCCGGTCAGAATGAAATTGTTGGAGAAATTGACCTGATTCCAACCGGTGGTTGGTCCGGTTCCGCCTATGCCGTCGATGCCAATGCCCACCTGGTCGATGGTTGTTCCCATCGTGGCTGTGGTGTAGAACTCAGCTTCCAGGTATTCCAGATTAAGAGCAAACTGTAGAACATCGACAACCGTCGGACCCGATTGGGCGAAGAGTTTGGTATCGCCCAGGGTTGCAGCCGCGCCAACAGCCGCGGTCGCCATGCCAAGTTTACGAAGTAAACTGCGCCGATTCGGAGACTCGGCAACTACTTCCGAAATGAGATTTTCTTTTTTCATAAGCCTCTGTTTTTATTTCTTAAATTAAGTACCACTTACAAACAACTTAGTAAGTTGCGTGTAAGTCTGAAATTTAGGAGCGAACGGACTTGCGTTTGCGCACGAGTGCGACTACGCCGCCTAACGCTGGAATCATGAGCCAGAAAGTGGCGGGTTCCGGTGTCGCTGAGGAGGAGGATACTGGCGATAAATTGACCGAGTAGCTACCGGTGCGAATGTTTCCCTGCACATCGCTGAAAACGGTGCCGCTTCCGTAATTGATGAAGCCGTCAGAGAGATTGGTGGCGGTAACGGGCTGCTGAACTTCCCAGTCCGAGACAGTCAATACATAAGTTCCCGCCATTAGCATGCCGGATTGGATAGAAGCATCGCCGGCTAAGGTGGTCTGTGGGTCCGTGTTTCCGAAGGGGAAGGTTTCGCCCGCTACATAGTTCCCGGCCGCATTGTAAAGGACCAGGGAAGTCATGAATCCGCCGGCGCTGGCTGTGGTCATGTCGGCATTGGTGCCGCCGCCGTACGAGTCGGTGTAGATGCTGAGCTTGGCAGCCGAAGGCAGCGAGAACGCCGCTTCAAGAACAGTGCCCTGATCAGCCAGCATGCCTGCACTGGTTATCGGGGATGTAAGTGTTCCTAAATTCAAGTTAGTGATGGTTACTGCTCCGAGTGGACCGGCTGCTACAACGCCGACCACCATACCTGCGATTGAGAGCCAAATTTTCTGTTTAGCCATTTTTCTCCTATAGGGCAAAGTCTCGATGAACTGACATTGTCTGTACGGTGTGTAATGGCGAGTTGGATGGAGTGAGAGTTCTTAATCGTGATGGTGAGAGACTGACCGCGTACTAGCTCCGGCACTACTTTTTAAAATGTGCTAAATGAGGTGCGGTAACATCTATTGACGGGCGAATGTCTGACGCGAGCGGCGAAGCCGAGTTAGTACACCAGTTACGAAGCCACGAACCAGAAGCGCTCGCTCATACATACGATCGCTACTCGCACATCGTATATTCACTGTTCCTGAAAATCACGCGGGATGAAAGTACCGCTGAGGATCTGGTTCAGGAATTGTTTATGCGTGTGTGGAATCGGGCAAAAGAGTACGACGAAAATCGGGGAACGCTTGGCGTTTGGATTACCTCGATTGCGCGCAACATGGCGATTGACCATGTGCGGTCGGCACAGGCCCGCTTTGCGACCCGGCTCCGTCCTATCGAGCATGCAGAGTGGGCTCACGCCGGACAAGGAAGAGGTCCTGAGTCACTGATTGACGACGCCCGAGCTGTGCGCACCGCTCTGGCTCATCTCAGCGAGAATCAAAAGCGAGTATTAGAGCTTGCTTATTTCGAAGGGTGTTCGCAGTCGGAAATAGCATCTAAGTTGCAGGAGCCGCTAGGGACTGTAAAGAGTTGGATGCGATCCGCATTAATACGCATACGCGTTTCCATTAAAGGAGGTGAAGTCTAATGACTCACTCCGAGATGGAAGGGCTGTACGAACTCTATGTGCTTGGCGTGCTCGAGCCTGAACTGGCTGCTGAAATCGACACCCATCTGAGAGAGGGTTGCCAGGAGTGCTCGCCTGCTGTGGCCGAAGCGACTCGAGTGGCTGCGGCTCTGGCGGGCTTGGCCGAACCGGCCATACCAAGTCCGGAACTTCGCGACCGGGTACTCGCAAGCGTTCGTCGCGGCCCACAGGTGATACCCATTCGCAGGCCAAATTGGCTGTCGTGGCTTGTACCCGCGTTAGCTGCTGCCTGTATCATTCTTGCGGTGGCAGCAGGCTGGTCGGGAAGCCGGCTGAACAAAGCCGAGGACGAACTGGCGGCGGTGCGGGGTGAGCGGAATCAGCTCCGGTCTGCCCTGGAGATTCTGAGCAAGTCTGACACCCGGGCTGTGCAGTTCGGCCGCACCCAAGCGGTTCCTCACGGACGCGTGCTTGCCAGTAGTGGCGGTGGACTGGTCTTTGTAGGATCTCAGCTTCCGAGATTGGCGGCTAATCGGACTTACCAGTTGTGGCTCGTTCCAAACACCGGAGCTCCTAAATCCGGCGGCGTGTTCAGGCCGAATGCTGCCGGCGATTCAGTGCAGGTTTCGCAGCTCGCGGCAAATCCGGCTGAGAATAAGGCCGTGGCAGTGAGCATTGAACCCGAAGGCGGATCGGCGGCGCCCACAACAACTCCGATCATTGTTGTGCCGCTTAGCTGATCACCGCTACCGGACAGCGATGAATAGTTGAACTCCCTGAGCTGAGTACTCTTCGAAGTCAAAGGTAAACGCGCGGCGAATGTCCGTGCTTCCCTGAAAGTGGCGGTAAACCGCCTGCCAAGCTGCCTTGATACTGTCAGCGGTCGCGTTCGCGGCTGGGAACACAATATAATTGGCGGTCGGTATATGAACCGTTCGTCGCGATCGATCCGGAGCTGCCGCTTCCTCCATAAGGCGCTTTCCGAGAATCACACTGTAGGCGCCGTTCTCGTCGCTTTCGTAATCGGTATAGACCGAAAAGATTGACTGCTCGTCTGCTTCGGGCAAAGCTCCGTTACCGCTGGTCATCAGTTTTTGCCACAGTTCGGCAATGCGGCTGGTTCCGGTTAGCTCCTCTGTGTTGGTTGTTCTGGCCGTAAATCCCATCACGACGAATGATGAGACTTGGGTATTTCTTAAGCTCACGTTGTGTCCCCTTCTATCCCAGAGTGTCGGCTCCTATGTGATCACATTTTGGAAAGATGTCGCTCGAGTCCTTTCGAAATGTTTAGCGTCAGGGCTCTGGAAACAGCGGCCCGGCTACTGCATCTCACTAGGGAGTGACCAACCAAGAGAACAGAGGAGGAGCGACTCCAGCAAAATCCGCCGAACCGGAGGATCAGGATCGACGCAAGTTTCTGAGCGCAGGGCCAGCCCTTGTCGCCACTACGATGGTGACCAGCACGCTCGCCGCCGCTGTGGCGAGTGGGCAAGATATTGACAAGATTGCCAAGGCAGAGCAAAGCAAAAGTGCGAGCGATTTCGGTCCGGAGAACGGCAATCTGAAGGAGGTGAGCCCAAACGCGTTTGTTCCGCCTCCGACCGATCACGGTGAAGTAAGAACTTTTTGGAATTCATTTTCCGCGGCGCACCGCCGCATTCAGGAAGGCGGCTGGTCCCGTCAGGTAACGGTAGAAGACTTCCCGATCTCTCGAGATATCGCGGGCGTGAACATGCGCCTGACTGCGGGAGGGATCCGGGAACTTCACTGGCATGATGCAGCTGAATGGGCTCTCATGCTGAACGGAAAAGCTCGCTTAACCGCCATTGACAACGACGGCCGGAGCTACGTGAAGGATGTTGCCGCGAATGACCTGTGGTTTTTCCCCTCGGGTACGCCGCATTCAATTCAGGGCCTTGGTCCGGATGGATGCGAGTTCTTGCTGGTTTTCGATGACGGTAAGTTTTCGGAAGGGAATACCACGCTGATTTCCGATTGGGCTCGTCATACTCCGCCGGAAGTGCTGGCGAAAAACTGGGGCGTCGCTGAGAGCGCTCTCAACGGGGTTTACTCGGTACCTCCGGACGGTCACTATATTTTCCAGGCTCCCGTGCCTCCACCTCTCGCGCAAGACCGCGAGACAGCCGGCGCAGCGAAGAGATCAAGCTCCGTTGCTTTCGACTTCCCCATGCATTCCATGTTGCCAACCTTCAAAACGGGTTCGGGAGAAGTACGGATCATTGATTCCCGCAACTTCCCTGTTTCGACTACGATTGCCGCGGCGCACGTGAGGGTGAAGCCCGGTGGCCTGCGAGAGTTGCACTGGCATCAGAATGCCGATGAGTGGCAGTACTACATCCAGGGTCGCGGCCGCATGACCGTCTTCTTCAACGGCGGAAAGGCGCGGACCCAGGACTTCAACAGTGGCGACGTCGGCTATGTGCCGAAGACTTTTGGACACTATGTCGAGAATACAGGTGATACCGACTTGATTTTCCTGGAGATGTTCAAAGCGAATCGCTTTCAGGATTTGTCACTGTCCGAGTGGGTAGCGAATACGCCGCCCGAGCTGGTGATGCAGCACCTGCGGATAAGCGAAGACACGCTGCGATTGATCTCTAAGGACAAGCGAGCCGTTGTACCGGCTTAAGTAAATCGTCTACGTGTAGTTGAGCAGAGCGTTAACGGCTGCACCTCCCAGCCGTACAAACAGCTCTTCCACTTCATCGGACCAGTAAGCGCTTCGATCGGTGCGGCCTCCTGACCAGGTCAAGGTGGGGCGGTTCAGTGAATCCTGCAGGACGGCATGAGCCTGCACATTCAGACCGACTCCGAGCTGCTGACACACACGATCGAGAGCCTGTTGCTGCGCCTGCCGTCCAAAGTCGCCCGCCAGCTCCTCGTAACGAAGTGAAACTGCGACGGAGCTGTCCTGCCAGGGGACGAGAGGCTCTGCTGCTGCCAAAAACCAGCCATAGCTCTTCAGAAAACAAAGGAGCCGCCGCGGCCCTTGTTCTTTGATCCATTGAGACTCGTGGCTATTATCCCGACCGGTATCGGCCAGGAATCGCATATACGAGACCAGACAATCGCGCAGGTCGCGACACAAGAAAAATACTTTAATTCCACGTTGCTGACAGACTTCCTCCACATCGTTGCAGCACGGCAGGTGACTGACGGCGTGTTGCCCGGGCGTCAAGCTGCGAAGAACAGTGTCAAACGGGGCGACCACCCGAAAACGCTCAGGGTGCTGCCGGTGTTCCTCCGGCTTGCCGACGCTGTAATCGCTGTACTCGTGGCGAGACAAATGAAAGTGAGTCTTCTCGGAACCCAATCCCTGGAGTAAGGCGCTCACCAGATAAGTACCCGATTTGGGAATGGAACAGACCAGTGACGGCGAAGCCGCCATTCAGCAGGTACTCCACGCCGGAGGTGTGACGCGGCCGGGAAGAACGTCCAAATGCGACGGCATAGGTCGAGAGACGGAGTTTCAGAGTGGAAGGGTTACTTGCCGTCCGCAAAATGCCGGATCGGCTTGCGCAGAGGAGAGAAGATCCACAGAAAACATAATCATTACGAGAGAAATGTAAACCGATTGCTGTTACAATCCGTTCTTTCAAGATGCGATCCCTACACACTCTTTCAGAGAAAGACTGTGCCACGTTGGTTCGTCCCTTACGGGGAGAAACGAACGCACGATCGGCTTTTAGAAAAGATTGGTTCAAGGGTGTTTGCGTGTGGTTTACGGGCCTGCCTTGCGCAGGGAAGTCAACCATAGCTCAGTTGGTTACGCAATGGCTTACCGATTCAGGGCAAACAGTCACACTCCTGGATGCTGACGTAATTCGGCCGATTCTGTGCCCTGATTTAGGATTTTCTCGCGAGGATCGGCACTTGAATTCGCTGAGAATTGCTTTTGTCGCACAGGAGATTGTGCGCCATGGCGGCGTTGCGATTGTAGCCAGTATCAGTCCTTTCGAAGAGGATCGCCAGCTGGTGCGAAGAATGTTTGATTCTTCATCCTTCGTCGAGGTCTTCGTAAGCACTTCCCTCGAAGAATGCGAACGGCGAGATGTCAAGGGTCTCTATGCGAAAGCCCGCGCCGGATTGGTCCCGCTGTTTACTGGCGTCTCGTCTCCCTATGAAATTCCCCAGCACAGCGAAGTGGTTTGTGACACAGCAGTGCAGTCGGCCGATGGTTGTGCGCTGGTGATCGTTGAGTCGGTGGAGAATTTAAGACGCGAAAGAGCTAATTAGGAAGAGAGTGCGTTTATGGGAACGTCTACGATTACTGCAAACGTTTGGAGAAGCACAGCTGCCGGAGCACTCGGTGGGCTAGCAGCCTCATTTGCCATGAATCAATTTCAGGCGCTGGTCAGTGCCGCAGCGAAAGCAGCAAGTCCACCAGACTCTGACAAGCAAGAATCCAGCAGTCAGGATGATGACGCAACTGTAAAGACCGCGAAGGTTATCTCTACGAAAGTCTTCAATCACGAACTAACAGCGGATGAAAAGAAGTGGGCCGGTCCTGCCGTCCATTACGCGTTGGGAACCACTCTCGGGGCACTGTACGGTGGACTGGCTGAAACTTTTCCGGTCGTGACCGCCGGTTATGGGATCGCGTACGGTACAGCCGTCTGGCTTGGTGCGGATGAGATTACGGTGCCTGCTCTCGGGCTTTCACCCCCAGCCAGCGAGACGCCCCCGTCCTCGCATGCGAAAGCGCTGGCTGCTCATCTGGTGTACGGTGTAGTGACTGCTCTTACGAGGAAGATAATCCTGCGCAGCGAAAAATAGTCAGTGCCCGGCCGCTTTCTTCTCCTGAGGAATAAAGTCCTCCATCACCGCTTGACGGATCAGATGAGGAGGAAGCAGACCTTGCGCCAGGATGAAATTGTGAAAGCGCAATTGGTTGAAGTTTGCTCCGAGAGCGGCCTCGGTATCCTTCCGCAATCCCACCAGTTTGGTGTACCCATAAAAATAGCTGTTGGCCTGCCCTGGCGACCGCGACGTGTATTTTTTTTTTTATTATTGTGCGAAATCAGAGTTCTACACGACATCCTGAGTAAGGATGCGAAAGGCTTCGGAGGGTTGAATCTTGCCTGTCTGCAGTTCCGGGTCGAGAAACGCTCGTGCTGCCCGGAGGAGCCGGTAGTCGAGCGAGATCAGTTGACCATCGAGCGGCATGTAAGGGAGCACGATCGCTTCTGAATAGAGACCCCAGCCTTCCGCATTGGTCGAATTGAATGCAAAGAGAGCACGAGCTTTAGAGAGACCCAGCTCCACCATAGAATCAAATTGAAGTTCATGGCCAGGCCGCGCCTCGTGAGCAATCAGAGTCCAGGATGCGGCGGCGAAGGTGAAATCATCATACTTCTCAGGATTCTTCTCCCCCTCGGCTGCGGGCATGTTCAACGGCAGAACAAAGACGCCTCGTTGACCTGTATTGTGCAGGAACGGCGGAGGCACCATATGCGGCGCAGGCTGCTGCGCAGTTTCGGCTGCTGTGGCTAAACGGATGATGGCAGGCCGATTCGGCAAGGTGACCAGCTGGTGCTGCCGGATGATCTGTTCAACATCGTGCAGGCGGGATTCATACAACGGCAGAATGGCGTCGCCGGTGATCTGATTCTTCTTCAGTTCGCGAACAACGCTCCGGTAATCATCAGAAGTCAAATGCCGCTGCTGAGCGATTTGAGCTGCGATCGGCTTCATTTGCGCCTGGATGTCATCGAAAGCCTGGTGTGCTAACGAGGCCACCTGTGCCGGTGGGATGTCGATGCCGTACCCTTCCAGTTCGAGCGCGTATTCTTCGGGCGGCAGACGAAAGTCGGTGCGCGCTTTTGGGAGAACATTTTGCTTTGTCCAGGTGTCATAGGCGACCAGCTTTGCCTTGAGCGCCGCGTACGGTTGTTCCCACCCGGCAAGTTTATATTTCCGAAAGAGTTCCGCGATGCCGCCGAGAATGGCAGGGTTGCGCGACAGTTCGATCTCTACCCGCTGCTGCGATGGATAGATGATGTCCGGTTTAGCCATTTGCGATTGGACGCGGCCCTGGAGAATCGTGGTGATCGGCTGATACCCGGACGTGAGTCCCGCGTATTTAGCCAGGCGAACCACGGCGGCTTTGCGCCGCTCGGGGGCGGTCTGGTCGTCGAGCAGTATCTGGATGCCTCGATACACATACTCAGTGGGATTGAGGAAGGGCACTTCGCGCTGGAGCCGAAAGTCCTGCTCGCGAAAATCGTGCTGCGTGCTGCTAACAAGAATGGCTAGATCTTCCGCTACATAACGGTTGCGCTCGCTGGGTGCGGCTGCCTGCAGCGTGGCGAGCACCTTCTCTCTGTCCCTACGCTCGGCCAGTTCGTTGGGCAGTGTAGGCACAGCGATTTGCTCGTCGTATTCAGCCAGACCCTCAGCCGATTCCTGCTCTGGAGAATACTTCTTGTCGATATCCAGCAGCATCTGGGTATAGTGATCAGATTGTGCGATCCAGGTTCTGTCTGCGGATGATTGCTTCCCGGGTGACGGCGTCTCCGCCAAAACCGCACAGGTCATAAGGGCGACAAAAGTAGCAATGGATGGCTTGAACATGATTAACTGACGTGGACCACGGGGCGGTGTCTCGGGTCGGTGATGGCTCGCCGAAGCACTTCGTGCACCAGCGGCGCCACATCTCCTCCGCCGAGGAAAATGAACCGGAACAGATTCCCCACAGGATTTCCTTCGGTCCAGATGAAGTAAGCGTGCGGAACTTTGCCGGTCTTTTTTTCAAGGTGGATCAATGTGGCTGCAATCGCGTTCGCCACAACCGGGCTGCGTGCCCGCAAGACCGCATGCTTACCAACGCGTTGACCGGTTATTTGCAGTGTTTCTTCGAAATCAGAAGCATCGCCCCTCTCCACTTCAAAGAAGTAAATTCGCTCATTGTCATAAAGGTTATGAACCTGACGAAGTTCCCGGTCGGCTTCGTCCAGGTTCTCCGTTGTTTCCTCGCGCGGTTTGCGCGCCATCAACCTGATCACCTTATCTTCGTCTTCAGCGAGTAACTCGGTAGCCAGTGCGTCAGTTTCCACTCCGCAGATGCGCAACTCGGTTGATCGTACAGCACGGGAAATCAGCGAAAGGACAATGATCATCCCGATGAAGACGGAGGCGATCTTGAGACCTTCCGGACGCTCGAAGATGTTCAGGAGCGTGGTGTAAAGAAAGACTACCAGGATAAGAAGATAAGGCCAGCGATAACCTGTTTTCCAGACCGAGATCGTAACCGCCAAGGTTGCAGAAGTAATCAGGACCAGCACGCCGGTCGCGTAGGCGCCGCCCTGGGCATCCACATTGGCGTGAAAGAGATATGTGACCGCAAAAGCGATGGCCATGAAGACCAGAACCAAGGGCCGTGCGGCGCGCGCCCACTCGGGGGCCATGCCGAAACGGGGCAGGTAGCGGGGAATTAAATTGAGCAGTCCCGCCATAGCCGACGCCCCGGCAAAGGCCAGAATCAGGATGGTACTGAAGTCGTATAAGGTGCCGAAGCCGTTGCCCAGATAGAGATGGGCCAGATAAGCCAGTGCACGCCCGTTTGCTTCGCCACCCTCTTTAAATTTGGCGGGCTCGATCAAGAGGGTCGTTACCATGCTCGTCGCAATGAGAAAGACGCTCATGATCGCCGCAGCCCAAAACAGCAGCTTACGCGTGTTCCGGATGCGGCCAGCAAGATCCTGACCCCTGATCAAGGGCATCACGGCAACGCCGGTTTCGAAGCCGGAAAGTCCCAGTGCAAGCTTTGGGAATAGAAGCAAAGAGAAGCCCAGCATAGCTAGGGGATTGCTGTGCTCGGCGAAGAGTTGATCCTTCCACTGTGGGACAACATGAGGATGCTGAAAGCATTCAATCAGCGCATAAACGGTGATTACTGCGCTTAGAGCCAGGTAGGCGCCGACCAGAATGACTGCGATGTCTATCGCTTCCTTGAAGCCTTTCAGAAAGATGGCCCCGAGAATGACCAGCAGCGCAATAGTTATCCCAAATTGACTTCTCATCCAGGCCGGTGTAAACGGATTTTGAATGAAGTGCGCTGCCGCATCCGCTGCCGACAGAGTCATGG
>CAXTMN010000005.1:36614-43296 GCA_964245395.1 uncultured Bryobacteraceae bacterium
GTAGCAAAGCCCAGAAGAATCAGAACAAAGGCCTTTCCCGTCCAGCGCGGGAAAAGTTTTTCGAGCATGGCCACACTCCCCTGGCCATTCGGGCTTGCCTCGGCAACACGCCGATAGACGGGAAGAGCGCCGAATAAAGTAACCAGCACCAGTACCAGTGTCGAAAGGGGTGAGAGCGCGCCTGCTGCTAAAAACGCGATTCCAGGTTGATAGCCGAGCGTCGAGAAATAATCTACTCCTGTCAGGCACATCACTCGCCACCAGCTGTGAGAGGGCTCAGGCTTGCTGAAGGCTCCCTTCGGCAAACGAATGTCTGCCAGCAACCAATCGGTAAACACCACGAGTCAGTATAACTAGTGTCAGTGTGCTGTCAGCACTGACTGCATGGCTGGTAGCGCAACGGGGACAACCTCCCGATTGCGCATTACCTCCGACACAATCTGGTAAGAACGGAGGCGGTCAGCATGGCCATATAGGTCCGAACTTACCATGATTTCGTCGGCTTCTGTTTCCTCGAGAAACGACTCAAGTTTTTGCCGGACCGTGTCTGGACCGCCCACAATGGCCGCTGCGAATTTCATCTCAACCATCAGCCGCTCATCGTGGCTCCACAGGCCGTTCATGCTCTCGACCGGAGGCGAAAGAAGGAACGGCTCGCCCCGGATGAGCTGGAGGAATCTCAGAATAGGGGTGGTTGCCTGACGTTGTGCCTCCTCATCGGTTTCCGCTGCCACAATCGGCAGGCCGACCATTGCGTGTGACTTTTGAAGCCAGCGTGACGGCTGAAACCGCTCGCGATAAAGCCGCAAAGCAGCCTTCATTTCCTGGGGTGCGAAGTGGCCGGCGAATGCAAAGGGAAGCCCCACATAGGCAGCCAGTTGTGCGCTGAAGGTGCTTGAGCCTAACAGCCAGACCGGCACTTCCGTTCCGGTTCCGGGAACGGCTTGAACTCTTTGTCCGGGGGAAGCCGGTCCAAGATAAGTCAGCAGCTCCTGCACTTGATCTGGAAAATCCTGGGCAGCAATGTTCGGATCGCGACGCAGCGCTCTCACCGTCAGCCCATCCGTTCCCGGTGCACGCCCCAGCCCTAAGTCGATGCGGCCCGGATACAGGCTTTCGAGAGTTCCGAATTGCTCTGCGATTACGAGCGGCGCATGGTTGGGCAGCATAATTCCGCCCGAACCAACCCGGATGGTTGACGTCCCGCCCGCGACATAGCCAATCAAGACAGCAGTCGCCGCGCTCGCTATGCCCGGCATGTTGTGATGCTCGGCCATCCAGAAACGCGTAAAACCCCACCGTTCGGCGTGCTGAGCGAGATCGAGCGTATTGCGGAAAGTCTCAGCGATGTTGCTGCCCTTCCTGACGGGCGCCAGGTCCAGGACTGAAAACAGAGTGCCGCTGAGATCCTTCATAAGGCTTAGATGCTCGACCAGGTCGAAGAGTCGCTGCCCGGCTCGCCGTGCTCTCGGGCCCCGCCTGGCTACCACGAATGCACGCCGTATAAACGGCTCGACAAAGACGTTTAGATGATGAAGCGAGCCGGTCTGACCGTTGTGCATATAAGCGATTCCACCCGGAGCCTGGGAGTCGGCATTATCGAAGAGCTTTAACGGGAATATGGCTCCAGAAACTTGAGGAGCTCCCGGTTGACAACATCGGGTTTTTCCTCGTGGGGAAGATGGCCGCATTGTGGGATCGAAACGAAGCTCGCCCTAGTCGCCATCTTCTTCCAGATCTCGCGAAAGTCCCACATCTTTCCCCCCAGATCGAAGTCTTCTCCCCAGAGAACCAGCGTGGGGCACTCAATCAACGTATCGGCATCTGCATCATCTTGGGCCACGTCCTCCTGGCCTGCCCGGTAATCACTAAAGGCGCCGCGCAGTGCTCCCGGTTTCGCAAAGGCTTTCACGTATACGGCAATTTCCTCGTCGGTGAACAGTTCGGGGTTGTAGCACCAACTCGAAAAGATGAAGCGCAGCCACAACTCTTCTCTGCCGGTAATGAGAGCTTCCGGCAGGTCCTGGACGTTGTTGAAGATGAAGAACCAGTGGCCGCGAGCGGTCTCGGCGTTCATCCGGTGAAAGATGACCCGGGTGGGAATGTTGTCCATCACCACCAGGCGCTCCACCGCCTTGGGATGATCTTTCGCCAGGCGTGTCGCCACTCGAGCTCCACGATCATGGCCCACTATGGCGGCGTTTTCGAATCCGCAGTGCTGCATGAGCGAGAAAATGTCATTGGCCATGGTTCGCTTGTCATAACCGGTGGCGGGTTTAGCGGTTGCTCCGTAGCCGCGAAGGTCCGGCGCCAGCACGCGATACGTTTCGGCCAGAGCCGGGATTTGATGACGCCAGCAGAACCAGGTCTCGGGGAAACCGTGCAGGAGAACTACCGGCCGACCTTCGCCAGCTTCCACATAGTGCATCTTTAAGCCGTTCACAGTGGCGGTATGGTGCTGAACTTCGAGTTTTTGCATAGGACTCACCAGTGAGTCGCAGGTAGCCACGCAATGTTTCGGGCGCAATCAGTTACCATAGGGTCTCGCCGACATCATCAGCTTCAGACTTGTTGACTCACCCCCTCAACCTGGCCGATTACGAAATGCTGGCCCAACAGCGGCTTTCGCCCACTGCATGGGAGTACTTCAATGGCGGATCAGCAGACGAAACAACGCTTCGCTGGAATCGTGAATCACTCGCCCGCATTCGTCTAAAGCCTCGGGTTATGGTGGACGTTTCAAATATCGACACTCGCATGACGCTGTTCGGTCAGCAGATGGCGCATCCGATCCTGCTTGCGCCTACCTCTACGCACCTGTTCGCGAATCCGGAAGGCGAAGTCGCCACAGTGCGCGGGGCTGGCGCCGCTAGGGCCACTATGGTCACCAGCACCATGTCAAACCGCAGCGTGGAAGAGATCACTCAAGCTGCAACGGGCCCCGTATGGTTCCAACTCTATGTGGACGATGATCGCCAGGTGACGGTCGATCTGATCCAGCGCGCAGAAGCAGCCGGCTGTTCAGCCCTCTGCATTACCGTGGACAATGCCGTCCATTATGCGCGTAACCGTCAGGATCGCGCTTTCCTCACCGGCCCGCCGCAGTTTGCTTTTCCCAACCTGAACCTCACCGCCGGCCCAGGTGGAGTTGGCCGGAAAGGCGGTCGTAGCCGCAAGCTCAACTGGGGCGACCTGGACTGGATCCAGGCGCTCGCCAATACTCCTGTGCTGCTGAAAGGGATCTTGAATCCGGATGATGCGGATACTGCCGCGAAAGCTGGAGTCGCCGGGATCGTCGTCTCAAACCACGGTGGACGCGTGCTTGACTCTATCCCCGCTACGATCGACGCTTTGCCTGCAGTCTTAGAGCGGGTTGCCGGCCGAATCCCAGTGCTTGTCGATGGTGGAATCCGTCGCGGCACTGACGTTCTCAAATGCCTGGCGTCCGGGGCAGCCGCAGTTCTGATCGGCAGACCGTATCTTTATGGACTCGCTGTGGCTGGCGCAGATGGCGTTCGCGACGTCATTGATATTCTGCGAGTCGAATTCGAACGGGCTATGGCGCTTACAGGTCGCACCTCCATTGCCGCCATTGATCACACTGTACTCTGGTGAGTTTACGTGAGCAAGCGACGTGGAACGATCATGGGCTGCGACGGCGGCATAGATCAACCTTGCCCGCACTGTCATAATGGCGTGCGATGAATCCTGCTGTCCCTGCCTTTGAATCCGACGAGGTGGCCCTTCTGGTCAGTGCCGTCGAGAAGACTCTCGAACACCTGCGCGAAGCGAATGAGCGCGTGGGCGGCAACGATGGAGAACTGATGGACTATGGTCGCCGCTACGCCATCATTCTTCAGAAATTGAATACCATTGCCGCAAGCTATGGAACAGTGCGGACATAAGGAATAAACGATGAAACTTGCTGACCGCATGAACCGGATCGAGATTGAATCCGCCTTCGATATCCTCGTCCGCGCCAAGGCTCTTGAAGCCCAGGGGCGCAACGTTATTCATCTCGAAATCGGAGAACCTGACTTCCCGACGCCCCCCAACATTGTCGAAGCGGCCAAGGAAGCTTTAGACAGCGGATGGACTCACTACGGACCTGCTCAAGGGTTGCCCGAGCTGCGCGAAGCGATCGCTGCGTACATAGGGCAAAGTCGTCAAATCGAGGTTGGCCCACAGAACGTGTGTGTCACTCCCGGCGGCAAGCCCATCATCTTTTTCCCCATGCTTGCGCTGCTCGAGCCGGGCGACGAGGTGATCTACCCTGATCCCGGGTTTCCCATTTACCGGTCCATGGTCAAGTTTCTTGGCGCAACGCCGGTTCCCATTCCACTGATTGAGGAACGCGGCTTTACTTTTGATCTGGACCTGCTGCGCGATCGCCTGACTGATCGCACGCGCATGCTGATTCTGAATTCGCCTCATAATCCGACCGGCGGGTTCATACCTGAAAAAGACATTCGACAGATTGCTCAGCTTGTTGCCGATCGTGACTTGATCGTCTTATCGGATGAAATTTACTCGCGCATCAATTACGCCGAAGCTCCGCCCTTCTCGATTGCGAGCCTGCCAGGCATGCTGGAGAAGACCATCATTCTCGACGGGTTCTCGAAGACTTACGCCATGACCGGATGGCGCATCGGGTACGGGGTGATGCCCGAATGGCTGGTGGATGCGGTAAGCAAACTGATGATCAACTCGAACTCCTGCACAGCCAGCTTCACCCAGCGTGCGGCCGTTGAGGCTCTCCACGGATCGCAGCAACTTGTAGACGAAATGGTCCTGGAGTTCCGGCAGCGCCGGGATGCCTTCTGTGCCGCTCTCAACCGCATTCCCGGTTTTCGTTGCGCTCTTCCCAACGGTGCCTTCTATGCTTTCCCGAATATTCAAGGGACAGGTATGACTTCGAAAAACCTCGCCCAGCTTTTGCTTGAGGAAGCGGGTGTTGCGTGTCTTGACGGCGCGTCGTTCGGCGAATTTGGAGAAGGATATATCCGCTTCAGTTACGCCAATTCGCTCGATAACCTGCTGGAAGCAGCGCGTCGCATCAATGCTCTTTCGTCGCGTTGGAGCAAGATAGCTTAGAAGGCTTTCGAGATGGGCCTGGAAGCTACCAAAACAGGGGTCTATCAGTAGTACGAAACGAAGAACGAATGCAGCGTAGCTGGTTAGTGCTAGCACTGTTGTCTCTGCTTCCCGGATTCGGGGCCGAATCAGTCCAAGCGCAAACAGCTGGCAACATACTTGTGTCCGGCCAGGTAACCGATCCACAGGCTAAGCCAATGGGCGCCCTCCGGGTGCAACTGATCGCGCCAAATGGGCTGGGTGCGTCGCTGGAGCAAACAACGGATAAGGAGGGCCATTTCGAGTTTCACGCAAGCCTGTTTGGAAGCTACACCTTGCTCGTGAGCGCGCCAGGCTTTCAGGAGGTCAGCAAGCCCGTGCAGATTACTTCTGCCGCGCCAATACCCGTGAACGTTCAACTGGGTGCTGTAAGGACTAAGCAGGAATCGATCACGGTGACCGCTGACGGAAGAGAGACCAGCGTCATGTTTCCTGATCCTGCACAGCGTGTGTTTGTACGGCAGGAAGCCCTGGACGCCAACCCCGGCCGGCCCGGCGCGCCCATTTCCATACCCGGCCTGCCGATTGAAACGGCCTCTGGCGGCATCAAGGCGCCGCAGTATTTTGCACCGGGGGTGGCCGGAGACCACGGCGAGCCGATTGCAGAATACATTCAGGTGGGCACATACCTGGTCCCGAATAACCTCTCTTCCAATGCTCACGGAAACGGATACGCCGATCCAAACATCATGGTGCCAGCCGTCCTCTCTGGTGTTCAGACCGATGGAGGCGCCTTCAACGTACGCGAAGGGAATCACGCAGAGAATCTCTCCGCGATTTATCAGCTTCGTTCCCGGCTTGAACCGTTCCTAACCGTTACGGGCGATTATCGGGACCTCGATGTTGTGGCTGGTTGGAGCCCTGAGAAGCTCGAGACGAAGTCATGGATTGCGCTGGAGGCTGCGTACGGGAATGGATTTTTGCAGCGACTCGAACATCGGCAGCAGTACAAGGTCAATGGCTTCCGGGAATTCGATATCGGTAAACACCAATTGACTCTTTTCGGAATCGGGTATTACGGGTTTTCTTACATACCGGGTCTCGTCCCGATCAGGACTTCGGGATTGCAGGACACCATCGACAAACGGCAAAGAGACCAGACACATACGGGAGAGTTGGCGCTTAACGATGCCTGGCATCTCGATTCCACGCAGCAGGTTCAGCTCTCAGCCTTCTTTCGGACGTACAATCTTGCGCTTGATTCTAACTTTGGGGATGGCCTGATCAGGCAGAGCGAGTTTCGGACGGTGACCGGAGGCAATGGGAACTACATCAAGCAACTGACTCCTTCGCTCACGTTGATGGTGGGTGGTGACTATCAGCGTGATGCGCCGCGGAGGCTGGATCTCGACCGCTCTGACTCAGGCACCGCCCAGCCTTTTCGCAGTTCCTTTCAAAAAATTTCGGCCAACAACGTAACCCTCGGCGACACTGCTCCCTACTTGTCACTTGATGGCGCCTTGTTGAAATACCTGCACTACGACTTAGGCTGGCGCCGCGACGAGATTCAGTTTCAAAACACGGACTTGCTGAACGCGACGAGTTCCAC
>CAXTMN010000005.1:43306-44403 GCA_964245395.1 uncultured Bryobacteraceae bacterium
AGCACGTCAGCGGGGTTTAACTCTCCCAAGGTGACCATCTCTTTTCTACCGACCGGCCGGCCGTCACTACCCAACATCGCGTTTAGCTTCGGTGAGGCGTTTTACACCAACGATCCCCGGATCGGAATCGGAGTGGCGCGCGCCACACCCATCAGCCGTGAGCATTCTTACCAGATGGTCGTGAGCAAAATGTATTTCGGAACGGACTTCAGGATGACGCTAGGGCATGTCACGACCGAAGCGTCACTGGCAAAGATCGATCCTGATACCGGCCTCCAGCAAAACGAAGGGCCAGGCCGGAACAAGTTCGTCACGTTCGCGATGCGTCGCTATTTCGGATTTGGAGTGCTGCAAGCTTCTGTATCAAAGGCCGATGCAAGAGATCTCGATGGAGGTCTGCCCACTCCAGAAGCTCCTCGTCTTTTGATCGATATTCTCGCCACAATAAACAAGCTGCCCTTCGGTCTGGAGGCTCGAGCGGAGGTTGAAGAAGTCGGAGCCAAACCTCTCGGAGACGGTTTCACAAGCGTTCCCGTTAGAGAACTTCGCGGCGCGCTGGCCCGGTCCTTTCTAAACAAGCGGATGGCTTTGGGCGTGAATTTCTTAATCGCGAGCGGTTATACCGGCCAAACGACGGAGGTGCTTGGGCTGCCAGGTGAGGCAGCGCCATTCGAGAGAGTGGTTGGGGTGTATCTGCCGTCATACGTCAGTCTTTCCTACACCTACCACTTCCGGCCGCGGTCAAGTTTTTAGTTGCCAGGTTGAGAGACGCTGGTCAGGACTCTGACGCCGCTGCTCTGCTCCCTAAGCGCCAGGTAGGCACTTGCGGCTCAAGTTATTTGAAAGGAATATTCGGGAGAGCAAGATAGCGGCAACTTCCTTGGTCACAGCCCTATCGATCGCAACCGTCGTGATAAATGAACACTGGGTGTCCGATATGATTGCTGTGTTCATAGGCTCCATGACGGTACGGCTGCTAGCGCCGGAATGGGACGAGACTCTCCGGCGTTCATTCTCTCCCAGAAGCAGACCAAATTGAAAGCTGTTCGTTCTGTAGAGAAGAAAGCACGTTGAAGGCTGTCACACTTTTATTGACA
>CAXTMN010000005.1:44413-47088 GCA_964245395.1 uncultured Bryobacteraceae bacterium
CGCGGCGCCCGAATTGTCGCAGTGGCTGTTGTTGCTCGATCTCGTGAGTCTTGGGCGGGCACTGCGGTTTTAGCGCAAGGCAAGGCCGCTTGCCATGGTAGCTGCCTGTCTGGCGTGTTGGCCCATTTACGAGATCGGTACGGTGCGAATGCTGACCACGAGTCCAGGCAGATGGACTGCCGAGAACAACACCGCCCGCGTATCTGTATTGCTTCGTTGCGTGCGAAGCCTTGCAGGAGATCGAGTCGAACCGCCACGGTTGCTGCAGAACTTTCCACTGGGGAACATCCTCATGTACACGTCTCGCCAAAGCGGCCCGCGGCCCGCGCTGATCGACATCTATGGCGGTGCCTGGCAGCGAGGTGCTCCGGGCGACACAGCTCGCTTTGACTCCTATATGGCTCTGCACGGATTCACGGTGTTTGCGATCGACTACCGGCATGCTCCCGCGTTTCATTTTCCGGATCAGGTCCGGGATGTCCAGGCGGCACTTGAGTTCCTGCACTCGAACGCGACCCAGTACAACGTGGACCCCAATCGCTTCATCCTTTGCGGGCGCTCCTCAGGCGCCGAACTCGCCTTGCTTGCGGCCTATCAGGCGGGAGGCATTCCCATCCGTGCAGTGATCAGCTTTTATGGCCCAACCGACCTGAAAAGTGGGTACTGGGATCGGCCGTTTCCTGATCCGATAGATGTTCGCGCGGTTCTAAGAGCATACCTGGGCGGATCTCCACTGGAGCGGCCAGATGCCTTTCGCGACGCCTCGCCGGTCCACTATGTCAGGCCCTCCTTACCTCCGACATTGCTCCTTCAAGGCGAACGCGATCACATCGTGAAAGCGGCGTTCGCCCATGAGCTTTACAGCAAACTGCAGGCAAGCGGTAATCGTGCCTCGCTCCTTAAAATTCCCTGGTCTGAACATGCCTTTGACCTGGTCTTTTCGGGGCTGGGAAACCAGGTTTGCTTGCCTTACATCCATGACTTTCTGCAAAGAGAAGTGGGCAACTAAAAAAAGACAAGTAGACAACTGGAGGAGGATCTGCGCACGCCCTATGGGATTTTGCGAAACAAACCCCTTTGCGCCAGCGCCAAACAGACGCGGTGAACGTTGCCGCTTAAGGAATCATGATGAAAAAAGTTGGGTCCTTGCTCGCAGGTTGTTTTCTGGCTACCGCTCTTCCTCTGCTTGCACAGCACGGAGATGAACATGGCGGTGGAGATCATCGCGGTCAGCAGTCCGGTGGTCAGGGACATCAGGAACCGCACGATCGAGTGGGCGGAGGTTACATTCCGCAGCATGGGCCGGAACAGGGCAATCATTCGGCCGGAGTGCAAGGGCGTGATTTCCGCGATGGCGGTGGTCATCCCGAGGCGCCCCATGTCCATAATGACGGACAGTGGGTTGGGCATGATGAGCATCGTGGCAACTTTCATTTGGATCATCCCTGGCAGCACGGGCACTTTCCAGGCGAGTTTGGACCGTCTCACGTTTACCGGCTTGCCGGAGGAGGGCCCTCCCGGTTTTTCTTCAACGGATTCTACTTTTCTGTAGCGCCTGGAGACCTAGGTTACGTGAATGGATGGCTGTGGAACTCCGACGACGTCGTGCTGTATGACGATCCTCAAGATCCCGGTTATTATCTTGCCTATAATCCGCGCACGGGCGTGTACGTGCACGTCCTGTATCTCGGGTAAATGCCGAACCCTTCTGTATTCAAGTGAGAACGCACCGCTCAAAGGCTTTTTGGGCGGTGTTCTTTCATTCGACTGAAGATTGCGGCCCGTACAGTATGCCGGGCGATGAGACCTTTTACCGAGAGCGCTCTTCCGCCGGTAACTTTCTTTTCAAACTGCTGTGACGTTTCGATTCCCAAGCAGCCGGCAAGTGCGGCCAGCATGCTTGAACTGATAAGGCGTAATAACATTGCAGAAATCCTTCAGAGGGTCAAAGGACAGTTACCGGGTGAGCAACTATGGCGTGGTACAGATATCCGTGATGATTCCAGGGCACCGCTGGGGGTTGGGAGCGGCCCTGCTCATCAGTTGCCCGTACACGAATTTCATGGTGCCCCAGTGTGGGGCGCCAACGAAATTGCCATCGTACCCAAGCTCCCTCGTTGTTAGGCGGCAGCAACTCCGCGCTTAGCCAAGGACCCTTGTCGATGCTGTAATCAACATCGCGCACCTTGCCTTCACCTGCGGAAGAGCGCCCGTGGATAATTTCGGTATCCGTTCCCACCTTGGCCGGCCAATCTAAATCGAGCACGCTTTTCACTGGCATCTCCGTAATCGGTGGACCCATCGCGGGAAACTGCATGGGGTATCGAGGTCCCACCATGACGTACTCCATGGTGTTGTACGGCGAGTACAAAGACTCTTCGGAGACCTGGATACGCCCTACCCACTTGATACTGGCCGTGCCCACCCAGCCGGAGACAAGTACGCGAACGGGGAATCCATGATCTACGGGCAGAGTCTCCCCATTCATCTTCAGCACCAGCAGCGTGTCCTGCTTCAACGCTTTTGCGAGCGGCATGGGGCGGCTCACCTTGTGATCATCAAGACCTTCGGGCATCACATCACGCGCTCGACTGGTCAGCCCACCGCGTTTGAGCAAGTCCCGTAGAGGGACGCCGGTCCACTCTGCACAGCCGATGGCGCCGGTGCGCCACTGC
>CAXTMN010000005.1:47098-54831 GCA_964245395.1 uncultured Bryobacteraceae bacterium
CCCTCTACCCCGAAAGCCTCCTTGAAGAAGCGGCGTCCGTTTCCTGCACACTCGATGGTGCGCGTCAACGTCGTCTGAGGCATGGCGGCGATTTGGTCGTACGTGAGCTCGATGGGAGTTTGCACACCGGTCCCGTCAATCTTTAAACGCCAGCTTTGCAGATCGATGCTGGGAGTCGGACTGTGGCTGCGGACAAAGAATCGGTCGTTCGGAGTGAGAAAATCATCGAGGGCCGAAAGGCGCGTTTCAAAATCCGTGCCGCTCCCTCGATCGGTGAAGAGCGATGGAGGCGTCGGCTTTACTACCTGACTGTAAGAAGATGTGACCTGCGTCTTAGGCATCAAGCTTTCGAGCCTGGTCACTTGTCGCGGCAGCCGCGCGAGCATATCTGTTGCCACACCCGCCGCAGCGCCAAGAATTGCGCCAGTGCCTATGCGAGGGGTCGAAACCGCTTTTCTCCCGCTTTGGGCGCTACTGCTAACACGTTTCGTAGCGAGCGCGAGGGCAGTACCGATGGATCCACCGATGAGAACGCTGACGAGAGTTCGACCCTTCAATCCTGTCCGCCTTTCGCAAAAACGCCGGTGCTCTCAGAATGGCACGAGCGAGTCAGGCTATTGTCGTAAGGAAGCATGATGTTCGAGAGAAGCAGCCGACCTTTCCTTGCGGTTCTACTGATGGCCCTGCCCAGTTTGGCGCAGATACAAAATCAGCCGGATGATGGTCAGTGGCCCATGGCGCCAAAGAACTACGCGAGCACGCGATTTAGTACGCTCACACAGATAAACACCGATACCGTCAAGGCTTTGAGACCCGCGTGGGAGTTCTCCACGGGAACTTTACGTGGAAATGAAGCTGCCCCTCTCGTCGTGAACAACATAATGTACGTCGTCACGCCGTATCCGAACAATCTTTATGCTCTTGATCTAACCAAGCCAGGAGCACCGGTGAAGTGGGTCTATCAACCTCATCCTGCTGCTGCTTCACAGGGTGTGGCCTGCTGTGACACGGTGAATCGCGGCGCCGCTTACTTCAAGGGCCGCATTTATTTCAACACGCTTGATGTCCAGACCGTTGCTGTGGATGCGAATACGGGAAAAGAAGTTTGGAAGGTGAAGCTCGGTGACATCAACCTCGGTGAGACCATCACCATGGCGCCGATCGTGGCCAAGGGCAAGGTGCTGGTTGGCAACAGCGGCGGAGAATTGGGAGTTCGTGGCTGGCTTGCCGGGCTCGACGCTGAAACGGGTAGGATCGCCTGGCGAGCTTACGCAACCGGTCCGGATAAGGATGTCCTCATCGGCCAGAATTTTAAGCCGTTCTATCAGAAAGACCGCGGTACAGACCTGGGCGTTAAAACGTGGCCGGGCGATAGCTGGAAAATCGGCGGCGCCGCTGCCTGGAGTTGGATCTCCTACGATCCTGACCTGGATCTTCTCTATTACGGCACATCGAACCCAGGCCCTTGGAACCCTGAGCAGAGACCCGGCGAGAACAAATGGGGATGTACGCTATTCGCCAGACGTCCGGAGACAGGTGAAGCGATTTGGGCCTACCAGATCACTCCGCACGATCTGCACGATTACGACAGCATCAACGAAAATATACTTCTCGATTTGAATATCGGAGGGACGCTTCGAAAGGTGCTGGCGCATCCCGATCGAAACGGATACATCTACATCATCGATCGCGCTACGGGCGAGGTGCTCTCTGCGCAGACGTTTGGTTTTACCAACACGAGCTTCGGGGTCGATCTGAAAACGGGCGACCTGAAGGTAAATCCCGCGAAAGAGACTGGCTTTAAAACCGTTCGTGACGCCTGTCCTGCGCCGCCCGGGGTTAAGGACTGGAGCCCCTCTTCCTACTCACCTCAAACGGGATTGATCTACCTTCCGCATAACAATCTCTGCTATGAGACGCAGGGCGTGCAAGCCAATTATATTGCCGGAACTCCGTTTGTGGGGATGAAGGTTCGCATGTATGCCGGTCCGGGCGGCAACCGGGGGATTTTCTCTGCGTGGGACCCTGTGAAAGCGAAAACGGTCTGGAGCCTCAACGAAAACTTTCCGGTGTGGGGCGGCACGGTCGTGACTGCCGGCAACGTTGTTTTCTACGGCACCATGGATGGCTGGTTCAAAGCCCTCGACGCTCGGGACGGCAAGCTGCTCTGGCAGTACAAGGTCGGGTCCGGAATCATTGGCCAACCCGTTACCTATAAGGGCGCCGATGGCAAGCAGTATGTGGCTGTGCTTTCCGGAGTGGGCGGCTGGGCAGGAGCTGTCGTTTCAGGTGGATTGAATACAGTAGATGGAACGAGCGCTCTGGGTTTTGTCAATGCGATGACTGATCTAGGCAAATTCACCACGAAAGGCGGAATGCTTTATGCGTTCTCGCTTCCCTAGTTTGTTGTCGGTAGGATTGCTGATTTGCTTTGCCGCTGAGGGAAAATCCTTGCGAGTCTGTGCCGATCCCAGCAATATGCCGCTTTCAGACGAAGCCGGACAAGGCTTTGAGAACAAGCTTTCAGAACTGGTGGCTGCGAAGCTAGGCTATAAGCTCGAGTACACCTGGTGGTCTCAACGGAAATCGTTTCTCAAATACAGCCTGGACGAGGGCCGTTGTGATGTGGTGATGGGTGTTCCGTCCTCCTTAGATTCGGTTGCAGTCACGACGCCGTACTACCGGTCAACCTACGTGTTTGTATCCAGGGCGGATCGCAACATACACGTTACTTCTCTGGCTGACGTGCAACTGGATCATTTGCGCATTGGCGTTCATGTGGTGGGGGATGATTTCGCCCCGCCTGCTTTTGCGCTGGCACGTCGCGGGATCACACAAAACATTGTCAGTTTCAGCCTTTTCGGCGAATATGGCGATCGTAGTCCATCGCGCAAAATTATTGACGCGGTAAAGAGCGGCGATATCGACCTGGGGATCGTCTGGGGTCCGCTGGCTGGCTATTTCGTTAAGGAAGCTCACTCAGAGTTGACCATACAACCCGTCCATCCCTCCGAGTATCTGGGCATTCCCTTTACTTTCGCGATCTCCATGGCTGTTCACAAAGGCGATGATGGCTTGAAGGCGATGCTGAATGAGGTTCTCCGATCGGAAGCAACTGCTGTACAGCAGATTTTGTCTGAGTACGAAGTTCCGCAGGTGCATTGAACCATGAAAGTCATCAGGCGATTCAACGTTGCCCTTAGCGCTCTTCTGTTGCTGACAGCTTCCTGCCAGCGCGAAAAACGCACTCTGCAGCCTTCTCCCACTCGCCTGGCCGTGTATGGCGACGCTGCCCGGGAGAGCGATCTTCGCCCGGGAGGCCCGATCGACCCGCAACCGGTTGTAACCAATCCATACAACGGAAGCGCGTACGAAATCGCGGAGGGTCAGCGGCTATTTGACTGGTACAACTGCTCAGGCTGTCATAGTGCGGGAGGAGGTGCAATTGGTCCACCGCTCATCAAGACAGATTGGATTTACGGGGGTGAACCGGCGAACCTCTTTGACACTCTGGTGAAGGGTCGCCCCAACGGGATGCCTTCCTGGGGCGGCCGCATTCCGGAGTATCAGATGTGGCAGCTTGTTGCCTTTATCAGATCCCTGAATGGCAAACAGCCGACTTCAGCGATGCCGGTCCGTTCGGATTCGATCGACGCGAATCCGCAGAATTTTCAGAACCGAACCGGCGGAGCCACCAAATGAGGGTGGGGAGGAGTTGGGCCCTTTTCCGGGCGCGCTTCTTCGTGATCCTGTGTTCTTTTTGCGTCTTTCTGTTTAGCGCCTGCGCGGGTCATCAACAATCGGCAGTTGATCCAGCAGGTCCCCAGGCGGTCAAGGTGGCAACACTGTGGTGGTTTTTCTTCTACCTGCTGAGCGCAATTTTCGTAATCGTCATGGGCTTCATGCTGTGGACCCTTACGGCTCGTCATCGCCAGGTGGAAAAGGATGAGCAGCAAGACAAAGAGCATGCCGCTCCCGAAGCAGCCGAGGTCAGGCTGCGCCGCAATGTAGCGATCGCCAGCATCGCCACAGTCGTGATCCTGTTTGTTCTTCTGATTGCCAGCGTCGGTACCGGAAAAGCCGTTTCGGAACTGCGGAATAAAAAGAACTCACTGGCCATCGAAGTGACTGGCAATCAATGGTGGTGGCAATTCCGCTACCAGAATACTGACGCGAGTCAGATCCTCACCACCGCCAACGAAATTCATATCCCGGTGGGCAGGCCCGTGTTGATTCGCGGTCTGTCCAACGACGTGATCCATAGCTTTTGGGTGCCGAACCTGAACGGAAAACGGGACTTGATCCCGTCGCACATCACGACCGAATGGATAGAGGCCGACCAGGCGGGCGTCTACCGTGGACAGTGCGCTGAGTTTTGCGGCCTGCAGCATGCTCACATGTCGTTTTATGTGATCGCGGAACCGCAACCGGCCTTTGAAAAATGGCTACAGTCTCAATTGAAGCCGGCCACTACTCCGTCCGACCCGATCTTACAGCAAGGGCAGCAGGCGTTCCTGAATTACGAGTGCATCTTTTGCCACCAGATTCGCGGCACCAGGGCTGCAGGCCAGAACGCACCGGATCTGACGCACTTCGCCTCGCGCCGTAGCATCGCTGCCGGAACCCTGCCGAACACGCTGGGAAATCTGGCGGGCTGGCTTGTTAATCCGCAGAGCATCAAACCCGGTAACCACATGGCCACCATCGCTGTCCACCCGGCCGACCTGCAACCACTGATTCAGTATCTGGAGAGTTTGAAATGAGCTCGACGCAGGATCTCCTGCCGCGCATCGACAACGGTAATGAAGAGATCAGGCTGTTAGATCAGGCATGGTGTCACGCCAAGGGCGTCATCGGGTGGTTCTCCTACACCACACACCAGGCGATTGGTCTCCGGTATATCGTTACCGCCTTTATCATGCTCGTCGTGGGCGGTATCGAGGCGCTCTTGATGCGGACTCAGCTGTCTCATCCCAACAGCACCTTTCTTGGCCCCGACCGCTACAACCAGATCTTCACCACCCACGGCACAACCATGATGTTCCTCTTTGCCGTTCCCATGATGGAGGGAATGGCGATTTATCTGGTCCCGCTTATGTGCGGTACCAGGAACGTGGCCTTTCCCCGCCTGAATGCTTTTGGTTACTGGCTATATCTCGGCGGGTGTCTTTTCCTCTATTGGGGGGTGTTTACCAACGCAGCGCCTGACATGGGATGGTTTGCGTATCCGCCACTTTCGGGCCCGCAATTCACGCCGGGCAAGCGAACCGACATTTGGGCGCAGATGATTACCTGGACCGAGGTCTCAGCTTTGTGTGTTGCCACTGAGATCGTCGCGACCATCTTTAAAATGCGGTCGCCGGGCATGTCCCTCAATCGCATCCCGCTGTATGTCTGGTCGATGTTGATTCAATCGTTCATGGTGATCTTTGCCCTGCCTGGGATCGTGCTCGCGAGCTCTTTCCTGCTTTCCGATCGCACTGTCGGAACTCACTTCGTCAACCCTGCCGAGGGCGGCGACCCTATTTTGTATCAGCATATTTTCTGGTTTTTTGGGCACCCTGAGGTGTACATCATCTTTATCCCAGCCCTGGGTTTTGTCTCTTCCATTGTGGTTGCGCATGCACGGCGGGGACTGGTGGGCTACCCGGCCATGGTCCTCTCCCAAATCGCCAATGGGTTCATCGCGTTCGGATTATGGGTCCATCACATGTTCGCCACCGGTCTGCCCCAAATCGGAGAAGCTTACTTCACGGCGTCGAGCATGATGATTGCTGTCACCAGCGGTATCCAGATTTTTTGCTGGATCGCCACGCTGTGGAGTGGCCGCGTCCGCCTTACCACGGCGCTGCATTTTGTGTATGGCTTTCTCGCCATCTTTGTTTTGGGTGGCCTGACGGGAGTGATGCTCGCCTCCGTTCCTCTTGATTTGCAGGTGCACGATACGTACTTCGTCGTTGCTCACTTTCACTACGTTCTGATCGGCGGCGCACTCTTCCCGCTGTTCGGGGCTTTCTATCACTGGTTTCCGAAGATGACGGGGCGAATGATGAACGAGAAGCTTGGCAAGTTGAACTTTTGGATCCTGTTCATCGGTTTCAACCTGACCTTTTTCCCCATGCATATCCTCGGCTTGAAAGGGATGCCCCGACGTGTTTACACCTATGGGCCGGAGATGGGCTGGGAGCCGATGAACCTGCTGGCAGCGTGCGGCGCCTTCATCATCGCCGCAGGTGGAGTTCTCTTCATCAGCAACGCAATTTGGGCTCTTCGCAAAGGCGAAGTTGCTGGCAATAATCCATGGGACGCCGATAGTCTCGAGTGGGCCGCCGCCTCGCCGCCCAAAAATTATAATTTCGAGTTTCTCCCTGTTGCTACCAGCCGTTATCCGCTGTGGGTTCCGCCTGCCGAACGCACGGTTGTCACCGGCTTGCGGAACGATCGTCGAGAGGTGCTGGCAACAACGCTGATGGACGCGGAGCCTCACCATCGGTATGTGCTGCCGGGCGATACTCTCTGGCCGTTCATCACAGCCGTTTGTGTCAGCATCGGTTTTGCCGGCTCTGTCTTCAACCCCTGGTACATCGTTTACGGTTCGGTGTTATCCGGGCTGGCCCTGATCGGCTGGTTCTGGCCGCGACAGCCACTCGAAATGGAACCCTGAGCGAGATCTAAACGATGAACGAGGCAAAAACTCTCGACGTACGCCATCTTCTGCCTTACGCGGTTTCTACGGACTCACCCCTCTGGTGGGGCCAGCTTTGTGTCGCACTCATTGAGGGCATGATGTTCGCGATCCTCATGGCTGCCTACCTTTACACGCGCCTTCGGGTTGATGTTTGGCCTCCGCCCGGTGAGCAGTTTCCTCACACTCTCATGCCCACTCTAGCCTTAATTCCTCTCATTGTTAGTGCTTACGGAAGCTATCTGGCAAGCGAGGCCGCCAAGAAGAACGACCGCCGGGGCATGATCGTGGGGATGACTCTCAACCTGCTGCTGGCAACAGTATTTTTCATCATGCGAATTGTCGAATGGCATTCGCTGAACTTCAATTGGAAAACCGATCTGAACGGCTCGTACGTCTGGGCCTTCCTGGGCTTGCACAGCTTTGACTACATCGCTGACTGCGTATTCACTGTGGTACTGCTGGTCTCGGTTCTCTCGGGCCGGTACGGAGAGAAGCAGCGGTTGGGAGTGCACGTCGATTCGGTGGTGTGGTACTTTCTCGTCGGTATCTGGATCCCGATCTACGTGTTGATCTACTGGGGACCGCGTCTGCTGGAGTCGCAAACATGAAGCAAACCGGCAGTCTTTGGATCGGTGTCTTAGCTGGCCCAATCATCTGGCTGTGCAGCTTTCAAGCCAGGTATGCGTGGGTGCCCTGGACCTGCACGTTCCAAAATAAGTTCGCGCTCTTTCTGATCGCGTTGGTCTCGCTGCTTCTGACCGGTGCTGCCGGCCTGGTGGCATGGCGTCAATGGAGGGCGCTGGGACTCGTGGTTCCCGGAGACGAAGGCGGATCGCTTCCGCGCAGCCGATTCATGGCGCTCGGCGGCATGGTTTTCAGCGGGGCTTTCGCCCTGATCATTGTGGCGCAGACCATACCCGAATTGATGCTCGCTTCTTGCGATTGATGCGCCGCGCCCTCAGCTGCCTGCTTCTGCTTCCCTTCGTAGCGCTGGCTCAAGCGGGCGAATCGCTTCAACCCGGCCAGCTATGGTCTGCCTGGGAGT
>CAXTMN010000005.1:54841-74798 GCA_964245395.1 uncultured Bryobacteraceae bacterium
GTTCCGTTGGTGGTTACGGCTGCGCTTTACGCGTGGGGCTCAACGAAACAGGTGGGACTGACCCGACTGGCGAGAACGTATTTCTGGTCAGGCTGGATCTTTCTCCTGATCGCTCTGATTTCGCCGTTGCATCCTCTCGGGGAGGTGCTCTTTTCGGCACACATGGTGCAGCATGAAATCCTGATGCTAATCTGCGCGCCATTGCTGGTCCTTTCCCGCCCGCTGGTCACCTTTCTGTGGGCTGTCCCGATCCAGTGGCGGAGAGGCTTGGGCCACTTTTCCAAAAAACCCTACGTCAAACGGACCTGGACTTTTCTGACCAATCCGGTCGCTGCCTGGTCCCTGCACGCGGCCGCGATCTGGATCTGGCATATCCCTGCGCTTTTTCAATTGACGCTCAGGAGCGATCTCGCGCATGCGGCGCAGCACCTTAGCTTTCTTGGGTCAGCTCTCCTATTCTGGTGGGCCGCTTTCTACACCAAGGGACGGGAGGCTTACGGCGCCGCGATCCTTTATGTATTCACCACTGGAGTTCATACGGGCATTCTGGGAGCGTTACTGACGTTTTCGCCTCATGTCTGGTATCCGGCTTATCACAGTAATGCCGCCCCCTGGGGACTGACGCCGCTCGAGGATCAGCAGATTGGCGGCTTGATTATGTGGGTTCCGGCAAGCCTGGTCTATTTGGCAGCTGGGCTGGCCTTGTGCGCGGCTTGGCTCAGAGAGAGTGATCTGATGATTGACAGGACTTGCCGTGCGAAGTAGAGTTACCTGGCTTTTAGCGTTGGCCTGCGCTCACCTTCTTTTGGTGAGCTGCGGTGGCGCTGGCGAGAAGAACCATATCGCGCAGATTACCGCCGGAGGCGATTATCAACGCGGAGCAGCGGCCATCAGCCGCTATGGTTGCGGATCGTGTCACAGCATTCCTGGGATCTCCGGCGCTGTCGGACTTGCGGGACCACCGCTCTCGGGCATTGCCAGTCGCATTTATCTGGCAGGAGTAATGCAAAATAATCCGCCGAACATGATCCGCTGGATTCGGAATCCGCAGGCCATCGACGAGAAGACCGTTATGCCCAACCTGGGAGTGACTGCGCAGGACGCACGTGACATCGCTGGATATTTGTATACCTTGCGATAAAGAGCTATGCGACGCGTTGCAGACGTACATAGCTCCTCTACCAAGCGGTATTTACTCCTACGAGGCCGTCTGTGTGATTGTCCGGAAGGCGTCAAGCGCGCTTGGTTTCAGGAGCGCCCAGGACTTGTCGTAATCATCCTTCTCTTCTGTTTGCAGTTGGCGGGCAAGCTGCTCGGTTTCGCTGTCACCGGCAACTTGCGCCACCGTGGCCAATGATTCATACATCGCCATTTCAGCGGAAGCGGCTGCAACGCAAATCATCAAATGCTGGGTGTTCTTTTCTTCCGCGGCATGTCCAATCTGAGCTGCGGTCGGAGCAAACGCCAGCAAGTGTGCCATGATGCTTTTGGCCGTCGAGGGACTCCCTCCCAGGGCTCTGAGTCGTGCCTCCAGACGCTCATGCTGAGTCTTTGCTTTTGCGGAAGCATATCGAAAGAAGTCTTGGACCTCGATCTGCTCCCCCGCTTTGCTGAACGTCGCAAGCGCGTCTTCGAAATTCCTCTCAGCCGCTTCGGCATCTTCCAAATATCTGATGATCACTTCTTGTCCTTGCATATTCCTCTTTTACTTTCCTTGTTCGTATGCTTCAGTGCTTCCAGTACGGAATCGATATGCGCTTGTTCCAAATGTCAGCGTTGGTTGGATGATATCGAACCGCTTGAACTCCGAGACTGTGCAAAGAGAATGAAACCGATCCTGCCACTCAGCTGATCTATGAATTGCTAAACAAAGGAGTCTTAGATGATGAAAGCCCTCGTGTGGCACGGCAAACATGATGTCCGTGTAGATTCTGTACCCGAGCCGAAGATACAAACAGGGGGAGATGTAATTCTCAAAATCACCTCGACCGCGATCTGTGGTTCTGACCTTCACTTGTACGACGGCATGATGCCGACCATGGAGAATGGGGACATTCTCGGGCACGAACCGATGGGAGAAGTGGTCGAAGTCGGCGCCGATATTACAAAACTGAAAAAGGGTGACCGGGTCGTCGTACCATTCACCATCGCTTGCGGCGAGTGTCGCTTTTGCAAGATGACCTTGTTTTCTCTCTGCGATCGGTCGAACCCGAATGCCGAGATCGCCAAGAAGGTAATGGGCCAATCGCCATCCGCGCTCTTCGGGTACTCGCACATGCTGGGAGGAATACCGGGAGGGCAGGCGCAGTATCTCCGCGTTCCTTATGGCGATGTCGGTCCAATCAAGGTTCCTGATGGGCTTACAGATGAGCAGGTGCTCTTCTTGTCCGACATCTTTCCAACCGGCTACATGGCCGCGGAGAATGCCCAGATTCAGCCGGGTGACACGGTTGCCGTTTGGGGCTGCGGACCCGTCGGGTTGTTCGCTATCAAGAGCGCCTGGATGTTCGGCGCAGGCCGCGTCATTGCCATTGATGGTGTGCCCGAGCGTTTGGCGTTGGCTAAGAACTGGGGCAAGGCCGAGATCATCGACAACTCCAAAGAGAAGGTGCAAGAGCGACTGATGGATATGACTGCCGGCCAGGGCCCCGATAGCTGTATCGACGCCGTTGGCACCGAAGCTCACAGCACCGGAACCGTCGATGCTGTTCTCGATCGCGCCAAAGAGGCAGTGATGCTCGGAACCGATCGCCCTCACGTTTTGCGCGAGACCATTATGTGCTGCCGCAAGGGTGGGACCATCTCAGTACCTGGCGTGTATATCGGCTTTCTCGACAAGGTGCCCTTTGGGGCATTGATGAACAAGGGGCTCACCGTGAAGACCGGACAAACGCATGTACACCGGTATTTGAAGCCGCTGCTCGGCAAAATCGAAGCAGGTGAAATCGATCCGTCATTCATCATCACGCATACCGTTCCGCTCGAACAAGCTCCGGAACTGTACAAAACCTTCCGCGACAAAAAGGATGGCTGCGTCAAGGTTGTCCTGAAGCCACACGCCAATTAATTCAGGGAACTGGCTCATGTATCCGCATGAGCCAGCCCATGCTCAGACCGATGTGGAAGCGCTTTCTTTACCGTCTTCTTCCCACTCCGGTGCGAATTCAGGGCCTGTCTACATATTCCAAGAACTTTGTTTTGGACATGAGAGACATGCTAAGCGGTAATCGTGACTCGACAACGCCCCCGAGGCGCTTGAATGTCTCCGGAGAGGGTTCCTTCCACGATCTGGGCCTTCACAACGATTCACTCTGCCGCACCTTCGGGCATTTGAAAGCTGATGACCGGGTATTCGACTTGGGTTGCGGGATTGGGCGTTTAGCAATCGCCATGGAGAGCTTCATAGAGCCGCCGGGGAGCTACGTAGGTTTAGATATCATTCGCTTCGCTATCAGCTGGTGTCAGAATCACATTTCAAGTAGAAACCCAAATTTCCGCTTCGTCCATGCAGATATTTTCAACTTCATGTACAACGGACAGGGCAAGATAGCCCCGGACCGGTTCTCCTTTCCGTTCCCGACCGAGTCCTTCAGCTTCTGTCTGGCGACTTCTCTCTTCACACATCTTCTGCCAGCTGCTGTGGACCAATACCTCCGCGAGGTAGCACGGGTGATGACCCCCGGAGGATCGTTTCTCACAACATGGTTTTTACTCTGTGACGAAACGATATCGTCTATGGAGGCAGGAATGTCTCAACTCAACTTTCCGTACAAATTTGTACACCACGCTCAGCGGAGTGAACATGCTCCTGAACAGGCCGTTGCGTTCGAACTCGATTACCTTCGCGGACTTTATGCAGCAGCAGGCTTGGCTATCGACGGTGTTCACTTTGGCGGGTGGTCGGGATACCCCGGATCGATCGATTCGGGACAGGATCTCCTGATAGCAACAGGCCACTAGATAATCCCGGGTCGACCTGCGCTGAATTCCGAAACACCTCAGCGCGGAGTGGCAGTCTCAGCCACAATTCAATGCGACTATCATCATAGGTGGCTAGCCTACAGTCTGGTGAGAGCCGAATCCAAGTCCAGTTTCCAAGAATGAAGATGGCGATAAGAGTTCCAATTTCTCCTACCTTATGCGTTCGCATCGGAACGGTAGCTGCCATCGCCGGCTTCGCGGTGACAGCGATGTATTCGGCACAAAGCGTCAACGGCGCTGGACAGACGCCAAGTGCGGCACGACAGACTGCGAAGGCTTCCGCACAGCCAGTGTCACCCGCACTTGTGCAGAAGGGCCAAGAGCTGTTCATACAGAATTGCGCCTTCTGTCACGGCAAGGACGCCGGCGGCGGAGAGAGCGGGCCCGATTTAACGCGATCGCAATTGGTAGCGGATGATGTAGCCGGAAACAAAATTGGGGGCGTAGTTCGAAACGGGCGTGTCGATAAAGGAATGCCGAAGTTTGGTCTAGCCGACCCGGACATTTCCGCATTGGTCGCCTTTGTTCACGAGCAGAAGCGGAAAGCGGAAACGCAGCAGGGCGGCCGAAAGGGTGTCGATGTTGCCGATCTGCAAACCGGCAACGCGAGTGCGGGCAAAGCTTACTTTGAAGGCGCGGGAAGTTGCGCCGCGTGCCATTCACCCACGGGTGATCTGGCGGGGGTGGCCACGCGCCTCCAGGGACTGAAATTGGAGGAGCGCATGCTCTATCCGCGAGATGCCGCAGCCAAGGTGACCGTGACTCTGCCTTCCGGGGAGACCGTGAGCGGCAAACTGGCCTACAAGGATGAGTTCACCGTCGGCTTAAGGGATGCATCGGGGCGGTACCGGTCCTGGCCGCTGGGCGAAGTTAACTCGAAAATCGACGCACCGGCAGAGGCGCATGCCCAGTTACTTACGAAATATACCGACGCCGACATACATAACTTAATGGCCTATTTACAGACGCTGCATTAATCCACCAGATCGGAACTTATGATTTTTGCGACCAAGTTAAATTTTCTCCTGGTTGGGATTGCTATTTCCGCTGGGCTTTGCCTCGCGCAGGGTGTGGATCGTTCCATGTTAGTAAGTCCACCGGCGGATACGTGGCCCGGTTATCACGGAGATTACTCGGGTAAGCGACACAGCGCGTTAACGCAGGTTAGTCCTCACAATGTCGATCAGTTGGGATTGGCTTGGGCGTTTCAAACGGGACAGAACGCGCCAATCAAGTCGTCGCCGCTGGTTGTGGATGGAGTGGTTTACTTCACGGTTTTAGACGATATATGGGCTGTGGATGCGCGATCGGGCCACGAAGTATGGCATTACACTTATCCCAAGAATAAAGGTTTTCACATCGGCCAACGCGGTGTGTCGATGTATAAGGACTGGCTCTTCTATATGACCCCGGACGCGCATCTTGTATCGCTCAATGCGAAGGATGGAACGGTTCGGTGGAACGTTGTTATTGCCGATTACCAAAAAGGTTACTGGACGACAATGTCGCCCTTAGTCGTCAAAGATCACGTAATCGTCGGCGTGTCGGGAGATTTCGATAACCTAAGCGGCTTTCTCAAGGCCATTGATCCGGAGACAGGTAAGACGCAGTGGAAGTGGGATTCGACTGCGCCAGCCGGAACGCCGAACGCAACTACAGGCGGCATGACCTGGATGACGGGTACCTATGATCCGGAGCTCGATCTTCTCTATTGGGGGACAGGCAACCCAACTCCGGTGTTGACAGGCTTGACACGCCCGGGCGACAACCTGTACACGTGCAGTATCGTGGCTCTGGACCCCGATAAAGGCAAGCTGGCCTGGGCCTTTCAACCTTCGCCGCACGATACTCATGACTGGGACGCAGTCGAAACGCCGGTCCTCGTCGACGCGGATTTCGCCGGTCAGCCTCGAAAAATGCTAATGCAGACTTCACGGAACGGCTACTTCTTTGTTCTGGATCGCACCACCGGGAAAAGTCTTTTGACTGCGCCTTTCGGCCCCGTTAATTGGGCGCTGGGAGTTGATAAGCAAGGTCGGCCCATTCCCAATCCTGAAAAAGAACCGGCGCCGGACGGACGCCTGATCGCCCCTGATGAGGGTGGTTTAACGAACTACAGATCTCCGAGTTTTGACCCGAAAACAGGATTGTTTCTTGTAGACGCGCATCCAAGTTATTCGATTTACTTTGCAAAACCGGCCGATGGCACCTTTGGCTGGGCCGGCGCGGATTACGGAGTCTGGGGCAAAGGCACGCTGGAAGCGATCGATTATCAAACAGGCAAGATCCGCTGGACTCATGAACTCGGTCCGGGAGCAGCCGGAGCCGGAGTTCTGACCACCGACTCAGGACTTACTTTTACAGGCGATGCTTCCGGAAATTTTATGGCGCTCGAGACCGCGACAGGTAAGACACTGTGGCACGCGGGGACCGGCGCACCGATGCAAACTTCTCCAATCAGTTATCAGCTCGATGGCCGGCAATATGTACTCGCAGGTAGTGGTGGAGTTATGTTTGCCTGGTCGGTGCCGAAGAGTGCTACACAGACCGAGGCGCAAACAGCATCATTACAGGACAACAAAAAGTAGTCGATTTTGTTTCAAGAAGTAATCGCTACGTTGTTGCAGAACAGTTCTCTCCTGCCGCCGCTCACTCTGGTGCTGCTGGTGGTCTCTTTCCGTCCTCTTCAAGCCCGGAGAGTCGTTGCTCATTGGATTTCCGCAATCCGAAGGAGGGCGCGAATGTTCTCCGCATCGATCGCCAGTTGCCCGGAATGCTCCTTGATGGACTCCTGCATCGCTTGCACGGTCGCGTGCAACTCCTGCGTGGAGGCGCGTAGAGACTCGCTGGAGGTCAACAGGAATTGTAAGCGCTCGTCGATCGTCATGGTGCTTCACTTCTCTTTCGTGAGCTTGATCCCGCTACTCGTTCTACTATGACAGCTGGCTCCTCGCGTAAGCTTTTGCAGCTCAAATAGGTGATTGGTATCCTTTCCACGATGCTCCCGCTGATTCGGCACAGCTGGCGTTCCTGGAAGAACGCCAAGGGAGTAGCACTGCTTGCCGTGATCGCTCTTTCAGTCGGTATCGGCTCCGCTACGGCGATCTTTACCGTCGTCGATGCTGTGCCGCTCAGGCCGTTGCCTTACAGCCATGGCGAACGCTGGGTTTCGTCTTAACGATCTCATTGAGGCGAGCCGTCGTGCCGATTCATTCACAGAAGTTCTCGGCGTAGCTCTGGCGAGTGTCTGTAACAAAGTCCAGGCCCACTCGGTAACCTTGCTCCAGCATGTCTCCGGTCAGGATTACAGTTGCATAGCCGTATCACCAGAGCGCCACCCTGCTGCGTGCACAATTCCCATGAATGGCTTCTTGGTGAACCGCCTCAGATTCTATACTTCGCCGCTCACTGTAACGCCTGCCGATCTGGCCACGGCTCTTCGCTGGGCATCGGAACAAAGACCTCAATACCTGGCCGAAATCGAAGCTTTACAGCGGAGCGACACCCGGCTGGCTATTGCCCCGCGAATCAAAACCGAGATCATGGGGCTCTTGCTGCTGGGTGCGCCCATCGATCGCTATGCCTACAGTTCCAGCGAAAAAGCGCTGCTCCGGGCGTGTGCCGATCAATTCGCTCTCATGATCGAAAACGCGCGGCTAACCGGTCGTGTTGTGGAACAGGAGAAACTTCGGCAGGATGTGGCGCTCGCTGTGGAGGTGCAGAAAAGGCTGCTTCCGCAAAAGTCTCCTGAAACTGCCACGAGCTCTCTGGCTGCATTCACTCTCCCGGCTCGCAGTGTCGGCGGCGACTATTACGATTTCTTACACATCGGCGATCATCGCCTCGGGATTGCACTGGCCGACGTCGCAGGTAAAGGCATTGCTGCGGCCTTAATCATGTCAGTCGTTCAGGCTTCCTTGCGCATCATCGCAATCGAGGAAAGTATCTCGCCTTCGGCGCTTGCCGCAAAGATGAACTCGTTCCTGCATCGGTCAACTGGATCCAGCAGCTACGCCACCTTCTTTTATGCCCAGATCGATGAAGAGAAGAGCCAGCTTCGTTACGTCAATGCGGCCACAACCCTCCCTACTTAGTCCGTGCTGCGCACGCCGCAACCGGCGCCGTCACTTCCGGTCGGCTCATCGAGGAGCTACGGACAGGCGGCATGATTATCGGCATGTTTCCGTTTGCAAAATACGAGGAGGGAACAGTCGATCTGCGCCCCGGCGACTTGCTGCTCTTGTTTACCGACGGAGTCACGGAAGCTCTGAACGCCGCCGAAGAAGAGTTCGGCGAGGAACGTTTGCAGACTTTGATACGCCGCCTGGCGCACCTCCCTGCCGACGAGATCAAATCGCACATCTTGCTCGAGCTACAACAATGGATCGGCGATGCTCCGCAGCACGACGATCTCACTTTCATCGTGATGAAGGTGAACTGAAGTAAACACCAGAATGTTCCAAAACTTCTCATGAAGTAGCGGATTTGCTTCTCAATCGCTCTTCCTGCTGCGTCGGAAGTGCTTGCTCGGCGTCCCTGGCCGTTAAACTTGGCACTCTAAATCCGTTGTATGCCGCTCCGGCAATAATCGCCCCAACCAGCGGTGCAACGATGAACAGCCAAAGCTGTTGCAAAGCCCAACCGCCCACAAAAATCGCCGGACCTATACTTCGGGCCGGATTGACTGATGTATTCGTCACTGGAATACCGACCAGGTGAATGACTACTAAAACAAGGCCAATCGGAAGGCCGGCGAACCCGACGGGCGCCTTTAAGTCCGTGGCGCCGATCACCGTCAAAACCAGGAAAAAGGTTAGAACAATTTCGGTCAGCGCAGCAGCCAGCAGGCTGTATTGTCCGGGTGAATGAGATCCATACCCATTGGCTGCGAATCCGGACAATCCCGCATCATATCCGTTCGGCGCTCCCTTCGCAATGGCCAGTAAAAACGCCGATGCAACAATCGCTCCCAGGACCTGGGCGCCCCAATAGCCAAGTAAGTACTTGCGATCCATTTTCTTGGTGATGAACAAACCGAGGGTGACTGCCGGATTGATATGACATCCCGAAACATGACCAACCGTGTAGGCCATTGCAAGAAGCGCCAGTCCGAATGCGAAAGAAACCCCCAGAAAACCAATCTTGTCGCCGGCCAGCACCGCCGAACCGCATCCGGCGAAAACGAGAACAAAGGTTCCCACAAACTCGGCAAAGTATCTTGACATCTCTTAGCGCTCCAGATCTACATCACTGTAATGCAGAAAATCCGCCCAGTCAAACGGGCGATGATTCGTCATTATTCAGATGGTAAGAAGACCTCTTACCATCGCACCGTAACTTTCGTGTACCAGAGAAGCGAATGCTACATGCGGACGAGCAGCAGGTTTGCAGCGCCGCAATCTTACAAGGAGCTTCATCTATGAAATCGAATCCCAGCGGCCTTCGGCATCAGGCGCGCTTTCGCCATCTACTTGCTGTGTCCGGCGGGCTGTTACTATCCGCTGGCGCAATCTGGGGCGCTCCGGCGCTCAAAGACGAGGCAGGTGCTGTCTTTGCTGCGACTAACAATGTGAGTCGCAACGAGGTCCTGATGTATCTGCGCGACAGCAACGGTCATTTGAAACTGGTCGGACAATTTCCTACTGGAGGACGCGGAGAAGGTGGAACAAACGATCCGCTCCAATCAGAAAACTCCCTGATTGTAAGCCCGGATCACCAGTTCTTACTCGTTGTAAATGCCGGAACCAGCGACATTTCCGTATTCCGCATTTCTAACTATGGGTTGGAGCTGATGAGTGTTACACCGTCAGCAGGAGGAAATCCTGTCGGCTTGGCTCTACACGATGATCTGTTGTATGTGGTGAACTTCGGAGGCGGCTACCATACCGCCGGCTTTCGGCTTCGCCCATCTGGTGAACTGACGCCCGTCAAAGACTCTAAACAGCCTTTGAGCACCCTGGATACAGGCGCCTCGAGCGCAGCCTTCACGCCCGACGGGACAAAGTTGGTCGTCACAGAGCGCATCGCCAACAAAATCGATGTGTTTACCGTGAACAGCGACGGGTCTCTGTCCAATCCTGTTTACAACAACTCGCAGGGAGTCGAGCCGTTTGGAATTCAGATCACGCCAAGCGGGGTCTTGCTCGTGACCGAAACGAATGGTGGGCCGCCTAACAACGGATCGATGTCTGCCTATACGGTCAATCAGGATAACTCCCTCAGTGTGGTCACGGCGAAGGCGAATGCATCAGGGGGAGCCACCTGTTGGGTCGCCACGGACAGCGTATTTGCGTGGGTCTCGAATACGATATCGGGGAGCGTTGGCGCTTTCACGTTGAGTCCTGGCGGCGCTCTAACACCCATTGGGGCGGTTGCGCAGCAAGCTGCGCCACCCAACACTCAACCTGCTACCTCGTTCCCGCTCGATCTGGCCTTATCGGCAGACAATCAGTACCTGTACGTTTCTTTTAGCAGCCTGGGAAAAATTGTCGGCTATAAGGTTGGCACTGACGGAGCTTTGAAAGAAGTGACTTCCGTGCTGCCGACCGCGCCAAGTGCCGGAGCAGAAGGACTCGCGGTCTATTAAAAGCGATTGGCTCAACAATCAGCCCGGGCGGCCGCCATGCGCATCCCACGTCCGCCTTCCTCGCTCACAGTTTGGCTCGGGAAGCGCCAAGCACCCGCCCAGTCTTGGGATCCTGGACGAACACAACGATGCGGGTTTCGCTTCCCCACTTGGAATGAGTTGAAATGCTGCTAGTATTTTCAAACCCGGACCGGGCTGAGATAGAGCCGATCTTCATGATCGAGTAGGCAACCGCAGTATGGAAAAGGTGGCGGCCGGAGTTCTCGCCGCCACTTACTTGTGTATTTACCGCGTCCGCAGCAAGAACAAGAAAAACATCCCCGGATGTGAAGGAGGAACTCGCGCCAATCTTCGTATTTAGCTTGCGCTTAGCGCCAGTATCTGAAAGCTCAAGAGAAATGGTAAGCTTTTGCGAATGCTGGGCGGCCTCGATTGCGGCTTTTGCTTTCGGCCAGTTACTCCCGACTAACTGGCTTGTACCATCGACTACTAACTGTGGCGTATAAACATCATCAGCGTGCAGGAGAGCCGCATAGTGCTGCTGGCGCTGACTGAACGCCGGCGAAGAATAGGGATCACTCCAGCCACCACGGTTCCAGTAATCAACGTGTTCGCCAATCACGATCAATTCCACATCGCTGACAGGCTGTTCCCGGTCTAGCTTGGTAAGCAGCTGATCCGCAGGCGGGCAACTGGAGCAACCTTCTGAGGTGAACAATTCCAACAGGACCGGAGCGCGGCCCGGATTCTGAGCGCCACAAACAAAACCAGTAACGGCAAAGAGGATTATGAGTGTTCGTGTCATGTCGATTTAGCTGCGTCCTTACAGAGCGGCGTAATAATCGTAGCCTTGTTCGGCCCAGAAATCGGGCGGAGGCGCATCGGTATACGTGATCGCCCCAATCCGTTTAAGGTTCTTGATGCCGTATTTCACAGGAATTACCAACCGTAGCGGCGCACCGTGTTTCTTCGTCAAAGGCACACCGTTCATCTCGTAACAAAGCAGCGTTTGTTCATGTAACGCGCTGGGCATGTCGATGCCGACGTAATACTCGTTGTTTGGCGTTTGCAGGCCAACATACTGCGCTTTCTCTGCGCCCGGAACGAAAGCAGCTGTGAAATCGGAAAAGCGGACGCCAGCCCAATGAACAATCGTGCTCCAGCCTTCAATGCATTTGAACTCTGTCACGTGTTCGACTCGCGGAAGGCGATGGATTGCAGCAAGGCTGAGCTCAGTGGCTGGATTTTGCTTCCCATATGGCGTTATCTTCAGCCGCCAGTTGTGATTGTCCAGGTCGTCGTCAAGCCCTTCATCACCATTGGGCTTGGGCGCCTTCGCCTCCGATCGCGGGAAAACGGGTGCGAGATGATCCGTCTTGTACAGCATCTTGCCGCTCAGTTGCGTGTGTATACCGAGCAGCCGCCGACCTCTGAGTGGCAACCCGTCAGCATCTTCTCCGCCCCATAGCCAGCGCCAGCCTGCAACCCCGGCAGCAGCACCGATCCCGAGCCCGATAAAGGCCCGGCGAGAGCGGCGGGCGATCTCTTTTTCTGGTGACTTCTTGCTTTCTTGATCAGGCATGGGGTGCCTCCCTTTTGCTATCGGTTACTTCCCATCCGGCAACCATGGAGCGGAAATTGTTATAGCCGGCGCGAACCACTTGCATCACGTGGAGGAAGAAGAACAGAACAAAGCCAACGGTGAGCGCAAAGTGCTCCAGGCGTGCCGTCTGATACCCCCCTAGGAGCCGAACGAGCCAGGCGAGCTGAACAGGGCGGTAGATCGCCAGACCAGTCAGAGCGCTCGCGGCCCCCATCGCGATAATGGCCGTGTACGCGATTTTCTGCGCGCCGTTGTACTTCACGATCGGTGGGACGGAACGTCTGAGACCCAGATCGTGAAGCGTAACGCGCCAGGCTTCTACCAGCGAACGACGGTCGGGAACCATGAGGCGCCACTGGCCCGAAATGATGGCAAACGCAACGTACAGCAGCCCGTTAACCACAAAGATCCAGGCCATTACAAAGTGAATGGCCATTCCCTCGGCTAGACGATGGTCGAGACGGAGCAGAGAATTAAACCAGTTTGGGAAAAAGTGGACGGCTGTGAAACTGCCAGCGCCCACGCGGTAAGCAGGGTAAGCCCAATAAATGAGCAGACCGCTCCAGATCATCAGGAAGAGAATGGGAAAGTTGACCCAATGCGTCCACCGGGTGACCAGCGGGTGTTTGTAAGCGAGTTGATTCATGATTCTCCTCGCAAGCAAGTTCGTTTCGAAGACCCGCGGAAGTTACGGTATGGTAGCGAAGGTGGTTTAGTTCAGCGGCGCGTGACTTTTCAGTGATTACCTCAGAACTAGATATTGGGCGGGTTCTTGACTGATGAAATAAACAGCAGGAACACGCTTGAGGATGGCGCGCTCGAGTCGCTGATGCATCGTTACCAACACGCAGATGCGGCAGCGGCGACAATGCTGGCCGAGCATCTTAGCGGAAAGCTGTATCGGTTCTTCTTATCGCAGGTCCGGGACCGCGAACGGGCTGAGGACTTGCTGCAAGATTGCTGGCTGCGGATTCACAAATCGCGCCACACTTACCGGCCGGGCGAACCGTTGTTGCCCTGGGTTTTCGCCATCGCCCGCCGGGTACAGGTCGATCAGTACCGCAAAGGTCAACGGATTGCCCAGCACGAATTGCAGAAGGAGCACGTAGAAGATGTTGCTGCTGAGGCGCCTGCGCCACCCTCTGCCCGTTCACCGGTTCCGGACCTGTCGGACTTACTGAAGACCTTACCTCAGCAGCAGCGGGAGACGGTGTTGCTCCTGAAGGTGGCTGGGCTCAGTTTGGAGGAAGTTTCGAGGGCGACTGGCGCAAGCGTTGGAGCTGTCAAGCAACGTGCACATAGGGCTTACGTGAGTCTACGGCGGCTGTTCGGAGAGGAACGATGAACTGTCGCGACATAGAAAAGCTTCTCGCGGAAGGGCGGCCGCTTACCGCCGGCGCGGCCCGGCACGTTGCAGAATGCAACGGCTGCCGGTCGTTAATGGATTCGCTTACCGTAGCGCCGGATCTAGCCGGCGTGCGGCACTTGCAAGGCGCCTTCAGCGAATTGCTGCCGCAGCTGAGCGCTGTCAAACCGCTGCCGTCCGATCCGGTTCTCATCTTGACCATCGCAGGATCCTTCGCAGGATTTTGCCTGCTGGTTGCAGCTGCTTTTGGACTACAAGGATTCTTTCAGCTGACCATGGTGGAACGAGCCATTTACTACGGGCTGGTTGGCCTTCTGGGCTTGCTGTATTCCGTAGCCACTGTGCAGTCAGCCATTCCCGGCGCCAAGGTCAGGGTTCAGCGCCATGGTGTTGTGGTGGGCTCCGTCATCGCAATGAGCCTCACTGTGGCGCTGTTGTTCCGCCATTACGGGCTCGACCAATTCGTTACCCAGGGCTTTCCCTGCCTTCGCCTCGGTTGTTTCTGCGCCGCTCTGTTTGGGATACTTGCGGCCTTCGTCTTGAAGAAGGGCTGCGTGACGGACGTGCGTTCAACATCTTTACTCCTCGGTTGCTTCGCCGGCTTCTCAGGCGTAGCAGTGCTGAGCCTGCACTGCCCGTTACACAATGCATTGCATATTATTGTGTGGCACTTGGGAGCAATGGCGGTCAGCGCATGGGTCGCCCTGGCCTCTGGCTCGTTAATTCTACGGCGAAGCTAGATGCTGATTCTTTCCGAAGAAGAAGTCGAGCGGCTACTCGACCCGGCCGAACTTCGCTCCGCAATGGAAAGGGCTCTGATTGCGCTATCAGCAGGTCAAGCCACTCAGCCCCTCCGCACCATCCTTCGAGTGGCAGAGTACGATGGCTGGTTTGGACTCATGCCGGCAGTGTACGGCGACGTGATGGGTTCGAAATTAGTGACCGTCTTTCCTCAAAACAGGACGCGTGGGCTGCATACGCATCACGCGGTCATTCAGCTGTTCCGCACTGCAACAGGCGAGCCCTTGGCCGTAATGGGAGGACGAGTGATCACCGCCATGCGAACCGCCGCGGTCTCCGCCCTCGCCACTCGGGAACTGTCCGGCACGCGAGCGCAGGTCCTGGCCATCTTAGGTAGCGGAGTGCAGGCACGCGCGCATTTCCACGCACTTAGCTCCATCCGGCGATTCGATGAGACGCGTGTCTGGAGCCGCACTGCCCGGCACGCGCAACAATTCGCCGCCGAGATCGGGGCGCGTGCCACCACCGCCGAAGACGCTGTAAGGGGAGCTGATGTTATTGTCACCGTCACCAGTTCTTCTGAGCCAATCCTGCGTGGATCGTGGCTGAAAGCCGGTGCTCATGTTAACGCCGTCGGCGCAGTTGGACCGCAGCCTCGCGAGATCGATAAAGATGCTATGATCAACGCGTCCATCATCGTCGAATCGCGTGAAGCTGCCCTGCGCGAGTCCGGCGAAATCATCGAATCCGGTGCGACGATCTACGCCGAATTGGGAGAGATACTCGCCGGCGTTATGCCGAAGCCGCAAACCCGCACTACCATCTACAAATCGCTGGGCGTAGCGATTGAGGATGTAGCGGCCGCGCAACTGGTGTACGAAAAAGCCATGGAGATAGCGGCAGGCAAGTCTTTCAGCTAAGATTTCCACGTTAGGAGAGATCATGAAGACGTTCTTGCTCGCTTTTGTTTTAAGCACCCTGCTGCACGCTCAGAAAGTCGATTCACTCGAGGGCTTGTGGCAGGGATATGACGGCGAGTGGGGCCATGTTTCGAGGCAGTTGATTGCGCTGGCCGATGCGATCCCGGCTGAAAAGTTCGGTTGGCGGCCCACCCCCGGTGTACGGTCGACCAGCGAGGTCTTCATGCACATCGCACTTGCCAATTTGTATTTGCTCAGCGTTACAGGACCCGCCATGCCGGCTGATATGACATCCACCGATATGGAAAAAACCGTCACGTCGAAGCGGGAAGTGCTTAACTGGCTCAGGCGTTCACTCGATGCCGTCAAAGCCGCTCATGCCGGCCTGAATGCTGCGGACCTTCAACGCAAAGTAAAGGTCTACAACAGAGATGCCACTGTTGAGGGTATGTATCTCAGAATCATCGTTCACGCAAATGAGCACATGGGGCAATTGATCGCTTACGCGCGCATGGAAGGCGTTGTGCCTCCTTGGTCAGAAAGCAGCACGAAATAAGAGCAGTGGCTCGGCTTGTCACCCAGGAAGATGTCGTTTTAGTCAAATCCTGTAAGCGAACCTATGCTCGGGTTTAGGCTCAGCAGGCCGGAACGCCCCTAAATGCTGGATCTCGACAGCACCCGCAATGTTCTGTAATGCGTCAGTGACGATATCCCGTAGAAGGTCCGGTTCTGCTATCGCCCGTAAGTTGAGCGCCAACTCATGGTGGCGCGAGGGATCAGCCAGTAAATCGCCCTCCGGCGCCGCGTCCTGACCGTTGGAGATGCTCGCTCTGATCCAGCCGGACGATGCACGATCGAAAATCTTGAGATGAGTGATCCAGATATTCTGCTGCGTCAGCGCTCGTTGGAGCTCATCGAGCAAAGGTCCACAAAGAGCCGCAGGACTGACTGCATCCAAAAGCCGAATCCCTGCATGAACATTCAACCATCCCAGGGCTGCTTCAGCGACAGCATATTGCCGGTAGTCGATGTCCAGAAGACGTGCGCCCACCACCCGCTTTGCCGCAAGTATCTCGTCAAGCCATTCTTCTACGCCGTCCCCGGTCTTTCCGCTCAGATGATAATCAATGGGAAACATGAGCTCCGGCAAGTCCTCATGAAGATCTCGCTTCGTGACACACACTAAATCAGCCTCCGATAGCTGATGTGTAAACAGGTACTCCACCTCTGGGGCGAGTTCCCCGCGGCGACTCTGCTCCGCCATCGCGGGGTCGAGCAAAACCGTCAGCGGCGCTAAGCGATATTCCTGGCGATGAAAAGCCTTAAGCGGCTGCAAAATAGTCGCAGAAAGGTCAATGCAACTGCCGACCGGTTCGGCCAGTATGATGTCTGGTCCATACTCTGCTAATTGATCCGCTGCCTCCATCAGATCCGAGAAGTGACAGCAGAAACAACCGCCACTTACTTCGCGGGTCTCCCACTGACGAGCCCGAGCGAGCTCCGTATCGACGAGTCCGGCGTCCTGATCATTCATGATAAGAGCCGTACGCAGACCGCGTGCTTGTAGAAGCTCAGCTGCCTTCAGAATGAGCGTGGTTTTGCCGGCCCCCAGGAAGCCACCGGCAAACGCCAGGAGGGGTCGTTTCTCTGCCATCAATCTACTCTCAACGGCCCGACTTTTGCGACATTGCGGCGCGCAGCTTGCGCTCCGCTTCAGCGCCCCAATACGCACAGTCCAGTTGCAAAAACACGGTTGTGTAGGGCACAGTCAGATTAGTCTTGATGATCAATACGCGGAATGTCTGTCCCGCTTCATCCAGCTTGTGAATGATGTCTTCATGCAGGAGAGATGTCGGCTTTGCGTTCGGCAGAAGCGCCGAAAGCTGCTGGCGGTAACCGACAATTCCCGGCGCCTCAGCCTCGCTCAGGAAACCCATCTCTCGATCCGTATAGATGATCGGCCGAACGTGCCTCGATGACGAAAGATCCGCAAGAACTTCCTGCAACACTTCGATCTGTCCGGCATTCGAGATGATCGTCTCGATTCCATCCCGCGATTGAGCGGGATAAGCTGAATCAGCGACTACGATCCAATTCCGATGGCCGTACAGCGGAAGCCGCTCCTTCAGCACCTGCTTCCAGTCCCGCTGAGCACCGGCATCGGCAGCCACGCCGGCGCTGCACAAAACGGAACAGATAAGCGCCCCCAAAATTTGATTCGTTACTTTCATAGGTGGAATGATCTACGCCAATTTTCCCTACTCTACACCCGGTGAACTTTGATGCCCTTCTGCAGATAGGGCTCCACCATTTCGTCTGAAGCCGCTTTGCCCGTAATCATGATGTTGATTTGATCTAAAGCGCACACCAGGCACTTTGAAACCACTCCCAGCTTCGTGTGATCGATCACCAGAATCCGAGTTTGCGCCTGCTTGAGCATTGCGCGATTGATAGCCGCCTCTTCAGTGTGATAATCGGTCACGCCCCGTTCCGGATGAATCCCGCTCGCGCCGAAAATAAACTTATCCATAAAGTGGTGAGCAACTGATTCGAGAGCGTTCGGTCCCACCAAAGCAAACCAGTCGCCACTCAGATAGCCGCCCGTCACGTGAACATGCACGTCCTTCTGACGGCTCAAATCCATAGCGACGTTCAAGGCGTAAGTGACGATCGAAAGATCTTTCCGCGCACCGAGACCGCGAAGAACCTTCGCCACCGTCGTGCCTCCGCCCAGACCGACCTTCTCACCATCCTGAACGAGCTCTGCGGCCGCCATTCCGATCCGATGCTTTTCGAGTGCACACCGGCGCACCTGTTCCCGAAAAGTCGAATCTTCGACGAATGGCTCATGCATCAGCGAATCGCGCGCTAGCGCTCCGCCGTGATCGCGCCTCAGCAAACCTCGCTCCTCCATGAGCCGCAAATCGCGTCGCACCGTCGCAGGAGAGGTCTTCAAAATCTTTACCAGGCTGTCTACGCTGAGCCGATCCTTATGCGTAAGGAGTTCCTGAATGATCTGCATTCGTCGAGAAAACCCTCCCGGCACTCCGGACCCCCAAGCTCAAGCAATTTTCATCTCGCAGTGTCTCCCAGAGTCTATAGCAATAACGATGGGGGCATCAACAATGATCAAATGATCATTTGTTATTGACACATGATCAAGTCGCGAATATGCTAGCTGAGGCGATCGAAATCGTTATCACGCTTCTGGAGGGTTTTCACATGTTATTGGTGACCCGTGTCCGGTCCCGGCGGCTCGTCGGAAGTTTTCTACCACTGCTTGTAGCTCTGGCCTCCGCCACAAGTCCCCAACTCCATGCGCAGACCGCCACAGGTTCGGTCGCGGGAAGCGTCAAAGATCCCTCAGGCGCCGCAATCTCCGGAGCGACGGTACGGCTGACCGACCTTGCCACAAACGAGTCCAGGATGACCCTGAGTAACGACTTGGGTTACTATTCGTTTCCACTCCTCTCCCCGGCCGTCTATAACCTCGAAGTGGATTCTCGCGGGTTCAAGCGCTTTATTCAGGAAAGTGTCAGGCTCGATGTCGGCTTGGCAATCACACTCGATGTAAGTATGGCTATCGGTCAGAGTTCTGAGGTTGTCACTGTCACCGCACAGGGGGCTACTGTCGAAAGTTCAACAGCATCCCTGGGCCAGGTCATAGGTAATCAGACGATTACCAATCTGCCACTCAACGGTCGTAACAGTTACAGCTTCGCTCAGCTTGTGCCAGGCGTCAGAGCATCAGAGGGATTTGGCCAGGTTGCGTACGGGATGTATAACGATCAGTTTGTATCTATCAATGGCTCTCGCCCCAACCAGAACTCGTTCCTGCTCGATGGCGGCGCGAACTCCGAAACCGCATTCAACGGTCCCGGATATTTTCCCAACGTGGATCTTATTCAGGAGTACAAGGTTCAAACCAACAACTACAGTGCTGAATTCTCGAATACGGCAGGCGGCGTCATCAACGTAGTTACTAAGTCGGGCTCTAACCAATTCCACGGTTCTGCCTACGAGTTTCTCCGTAACGACAAACTGAGCGCGACAGATTTCTTCGTCAACAGAGCAGGAGGTAAAAAGAGCACTTTCCGCTTTAATCAATTCGGCGGCACAGTTGGCGGACCCATTAAGAAGGACCGCACGTTCTTCTTCGGCTCCTACGAAGGCTTGCGCTGGATCTCTGGAGTAACTGCCGTCGGAACTATGCCCACTGTCCTGCAACGTACGGGCGACTTTTCGCAAACGTTTAATCAGGCAGGCCAGCAGATACTCATCTACAATCCGTTTAGTACTCGCCCTGTGCCGGGACAGCCAGGCAGTTACACTCGTAATCTTGTTCCCGGCAACGTAATCCCGAAGAACCTTCTGGATCCAGTCGCACTGAACCTGCTGAAGTACATGCCGCTGCCAAACACCGCAGGCGATCCGATTACAGGAACCAATAATTTCGTCTCTAACTACTCCGCACCAATCGACAAAAACGATTTCTCCGTGCGAATTGACCATGCCATCAATGACCAGCAAAAGCTTTTTGGGCGAGTGTCGATGAACCGCACCATTGACGACCGTCCGCCGCTGTATGGAGCAAGCGACGCCGTTGCCGCCCCTACAGCAGGCAATGACCGGCTGCTGCAAACGCAAGATACGGTCAATTACTCAAACGTCCTTAGCCCCTCTCTGGTTCTTGAACTGAGTTCCAGTTATCTACGATATTCCCTGCAAAGAAACATTCCGGGTATTAACGTCAGTCCCAC
>CAXTMN010000005.1:74808-81023 GCA_964245395.1 uncultured Bryobacteraceae bacterium
AATCGTTGGCCTGCCGGATTATTTCAACGCACTGGCTCAAGTGGGGACGCCCTGTTTCCCCAACGTCGGGATTAGCGGATTGGGCGTCAGTGTCGCTACGCCAGACGTGGGCGGCGGTCTGCTCGGCGGCGGCTGTTACACGCTTCACGACGCTTACGAGACCTTCCATGAAACCGGCAACCTGACTTATGTTCACGGCGCGCATACTTTTAAAATGGGTGGTGACTTCGGCGTCAAACGCTTAGCGACTGGGCGCAATCAGCCCGCCGGTCCGACCTTTAACTTCGATCCAGGGTTTACTCAGGGACCTAATCCGCTCGCCGGCAGCCCCACTGCCGGTGCGGGATTCGCATCCTTCTTGTTTGGGACAGGGAGCGGAAGCACCAGCAGCGGTGGACCTGGACAAAACTTACTATTGCGGTATTACGGTGGCTACTTTCAAGATGACTGGAAAGTAACGGGCAAGCTGACTCTGAATCTCGGATTGCGCTACGATTACACCACCCCGTGGACTGAACGTTACAACCGCATTTCCGATTGGAATTACTATTCTCCCTCTCCGCTGCAGGTTCCCGGCCTGAGCCTCAAAGGCGGTCTGGAATTCCCCGGCACGGGCGGCCTCTCGCGCGGGCAGTACAACTCCGATCCTGCAAATATTGCCCCCCGCTTTGGATTTGCCTTTGCAGCCGATCCGAACACTGCCATCCGAGGCGGGTTTGGGTTATTCTACGCTCCGACCACCGGAGGCGGATTCAATGGCAATGCCGTACCGATCAGTGGATTCCAGTCAAGCACGCCCTGGGTCGGCACCTTAGACGGAGTTACTCCGGTCAGCGTCTTATCAAATCCATTTCCGAACGGATTCGTCTTTCCCACGGGAAGTTCTCTGGGATTGGCAACTCTGCTGGGACAAGGCGTCGTGGGAATGGATCGGAACCGGGTTACGCCCTATACCGAACAGTGGAATTTTGATGTGCAGCGATCGCTTCGAGGTGGCTTGCTTGTCGATCTAGCCTATGCGGGCAGCCACGGCATTGCTCTTTACGGCGACTTGAACATCAACCAGCTGCCCGATCAATATCTCAGCTTGGGAAACAGCCTGAATTCTCTCGTGTCGAATCCATTCTTCGGCTCTATATCCTCCGGTTCCATTGCGGGTTCTCAAGTCCGATCCAGTCAGCTTTTGCGGCCCTATCCTCAATTCACAGCGGTAACCATCGGCAACCAGTCTTATGGTCAATCCATCTATCACGCCCTGCAAGCTAAACTGGAACGGCGTTTTGCCAATGGTTTCAACCTGCTGGTTTCTTATACCTGGTCGAAGTTGATCGACGATGTCGGGGCGACGACGACTGGATTTCCCGGCGAGAGCTTCTCGGGCGGTGGTCTTCAGGACTATTACAATCTGCCAGGTGAACGCGCCCTCGCCACGTTTGACACCCCGCATTACCTCGCCGTCAACTCCGTCTGGGAGTTGCCCGTCGGACGCGGCAAAACCTTCCTGAACCGCGGCGGTATCCTCGATGCTGTGCTGGGCGGTTGGCAGTTGAACGGCCTCGGCATTTTCCACTCCGGCGTGCCACTGCAACTCACAACAGCTTCTAACAACCTGTTTAATTACGGCGGCACAGAACGGCCGAATTGGAACGGTCAGAATCCCACTCTGCCAGGTTCCATCGAAAGCCGCCTGAATAATTACTTCAATACGGCTGCGTTTTCTCAACCCGCCCCCTTCACGTTTGGCAATACCGCGAGAACGCTAGGGAACTTGCGCGGACCCGGTCTTGCCAACATGGATTTGTCTATCGTAAAGAACTTTCCCATCCATGAACAGATTCGTCTGCAGTTTCGAGCCGAAAGCTTCAATACTTTAAATCATCCCCAGTTCGGTTTGCCGAATACTTCTATCGGTACCTCCAGTGCGGGTGTAGTCTCGACTCAGCAAAATAAGCCCCGCGACATCCAGTTTGCTTTGAAACTCCTTTTTTGAAATGAGCGACAAAAACGAAACACATCGCCGCAGCTTTCTGAAATCCGTAGGGCTGGCGGGTACAGCATCAGCAGCATTCTCAGACACGATCGAGCAGGCTGAACCCCAATCGTCACCGGCCCATGGCGAAAAACCTACGGCTCGGCCGAAAACATCACCCGCCGTCGAATATCCGAGAACCTTCACGGGCCCTGCGCTAGCGATTATCTCCTATCCTCTCGGAGGCATTGGCGCCGGCAGTATCGGTCTCGGTGGACGCGGCCAGCTGCGTGACTGGGAAATCTTTAATAAGGCGGACAAGGGTAACTCTCTCCTCTATGCTTTCCCCAGCATCTGGGTACAAGCCGAAGGAAGTAAGCCTGTAACGCATGTTCTCGAGTCGCGAATCGAGCCGCCCTATGAAGGACAGGACGGATTGGGCTCGCGAAGCTCCCCAGGGCTTTCCCGTCTCGAAGGAGCAACATTCACTGGCGAATTTCCCCTGGCGCGCATCGATTTTCACGACCGCCGCCTCCCGGTTAAAGTCAGTCTCGAAGCTTTCTCGCCCTTCATTCCCCTGGACGCGGATGAATCGGGTCTGCCGGCTGCCATCCTGCGCTACCGCGTGCGGAACTCCGGCAAATCAGCCGCTTCTGTTTCGATCGCCTTTTCCATTGATAATCCGGTTCAACCTCCCGAGCACATTTCTAATTCGAAGCCCGCACCAGATCAGCGCGCAAACACTCTCCGCACCGGACCAGGACTTCAGGGCGTCTTCATGCAGAATCCCGGGCTGGCAAAGGATGAGACAGCATTCGGCAGTTTCTCTCTTGCCGTTCTCGGCGAAGCCGGCGTCGGATATTCAAGCCTCAAAGGCTGGCCCGCGGGTCGCTGGTGGAACAGTCCCTTGCTGTTCTGGGACGATTTCTCCGCTGATGGCCAACTAGGTCCGCAACCGCAGCAGCCCAGCGCTGTCGGCTCGGTATGCCTGAATCGGCGCATCCCTGCCGGTTCTGAAGCCGAATACACGTTTGTCCTTGGCTGGCATTTCCCTAACCGCACTCCCAAGCGTTGCGGCTGGCAAGCGCCGAAAGGCCATGAGGAAACCGTCATCGGGAACTGGTACAGCACCCGCTTCCCGGATGCCTGGGCAGTCGCCGAGTACGTTGCCGCAAATCTCCCCAGCCTCGAACGTCGCACCCGCAGTTTCCTTACCGCTATGCGCGAGACAACACTACCTGCGCCGGTGAAAGAAGCCGCCATGGCCAACCTTTCCACTCTGGTAAGCACCACCTGCTTCCGTACTGCCAACGGCGAGTTCCACGGTTTCGAAGGAGTGAACGACAAAATCGGATGCTGCTTCGGAAACTGCACGCACGTGTGGAACTATGAGACCGCGACACCCCTCCTCTTTCCCTCCCTCTCCCACTCACTCAGGCGTAGCGCATTCGGCTTCTCCATGGATACTCGCGGTGCGATGTACTTCCGCCAGTTGCTTCCCGATGGAATCGAGCGTTCCGGCTACGCTGCCGCCGATGGACAGATGGGACAGATCATCAAGGTTTATCTCGACTGGCAGCTCACCGGCGACCCGCACTTCCTTCAGGAGTTCTGGCCAAAGGTAAAACGCGCGCTGGAATTTGCCTGGGTTCCCGGCGGCTGGGACGCAAATCGCGATGGAGTGCTCGAAGGGGTGCAGCACAACACCTACGATGTCGAGTTCTACGGGCCGAATCCGCTCTGCGGAATCTACTACCTGGGTGCCTTGCGCGCGGGCGAGGAACTGGCCCGGGCCGCGGGTGATAACCATTCGGCTGCTGAGTACAGACGCCTGTTTCAAAGCGGTAAGAACTGGTTCGATTCGCAATCGTTTAACGGCGAATACTATGTGCAGACCATCGAGGGCCGCCCGGCAGACTCAATCGCCCCGGGCTTGCGCAGCGGAATGGGCGCTGACGATCCCGAGCATCCGCAGTTTCAGGTAGGCAATGGCTGTTTGGTCGATCAACTCCTCGGCCAATATCTCGCCGATGTTGCGGGACTCGGACCACTTCTGGACCCTGCGCATATCAAAGAAACGCTCGCTTCTATCCTTCGCTACAACCACAAGCCGAGCCTCTTCGATCACGACAGTGTTCAGCGTACCTTTGCCTTGAACGACGAAGCCGCGCTCGTCATTTGCGATTACGGCAAAGGCGAACGACCCAAAATTCCTTTCCCGTATTACGCCGAAGTGATGACCGGATTTGAATACTCGGCTGCTGTCCTGATGCTCTATGCGGGCATGACCGGCCGGGGCATCGAATGTATCAACGATATCCGCCGGCGCTACGATGGCATTCGCCGCAATCCCTGGGACGAAGCCGAATGCGGGCATCACTATGCGCGCGCCATGGCCTCGTGGTCCGGAGTGCTGGCTTTGAGCGGGTTCCGCTATCGCGGCCCAGACCGGCACATCAGCATACTGCCCCGTTTGAGCCACGCCAATTTTCGTTCCTTGTGGTCCGCTGGAACGGGTTGGGGAACCTTTTCGCTTACTGAGCAACAGGGCAAAACGCGTCTCTCACTCGCAGTGATTGAAGGTTCGTTATCAGCTCGTCACGTCGAGTTCGCCGGGAAGGGAAGTGGCCCTTCCACCGTCAGGCAAGGTTCTGAAGGCATTCAACACAAAGTGCAACCGCAGAACGGAACGCTGCTATTCACCTTCTCAGAAGAGACAAAGTGCGAGCCAGGACGGGACCTCGTCCTCGAAATATGAACGCCCGGTTTGTCGGTCGCCTCCTGTGCCGGCTAGGCCTCACGACTGTGGCCGCCTCTATCTGGCAGCACAATCACGGCGCTCACCGGATTGCTACTGGTATTGGTGAGCCCGACAAAAACCATCGCTCCTAGGTAACGGCGTCCACCACAGCCCCTCGAAAACTTGACTCTGCTGGTATCTCCGCTTTTAGAAGGCGCATTAACATAGAGGTAAAGGTCAAGCTTCTGGGGATATCGAGACTAAGGATGGGTCCGGTTACCGCGCTCTGCCATCTCCACCTGGCTGTGTGCACGCTCGTCGGCCCGTCCAAGAGCAAGCACGATGCATGACATGAGCAGCAGACTGCGCCGGTGCAGCACGAGTCAAATCAGTTCGGAAGCGTAAACGGCTGAGATAGTATGGGGTTGGTTCTCAGCGCGCTGACGTCATCGGATTTCTTCGATCCTCTTTCCAACGAGTAGGCCGCCAGTTCCACCTGTATCTGAATCTTATTATCACCACTGCCCTTTGGGGACTTAAACGAACTCCTGTCAAATGGAATGATATAAATCGCATTGTCGTGCGGCCCGATAGTAATTACCGAGGAAGCAACTTGGCTGTTGCTAAAAGCTTAGGAAATGCTGGTTACTCTTAGCGAACCGGGTGGCGAGTAAATCCCGCAAGTGACGAACGTCTCCTTTCCCAGTCCTCTGATTTCTTTAGGAGAACTAGGCATCTGAACTTCCCGCTCACTTGTGTTAGTAATTACGATCTCCAAAGCCCGCGCACCATCACTGGAAACGTTTGGTCTTTCTTTTCTCACTTCCATCGTAATGGGAAATGGTCTGCACGAAGCTGGTGGTTCCTTCTGCGGACTGTCGTATGCCGCTTGGCATCCAGTAGTTGAAATTGCATTCGTCGGAAACTCGGCAGCAAAGGCCGACAAGTCCACTAACGGGACCGGCTGAGCCGCGAACATCAGGAATGTGAAGGGGACAAAGATGGTAAGTCGTAAAATTTTCAAGATGATGCTGTACGGTCGGCCGACTGCAGTTCTCCGGGTGAAAACTCAATTTGTATGGATTTAGCAGCGATTCTGCCACCCACCCCGAAAACGTCGTTTAGTTGTAGGTAGTACTGTCCTTCACGTTCGTCCAAGTCTATGCCGTTGATCACATTCTGGTGGTTAAACCCGGCGAGTTCGCAATCGCTAACCTGTTCGAGCAAGAAACTCACAACGACATGTTTGTGAAGGAGGTACTTGCCTTCCGCGCTGACCTTTCCTGTCCACTCAGACGTATAAATGCTCACCCTCGAAAGGCCGGAACGGTTTAGCTGAACACTTAACACTTCGGAATCAAGGAAGCGAGGCCATGATCCGAACCATCCGATGAGTTCTGCACAACCGGGAACTCTGTCGATGATTTGGTTTGAGATCATTTGCTCTCTGTTGAGCTGCCCCCGTGGCCGAAGCCAAATGCTACAAGAGTTTCCCCATGATAGTTG
>CAXTMN010000006.1:0-21650 GCA_964245395.1 uncultured Bryobacteraceae bacterium
GACTTGATCTCTTTGTCGAGCGGTATGGCCAGATGATTACTGTTTCGCGTGAAGGTCAAAAGGCCTTGAAAGAGGTCATTGCGGCATACCTCAGGCGCATTGACCGGGATTCTGCTGGCCTGCCCGTCAAACTTTATCCGTTCACACGCGATACGGGAGCAGCGTCCTTCCCGAATGACGACCCCCGCGTGATTGTCATGAATCCTGCGGTCTCGTTCGGAAAGCCGGTCATCACAGGCACTGGAATCCCGGTGTCGGCCATTTACGAGCGTTATCGAGCTGGTGATTCCGTTGCTGATCTTGCCGCAGATTTCCAGTTAAACGCCGGTGACATCGAAGAAGCGATCCGCTGCGAAGCCGCCTGAAGCGGTCTTCTTTGTGGATAGATCGCTCGGCGTCGAACCAGTGCGGTCGGTCCTGATAAGGGCAGGCGTCAGGGTCGAGATTCATAAAGACCATTTCAAGCGGGACGAAGAAGATCGAGTTTGGCTCGCTGAAGTGAGCGCACGGTCGTGGGTTGTTTTAACCAAAGACCAGCGACTTCGTTATCGACCTTTGGAAGTTCTAGCTTTACGCGCTAGCGGCGCGCGAGTATTCATTCTCATTGCGGGGAATCTCAAAGGAAGTGAAACAGCCGCTGCGTTCGAAGCGGCTTTGCCGCCTATTAAGCGTATTCTCTCAAACCGTGTGGGTCCCTTCATTGCACGTGTTAGTAAGAGAGGGTTGGTTAGTGTTTCGTGAGCATGCTTATTAACCTGAAAATGCCTATCAGCTTGCTTCGGGACAGCCTGGGAAGGCGAAGTCTGGTGTTGGTCTCGGTAGAAGCGGGAAAGTTTGATGGAAGCGGCTGCGGTAGCGATTGGGATGAGCGGGGTTTGACGTACCAATAGCAGTTGTGAGATCTGAAAAATTTGTCCATAATAGACAAATGCAGTATGTAACGGCCACCGATGCAAAACTGCGACTTGCAGCTTTGCTTGATTTGGCTCAGCGCGAACCCGTCACGATTCGAAGCCACAACCGGGATGTCGCTATCGTTATGTCTCCTCTTGACTACGATCGCCTTCGAGGAACCAACCTAGCCGAACAAGCAGCTCAGCGTATCAGTTTCGAGCAGATGATTAGGAAGGCTGAAGATAAGACCGCTCACGAGGGTAAACGACGATGAGATCGGTTTCAGCATCAGATGCAGAGGACGGTCTCGACAAACTGTTGGAGGCTGCGCAACGTGGACCGATCGACGTTCGTCAGCAAGACCACAGTGTTGCAATCGTCATTTCTCCTCAGGAATACGAAAGGCTTCAACGACTAAAGGCGGATCAATTTAACGCTACCTGCGATCGCATCGCGGCCAGCGTGCAGGCACGTGGCCTGACAGAGGAAATCTTAGCCGAGATCCTTGTGGATGGCGAGCGGTAGCCAACGTGTTGTTCTTGACAGCAACGTCGTCGTCAGTCGGTTGTTGGCTCCAAATTCAGTGCCTGCGCGGGCCGTCCACAAAGCCAGCTACCTTGGCCAAGTGCTTGTGTCTGATGATTTTCTCAAAGAGTTAACAAGCGTTTTGGGGCGCCGAAAGTTTGATCGTTACCTAAGCTTTGAGGACCGGAGTGACTTCCTCTCGCAACTTCGCAAACTTGCGCAGCACATCGTGACCAGGACAACAATCGTTGCGTGCCGTGATCCGAAGGACAATATAATTTTGGAGCTAGCGTTTGATGGGCAGCCGGACATAATCGTCACGGGAGATGGCGATTTGCTATCGCTAGGCACATTTCACGGGATCCCGATTATCACGCCAGCGGTCTACATAGCTTCTTGAGAAGGAAGGTTTGGGAGCCAGGGTCGGTAGTTGTTGCCAAAGTTAAATCGACGTTTGGCAAAGCGTTCTTAGCAGCTCCAGACCGCCTTCGTGCATTGAGAGACTTAGCTGTGCTGTTCTCAGTTTGCTGCTTCCGCTGGTCAAGTACTTGCGGAAAGTCTAGACCGTATACGGGCGACCGCCGTTATTGCTTACTCGCTATCCTCTTTTACCCGCGCCCAAATCATCTGCTCGTCGAAGTTGTATCTCAACTCATTAATCGCTTGCATGGCCCAAGAGCTATAAGCCGCAATGTCGGGATGCCCAAATCGTAACTTACTATACCGAATTTGGGCACGTACAATGTAACTGTCCGTCGCGAAGTCACTGGCAGCTGATTCTGATATTCCTGCCAAAAGGCGGTATTTACCGACGCTGCGCACCGCTGGTCCTGTCTCGATTGTCAAGGTGAGAGTACAGAGTTGGTTGTGTATTTCGATTAAGCTCTTTGCATTTGAATCGTCCGTTCCACTAGGTGGCCGAATATGCAAGGCAGATCCGGGCGGAAGACACAATTGAAGCTTCAGAGGAATGTCGACAGCAGCAAACAAGTTGCCTCGAAGTGCCTTTCGAATTTCATTTTCTGTGACGATGACACCGATAGTATCTGAGTCCGAGGTGGGCGTTTCGTAGGTACTAAATGCCGGATTTCGGTCTCAAAACGCAAAATCCTAGGTTGCCAAGTTATCCGATACAGCATTACGAATAGGTCGATAAAACTCCGCTGAAGCAGGTGGTGGTACAAGGTGCTCCCGAAATCATCGGAGGAGACTAATAGTTCTGGCCTTTGCTTTTGCAATATCGGCAGCAATAAACGCGGGCCCCACTCATTTCGCTCCTTCTCGAATACTCTCGAACTTCTGAGCGGCATTTTTGTACGCAAGTCGAGCAAGTACGAAACAGGAAAAACCACTTCGTAACTATCTTTTCCCCCGAAAACTAGTCCAGCAATAGAAATCCCAACCAGACCGGCAATTGCAATCGGTACCGTGCTGTTGATGATTTTCTCCGATGCGCGGTTGTTCCAAACGAACCAAAATGCCGTACCCGTGGCAACAAATAGCAAGATCAGCACTATTAGGGACTTCACAATGTCGATTGCTTTCAGGCGTCCGCAAAAAATATGGAACTAGCGCTCTTACGGTCGCCTTCCGTTGACACTTTAGCGCAATTGCTCGCAGTTATCGGGCGGCACTGGCACGAGATGTGGATAGACCCGAGAGGTCGTCTCCTGCCAATAGCCGGCAGAGTAATTCAACCAAATGCTATCCAGAGACGTTACGGGGAATCATCACGCGACAGAAAAAAATCTGTCGGATACGAGGTGCAGGCGAATGGTTGCGGGAACCTTCGCATCGAAGAAGAATGCTATGACAGCGTCTCGAACATTCGACGGAGTTCATCCCAAGAGTCGTCTTGAGCGAAGATGTTTTCGGTGAGGTACTGGGCACAGTAGCCCTGGGTCGGACTCTTGAACAACGACCAGCCATAAGAATTCTGACGAGGCGTGATGGTTCACACGAGCGTAGAGTGGCCAGACTCGTGATCTCGCAGTGCGTTTTCGGCAAGCGATAGCAGCTTACCGTTATGAGCGTCTCCCTCAAATTTGCTGATCCCAGATTTCAGCGTCAAAACGCAGAAATTACTCTCTGAATTCCTTTAGCTCCGATGGGCTGAGATGTTTGACCTGCCCTTCTATCTGCTCGATTTTGCTCATAGGAGAAATCACTCTTAGCTTACGAATTCCAGGCCTGTTGCGTGAGTCACTTACCGGAATGGCGAGGGAGGGTAGCGGATGCGATGCAGACGAGGCGCATTTCATTGGGCTTGGGGCGCTTAACGGACAAACGAGGTATTCGCCTGTGAGGGAGCGGTCAAAGCTCGCTGCCCGGATGACATCTCGAGGCGCTGAGAACGTTTCGTTTCCATCTGCGGTGAAAGGGACAACGCCCAGGACGCGTTTGCTGCCTGCGATGCGGATTCTCGCACTGGGAGTACCGTCAAACAGCCTGAGGCTGCCATGAACCGTGAAGCAGGCGCCCTGCAGATCCGATCGGCTCTGGCATGGAGGATCGGGAGACATCGCCAACATGGGGGCGAGGAAGAGACATACAAACAAGAGTTTACTGGTAAGTGTTTGCATAAATGTCGGTGGCGGGAAGAACAGCGGTCGGGTAGGAGTTATCAAGCAGGCCTACGCTGGTCTGAATTGAATGACCTTGGAAAGCAGCTTGCGACGAACCGTTTCGAAAATTGAAGTGAATTGCGCCATGACAATCCCGCTAGACGGCATGCTCTTCCGGAGGAACATGCGCATGAGTCGATCCCATGCCAGAGTGCGGATTTGCTTCGGGCTCTCAGCTCCATTCAAGATGACGTACTCAAGCTGGAGCGGATTGTGGCGTGGCATCCTACCGACCTTGACGAGGGTTCCGTTTGCACTTCGTTTCTTCAGGGAGCGATCACATCGGAGGGGGAAAGGACCGGATAGATCTGCTCGATTTTGCTCATAGGAGGAATCACTTTTAGGCTACAACGAATTCGAGGCTCGTCGCGGCGGAGCCAATGCGATGATATCTCTCTCCATAAACTTAGTAGAAGCCCACGTCTCGCGGCTATGAGGCGCGGCTACGGGGTGAAGCTGCAAAACCGGCACAACGTGGGCCGATCGACATTCGTCAGCAAGGCCAGAGTGTTGCAATCGTCATTTCTCCCCAAAAATACAAACGCCTACGACGACTTAAGGCGGATCGATTTAACGCTACCTGCGATCGCATCGGGACCAGTGCGCAGGCACAGGGCATTACGGAGGAAATCTTAGCCGAGATCCTTTTGGATGGAGAGCAGTCGCCAACGTGTTGTTCTTGACAGCAACGTCCTCAGGATCGTTGGCGTTTCGGCTGTAGTCTGGACGGAACGCCAACGCCGGAGTGGGAACTATGCCCTCGAGGCTCGGCCTTTGCGCACCTTTTTCAAGATGAGCGCTATCATCCCCAGGCCGCCGGCCATTAACCCAGCTGAAGCCGGTTCAGGGGTGTCTGAAGGCGCAGTCGGCCCAGCTACGTTGATACTGAATGAGCCGAAGTAGTCGGGGTCGCCGTTAGGGCCGACCTGATACGGGCCCACCTGGTCAGTCGTTCCGTCACCGCCGAATTCGAATCCGGTCAGAGTCACGGTGTTGTCGCCGTCAACGTACGAGAGCGAAAGCGTTCCAGTGAACCCGCCTGAGTTGTAAACGTTTCCTTCTCGGTCGACGAGACGAGTTGTGCTGTTATCTTGAACGGAGAATGCAGTGCTATTGGTAGGAGCTTTGGCCTCAATGTTCGGTTGATCGAACTTCACGTTATTCCCACTCTCATTGAAGAACAGCTCGAGATCAACCTCGTTGTAGCTGTCGTATCTGTTATCGCCAAAGATCTGATAGGTGTAATTTCCCGGTGTCAGCGGGATGGAGATCCCGCCGGCTGCCGACGTCCCTTGCGAGGTCGAGTCGCCGGGATTAAGGAATCCGCTCGGGCCCTTCAAAAAGAGCAGCCGGCCATTGGTTGTGTTTGGGTCATTCGGCGTGGTCCGGTAAATCTCTCCCGCTTCGTCGAAGAGACCACCACTGTCATAAGCAACAACTCCTGTCAGCGTAGTGGCGTGGGCGTTTGCCGGTAGCAATATGTTGAAGCCAGTGATAGCAAGAAAAGGGCTCAAGCATAATCCGGTGATTGATTTTACGGGTTGCAATTAATTCTCCTGATGAATTACCGCGAGGATCGCGATGGTGTTGGGCGTTCAAAGCTACGAGCCGACGCCCTTCTATAAGCAAACCGGAATGGGCGGACGGAACGGATCAACATATCTGTGGAAATGTTTGCGGTAGCCTACCAGAGCGGCCAGCATGTCAGAAGAAAGAATTACTTTCCTTTTGAACCGGTGGAGTCAGGGAGATCGTGAAGCCCTGGATTGCTTGATCTCGCTGGTCTATGACGAACTGCGAGCGATTGCTTCCCGGTATTTGCGAAATCAGCCGGACAACTTCAGCCTGCAGAGTACGGCGTTGGTACATGAAGCGTACCTGCGGCTTGCCGGCAAAGAGAGATTAGACTTACATGACCGTGTTCACTTCTTTGCCGTAGCGGCCAAGATAATCCGAGGCATTCTGGTCGATCACGCAAGGGCTCGGCAAGCGGCGAAGCGCGGAGGCAGCAGCCCGTGTGTTCCGTTGCTCGAAAATGCGGCAGTGGAAGGGCCGCTTAGCATAGACCTGCTGCAATTGGACGAAGTGCTGGACGAACTGGAATTGTTAGATTCGCAGCAAAGCAGAATCGTCGAGATGCGCTACTTCGCCGGACTCTCGGTTGACGAAACGGCCGAATGCCTCCGGTTGTCTTCGGCAACAGTGAAGCGGGATTGGGTTTTGGCGAAGGCGTGGATGTTTCGCAAGCTAATTTAGCTTCAACATGAATCCAGAGCAGTGGCAAAAGCTAAAAGCCATCTTCGACCAGGCGTATGGCCTCGCTCGCAGTAACCAGGCGCAACTGCTTGATAGCGAGTGCACCGGAGATCCTGAAGTGCGGGGAGAGCTGGAAGAACTGCTGGAGGCGGCGCGTGGGGTCTCGGAAAACGGATTCATGGAATCGGGCGCTCTCGAAGAGCAGAGTGCGGATTTGCTTCGGGCTCTCAGCAGGAGTTTAGAAGGGACGCGAGTGGGGCCGTGGCGAGTGATTCGTGAAATTGGGACGGGTGGCATGGGCGCGGTCTATCTTGCGCAGCGCGAAGACGGAGTTTATGAGGCGCAGGCGGCTCTGAAGATTATCAGGCGGGGAATGGATTCAGCGACGCTCTTGCGCCGCTTTTACCAGGAGCGCCAAATCTTAGCTGAGTTGAATGACCCCGGCATAGCTCGGCTCATTGATGGCGGCATGTGTCCCGATGGACGCCCTTACCTGGCGATGGAGTATATCGAAGGGTGCGCCATCGACGAATTTTGTAAGAATAACGCCGTTTCCGTCAAGGGTCGCCTGGAGCTGTTCCTGCAGGTTTGCGCAGCGGTTCAGTCGGCGCACCAACATTTGGTCGTGCACCGGGATATCAAGCCCGGCAACATCCTAGTTACCGCCGAGGGGAAGGTTCGTTTACTCGATTTTGGTGTGGCGAAACTACTCGACTCTCGTTCGTCTCTCAGAGATGCGGATCTCACGTGTGTAGAGGGTCGGATTCTAACGCCCGAGTATGCCAGCCCAGAGCAGGTTTTGGGCGGGACCATCACTGTGGGGACGGATGTTTACGCTTTGGGTGTTCTGCTGTACAGGTTACTGACGGGGGTTTCCCCGTACCGGGTCACGTCAATGCGAGAGCTCAAACAAGCGGTTTGCGAGCAGGAGCCGGTAGATCCGTCTGCAGTAAATGCGGGTGGCGGTACGGGTTCGGCAAGCAAGCGCGCGTGGTCGAGAGATCTTGATTTGATTACTTTGCAAGCTCTTCGCAAAGAGCCGTCGCGGCGTTATCAGTCGGTAGAACAGCTGGCGGAAGATGTGAGGCGTTATCTCGGGAAAATGCCAGTAAATGCCAGGCCCGACTCTACCCACTATCGAGTCGGTAAGTTCATATCGCGGCATCGCGTAGCTGTGTCGGCAGCCATGACCGCGGTAATTGTGCTGGTATTTGGTGTGATCGCAACGACGTGGCAGGCCAGGATTGCGCGCTACGAGCGTGGGCGGGCCGAGCGCCGTTCGAATGAAACCCGTCACATCGCCAATTCGATTCTGTTCGAGCTTTACGAATCGTTGAGAGAGGTTCCCGGGACGACCGCGGCAAGGCAGCTGCTTGCCGACCGCGGCACAGAGCTGTATCGAGGCTTGTCGCAAGATGCGGGAAGTGATCCCGGATTACGGCGGGAACTCGCGGCGGGATACCGGAAATTAGCAGATATCAAGGGTGCGGGAACGCGATCGAACACAGGTCACACGGCAGATGCGCGGGCGGATTACGAAAGGGCAGCAGCAATCTACGAAGCGCTTGTTGCGGATCGTCGAGTGCAGGCTGATGATCTCTATTACCTGGGCACAACATACACTTCGCTGGCGACAATAGCGGCACACAGTTCACTGAATGAATCGGACCATTGGGTGTCGAAGGCGAATCAGGCTCATGCCAAGGGCATGCAGCTGTGGCCATCAGACGGGAGGTTCCGACGAGGACTTGCGTCGGCCTTGCAACAGATCGGGAATAATCAGGCCATGCGTGGAAATCTTCAGCAGGACTTGGTGGAACATCAAAAAGCGTTTGATCTTCTCCAGCCGCTGGTCAATGGAAAGGATGCGAAAGACGAAGATTGGGTGTCCATTTCTTTCGCCCACAAAAGGTTGGCCGCAATCCTGATCAATCAGGGCCGGCTGGACGAAGCACTTCATCACGACCAGCTTGCCCTAGAGCTCGATCAGGAGTTACTGAGGCACAAATCGGACGATGTTTCAAAGCGATTTGCGATCACGTTCGCGTATAACGACATTGGCTATATCTACCTGCTCCGGCATGAATTCGTTCGAGCGCTGCGGTATTACCGGCAAGGATTGTCGATTAGAGAAGCGTTGCAGGCGGCAGATCCAAACGATTCACGCGCTAAACACGGAGTCGGTAATAGCTGGTGTTACATCGGCGATGTATTCCGGCAGCAGGGTGATCCGAAAGAGGCGCTCAGTTCCTACTCAAAGTGTTTCGCGATCAGGCAATCGGATGTTCATTCGCCTGTTCCCGGTCAGCAGTCCCCGCTGGACCTGGCCGAAGTTCTTTGCAATATGGGGCTTGCGCATACAGCAAAGGCGTTGAAGGAATCAGCGGCCTCTTCTGTGCAACAGGACTGGTTAGATGCCCGGGATGAGTTCCGGAGCGCTCTGGAGATTTATGGCCGGGCTGGGGTATCGGCGAATAGATACGCCCTCAGCAATGGAGCCCGGTTGGAAGCCGAATCGGGTCTGACACGGGCAGAACGACACCTGCAGAGATGAGTGTTTCGGTGCGAGCGCAGACGCGAGAGAGGATTGTATACTCAAGCTCTTCAAGGATGGGAATTCCCGGGTAATGAATCGCCGCGTATTTACCAGGAGTCTTCTGGGCAGCGCTGTGGGCACCCTTGGAGTCACATCGGGCTGTTGGAATCGAGTTCCCGTTTCTGCGGGCCCCATACCCGTTCCTGCTCCGGACCCGGCGCTGATTTTGCCGCAGGCGTCCGGCATAGAACACGTGATTGTTGTGACTATGGAGAATCGCAGCTTCGACCACCTTCTAGGATGGCTTCCCCGCGCTGACGGCGTTCCAGCAGGACTAAGCTTCAGAGACAGCGCTGGAGCTGATCACCCGGCGTACCCATTGAGCGGCGACGACACCGGGTGTGGCCACAGCGTTCCCGACAACTCATTTGGAGTTTCAAACGTTACTGCTTACGACGGCGGGAAGATGGATGGCTTTCTGCGCGTACCGGGGAACGACATCTATAGCATCGGGTATTACCAGGCTAAAGACATTCCCTTTCTGGCGGCCTTGGCCCAGTCGTATACGACGTGTGATCACTGGTTTGCGCCCATTCAAGCGGAGACATTCCCGAACCGTATGTTCTTGTGGGCGGGACAAACCGATCGCCTGTCTAATACTTTTTCGCTCTCAAAGTTGCCCACCATCTTCGACCGTCTGGCGAGTGCGGGAGTCTCTCATCGCTACTACTTTGGCAACATTCCCTTCCTGGCGCTCTGGGGATTGAAATACCTGCTTTCGTCGTTCACGTTTGGCAGCTTTCTCGAACATGTGGCTGCAGGTGATTTGCCTGCAGTCTCCTTCGTGGATCCGAAATTTACGGAGTTTGATGACGGACTTGGCAACGACGATCATCCGCATTCAGACATCCGCAATGGCGATGCGTTCCTGTCGCAAGTCTTCCACGCAGTTGCGAGCGGGCCAAAGTGGAGCAGCACGGTGATGATCATCACGTTTGACGAATGGGGCGGATTTTTCGACCACGTGGCCCCGCCCCGGGTGACTGCGCCGAATAACCTGGACGGGAATCTAATCAACGGGCAAGCTCTGCTGGGATTCCGAGTGCCCACGATCATCGCGTCACCGTTCACGCGTGGCACAAACAGGATCGACTCAGCGGTTTACGATCATACAGCGGCTCTGAAGCTGATTGAATGGCGCTGGGGCCTGAAGCCGCTCACGGTTCGCGACGCGTCCCCGGCCATCGGCAATCCAGCGTCGAATTTCAATTTTTCCTCACGCGACGCGAGTGTTCCGCCGCTGCCTCAGCCTGGCAGGGTCACCGGGCTGCCGTGTTTCGCGAAAGGGCTGGTCAAAGCAGAGACACCTGTCACCGGAGCTGGCCAAGCTTCTACAGAGTTTGGGGCGCTGGGCAAGAGCCCGCTTGCTCGCGAGTGGCTCGACCACCCGCGATTCAAGCAGCAACCGCAGCCGTAACGTAACAGCTGCTTTTCTGAACGGCTATCTGGATGCGCTTGTTGCCGTGCCGTTCGTGCTGAAAATGTTTTTGGGGCACATGGCGTGGACGCCGTCTTTACCGTCGACTAGCTGAGTGATGTCGACATCAACGGCGACGCTGGTGAGCGCGTAAGCGTCATCGCGGCTCAGGTGCTTTTCGGTGACCAGGAAGTCAATCATGTTGCGGACGGCGATTTCGGCGGCAGTTTTCAGGTCTTCGTCAAAGCCCATAGAGATGTAGTCGGTGGGCGTTTCGGCGCGGGGCCAGAGCAGGTGCTGGTCTTTGTGGACGGTGAACTTGAATGTTCCGGTGAGCCAGGTTTCGAGGGCGGTGATATCGACCTCGCCGTTACCTTGCCCGGCGTGACCGTCGCCGACTTCGAACAGTGCTCCTTTCGCATGGACGGGGATAAAAAGCGTTGTTCCGGCAACCAGGTATTTGTTATCCATGTTTCCAGCGTGCATCCACGGTGGACCGCTGTTGAGACGTGCGCCGCCGGGAGGCGCAATGCCCATGCTGCCGAAAAAGGGATGCAAGGGGATGTCGATACCCGGTGCAAACTTGCCCATCATGTGCGTGACGTCAAGCGGGATGACCTTCATGCGGGCGTACGGAAAGTCGTTGGGAAGAAATCCACGGCCAGGTCCAAAACCATTACAGGCAAAGGGGACGTCGATATCGATCTTCTGGATTTGAATTTCGAGCACATCACCGGGTTCGGCCTCATCGATGGCGACAGGCCCGGTCAGGATGTGGCCGCCGGGGCCCTTTTCTTTCACCTGGTCGTGAATATCTTTGTCGTATTGGGGGATGTGGACGCCCGCAGCCTCCATGCGCTCTGGATCGCAAGTGGAGAGCGTTTGAATGCGGACGGTATCACCGGAATGAACGGTCAGGGCGGGTTTGGCTTTGGACCAATAAAAGCCCCAGGCGACTGTCGAGGGATTGGCAGCTAAGGTGAAGTCGGCCGCAAAGAGTTGGCTGGAGCCGATGAGCGTGAGCGAAGCAAGAAGTAGAAGTGGACGCATTCTCGATGCTACCGAAGTAGATCCGATCAGACCGAAGCTTGCGGATCTCTCGCAAAGCTAATCGTTTGGCTGGGGTCGCTATCGCCTGGCCCGACTGGTAGGCCAAGGTTTCAGCGACAAGGAACAAATGGTTGGTGTCGCAGGTGTACTTCGTTTGCACGCCACGTGCGTCCGTTCGGGAGATGAGGTTCCTCGTGAATCGTAGGTGAAGTCTTCCACTTGTGCGTTCGTAGCCGTTAATCTCGACGGCAAAGTGGAACTTTGGGTTGAATCCCACTTGCGCCTTACCTTATGATTACCCGTTATATCGAAATCGTTTTCTACTGCAGCCCCAGGTCCGCTTCCTGTCATCACTGACGCAAGCGCGTAACCGCGGCTGGTGAAGTGCTTCTGTTCAGACGCCGGAATGGAAGCAGCTGCCCTCTGCGCATCTAAGCCAAGCAATCACCTGCATGCTCTGCGGCCGCTCTGCGCGTCCTACAATCAGGGCAAAGGGGGGAAACGGCCGATTATCGCGTAAAGCAGTGCGCCTCACGACCCAAGAGCATGAAATTGCCCGGTGAACCCTGGTCTGTAAACATTTTCCGGGTTTTTCTATCAACCCTCACGGTAAATAACCTTGGCTGAGTTAGCGGATCACCGCCGCAATTAGCATGTTGGTGGTTCTCCCGCACCTCGACAAAATATGCCTCGCGGGACGTTGTGAAATCGAAGCGATAGGCGAGGCACTCATCTGGCCTGTCTGTCAAGCGAGCCTTCCGAATGGCGTTACTAACGGCAACAAGAATTTGATCTTCCACAGTTGGCGATTCTAGTTGCGACTGCGTGGGACTGGCAGTGTTACTCCCCATGGCAGCGTCGGTCTTGTTTTTACCGCTATGATGCACGCCAACAGCACATGCCTGAGACGCAAACAGTATTACAAGCGCTAAGCTAACAGCGAGTCGTCCGAAAAGCGTCTTACTTATCATATTGAGCTAGGTTATGTGAACGAATGATGCGGGTCAGTGATTTGGCGTAATCAGGATCAGTTGCGTACCCGGCGCTGGCCATCTCATGAATAACTTTTTCTGGATCATTCCTATAAACCAGGGAGCTCTTGTATCGGGCATTTTGGTTCAAGAAACGCCGGTAAGCGTCGGCAGAATCAGCAAAGCCTGTGTACGCACGAAAGGTGTCGGTCTGGTGGATGACCTGACCATTGATCACTTCCGTTGTGCCAAAGTTACGGATGTCCCTTCGGGAGATTTACCCTCAATCCCGAAGTATGCGTTATTGACGACGTGTCTTCCCGACCCGGTCTCCTGGGCTGATTGTGCGAGTAAAACATCCGTATGAAGGCCTCTACGTGAGGCGCATTGCGATGATGACGGTGAGCGGCGGCGATATCAGTGTGAGGCTTTATCGCGCAGTGAAGCTTATCATGATCTGACCGATGTGTCGATTAGAGAAACGCCATCGCCGGTGCTGCTGCCCATTCGCATCAAGCTTAGCTTTTCTGCCTGCCTATTTTCCTGCAACATAAAGATGTTATGTTGTGGAATGCGGACCGGACGCTGATAGGCTCCCCACATGCCATCATTTTCGCATCGCCGCGGTTATGATGTCGCTAAACCCATTCGGTTCCGGGAGGAGCTGCCGGCCCACCTTCGGCTAAATATCTTGGAGTGGCTCTATCGCTATCTTCCCGTAAACGATGTACGAGAAGCGGTGTGTGAATCAGTACTAAAAATCGTTCCTAACGCATCAAACAACCACGATTTTCTGCAGATCGAAGAGGTAAAAACTCATGTTCTGCAATGGGAATGGTTCTGTACTTACGATTTATTGGAATTCCTTCACGAATGGGTCTCTTACAAAGACAAGCACCTACCAACCTATGAAAGGCGGCTCCCAAGATTTGAGTCCGATTTCAACGAGTTCTTTATTAAGTACGGCATAGGCTGGGAGTTTGAAGATGGGAAGATTGTCACCCGTGGCGATGAAGGCTTCGAGCAGTCAGTAAACGCAGCGGCTTCTCAGCTTCGCGAAAGTCATAGGCCTACTGCCGCACAGCATATTTCCTCAGCCATTCGAGCGCTTTCAGAACGCCCAAAAGCCAATACGCCCGGTGCCGTATCGCATGCAACTAGCTCGGTGGAATGCTTGCTTAACGACATTACGGGTGATGCTATGACGTTAGGCAAATATCTCGATACGCATCCTGTGTTGTTTCATCCTGCTCTGAAGAAAGCGCTCGACGGCGTGTATGGATACGCTTCTGATGCAGGGGCACGTCACGGAAAGGAAGGCAAGGAGCCGACCTTTGAGGAGGCACAATTCGTGGTAACAATCTGCGCTGCTGCAACCACCAATCCGAAGGGCAAATTATGAGTAACGCTGTGCAGTTAACCATAATTCGGTCGGAGCTTCCGGGCTTCGTCAGGCATGCTGGCGAAAACGCCAGCATGCGCTTCCTCGAATGTTTCACCGTCAATATCCGCAACCCAAACACGCGCGCCGCCTACGGCCGGGCGGCCGGCTCTTTCTTCCATTGGTGCGAGGATCACGGTATCGCCGAGCTGAAGCAGCTGCAGCCGGTGCGTGTCGCCGCCTATGTCGAGCAACTGGGCCGGGAACGGTCCGCCGGAGCGTTAGGCAACATCTGGCCTGACTGCGCGTGCTCTTTGTTTGGCTCGTAACCGGCCAGGTGATCCCGTTCAATCCTGCTCATGCCGTGCGGGGCAGCGTCATTCAGTGAGTAGGGAGCCACAGCCGTCATCTCTTCGGCCGAGGCCCGCGAGCTGCTCGACAGCATGGATGCTTCTACCGTGGTTGCCTGCGCAATCGCGCGATGGTCGCCGTCATGGCCTTCACCTTTGCCCTTTTCACACTTCTGGGCTACACTTAGGCGCCATTGCCTGCCCGGCGCTCGTGGACGGCTGCTTCGAGTAGACGCTCCAGGTCTGGCTGCTCTCCGGAGGTGACGGTCAGTTTGGTTTCGACGCGGTGGAAGATGTCTCCGGCGATGCGGCGGCGTATGTCGGGCAACAGCTCGTGACGCCTTTGCAGGAAGGATTCGATCAGGATCAGATCGTCTTCGCTGAGACGCCCGGCTCCGAGAGGTGCATGAGGGGCGCCTGGCGATTCGGGGCGGTTCCAGGTTTGCTTGATTTGAGACAGAGAGGCCTCTCGAATCACAAGGGAGCCTGCTACGAAATCGCCCAAACGCTTGTTTTGCCTGTTGCAGAGCGCCACCACAATGCCGAGAGCGTAAAACCCTGGCAACTGGTCGACGATGCGAACGAGGTTGCGCGCGATGGTCTCGAGGGGACTGAGTCGACGCCCGGTGTCTTTGACGACTCGGAGCCCAATTCGTCGTTTGCCGGGCGTTTGTCCGCTCCAGAAGATTTCGAAGAGGATGAAATAACCATAGAGCAGCAGGAAGGCCAGTGCGATCAGACCGGCCAACATCCAGGCCATGGCGAGCGGCGCCCTTACCAGAAGACCGGTGAAGCCTAGCAGCGCCAGCACGATCCCGGCCAGGATGAGCAAACCGGTTTGAATCAGGGTGTCGATCAGCAAAGCGAGGAAGCGGCTCCCCACTCCCGCCACAGTAAACTCAAGGTCAGTCTGCTCCGGTGTTTCGACAGTGTGGCTTTCGGAGAACGAGTCAGCCCAGAGCGACGGGTTAGTCTGATGGAGAGGCATGATTTCGAATCGCTGGCTACGGAAGCGAGAGGCACATTGGGAACGCCTGGAACAGCTGCTCAATGCTGCCAATGGCGGTTTGAAGCGGCTGAGCGGAGCGGAACTTCAGGAGCTCGGCCTGCTTTACCGGCAGACCGCTTCGGACCTGTCGGCAGTGCTTGAAGACCGAACAAGCGCCAACTTCGCGACCTATTTGAACCACCTGCTGGGCCGTTGCCATAACTTCTTATATGCTGGCAGCCAAGCAGAAGGCAAGAGACTAGTCCGGTTCTACCGTAATGAGTATCCTCGACTCTTTCGGGCGAGCTTGTCTCCTATCCTGTTAGCGGCTGCGCTGTTTGCCGTCGGCGCAATGGCGGGGTGGGTAGTCACGGCGCACGATCCGGGATTCGCTCATCGGTTCCTGGGCCCGAAGATGATGGACACGATCGATCAGCGGAAGATGTGGACCGAGCCGGTGGTAGCGCTCAAGCCACTGGCATCCTCGTCCATTACGACCAACAACCTCAGCGTGGCATTCTGTGCCTTTGCTCTGGGCTTAACCGGTATTGGGACCATCTGGATGATGATCTTCAACGGTCTGATGATCGGCGTTGTGGGTACGGCAACGGCGAAGGCGGGCATGGCTCTCTCGTTGTGGAGTTTTGTTGCTCCTCATGGCGCGCTGGAGATCCCGGCCATTTTGATAGCAGGCGGGGCCGGACTGGAGCTGTCACGCGGGCTATTCTTTCCCGGGATGCTGCCGAGGCGCGATGCACTGGCCGATGCGGGAAGACGGGCAGTCCGGCTGCTGGTGGGATCGATCCCGCTGCTGATCGTTGCGGGGATCATCGAAGGCTTCTTCTCTCCGACGCATGTTCCGCCTCCTTTCAAGTTCACGCTGGCGGCGCTGTTGCTCAGCGCTTTAGTGCTGTACCTTAGCTCCGGAAGAACCGTCGAGACGTAGTTAGAGCAGGCTGCGATCCTTGATGGCGAGGTACTCATTGACCAGAGATGTGGTTAGCTTGCCCGCGGTCACCTCGAGGGCGAGAACACCCTGCTGGCGGAGACCGCGGATGAGCAGCTCGCGACGCTGGAGAAGCGCCAGAGCGGCCGCGCTGCGAAACATCTCCCCCACTGTTTCGGGCACCTGATGGGCGGCTGCGGCGAGATCGGGCTGACTCACGGCGGCAAACAAAACGAGGTGTCTCCTGGCGATCTGCGCTGCGTACTCGACTACGTCGGGGATGGTAGGCGTTTCGGCAAAATCGGTGATCCAGACAACAAGCGCGCGCCGGGTCTGCTTCTGCAGTAAGGCTCTCGCGGCGAGGGCATGGTTGGCCTCGGTCCCTTCCGCTCGCACATGCGCCAACGCGTCAATCCAGCGCCGCACCTGCTCCGGTCCGCGGCCGGCGGCAATGGCCTGCTGAATGGTACGGCCATAGGCAAGCGCTCCGACGCGGTCGCCGTACTGCGAAGCTACTTGTGCCAGGGATAACGCGGCGTTCACTGAGTAATCGAGTTTCGACAGGCGGAACTCGTGTCCAGACTGCGCGATCTCGGCACGGAGAAGACGGCCGCAATCAATCACGACCCACAGGGTCTGGCTGCGCTCCGCTTCAAACGTACGCGTGACCAGTCCATTGCGGCGCGCGGTTGCCGACCAGCAGATGTCGCGTACTTCGTCCCCGGTTCGGTAATCACGGAGCGACTCGAACTCTCGCCCAAAGCCCGGTTGACGACGGCGACGCTTCTGCATGTCGATCTGCCGGCTGCGGATAAGGTAAAGCGCCTGCTGGTTGGCTTCGGCGGTGTCGGGCAGGACGCAAACGTTCTGCCCGACCGGCGCAACGGCCCAGCGTTCGGCAAAGGCGAAAGGGCTGCGGTACCGGAGGAAGACTGAGCCGAGCTGAGTCTCGCCTCTGCGGCGAGGGACGACTGCATACTCATGGCGCGTTTGCCCGGCGGAGGGAAGAGCAAGTTCAAATTGCGGAACCGAGCCGTAGAGAGCCGGCGATAGTTCGTCGATTGCAAAGATCTGGAGAGGCGCGTGCCCGGGTTGCTGAACTTCGATGACCGCGTGGGTGGAGCGCGCTAAGACAAGAGGTCCGGTCCAAAGCCGTTTCACCTGCAGCTTTGCCGGGGCCGGTAGCTGTCTCAGATCCCACAACCAGGCAGCGGCGACGAGTGCGTTCCAGATCAGGAGCAGGGGGAGAAAACGCAACGACCACCACACCGGGACCAGCCAGAGGAGGCCGACTGCCAGGGCGAGGAAAAATCGCGGTGCGAAGCCGAAGGGCAATCGTCCTCGCTTTTGCGCGAGCGCTTCAGCAGAAGCCGGGGTGAGCGATTCGGTTACGCCTGACGTTTGGGAACCTCTACAGTGGCGATGAGCTGCTCAATGACGTTGTCCGGCAGCAACCCTTCCAGTTCGGCTTCGGGTTTGAGGAGAATGCGATGACGCAAAACGGGGAGCGAAGCAGCCTTCACATCGTCCGGCAGGAGGTAGTCGCGGCCATCCATGGCAGCCAAGACGCGAGCGACGTACAGTAAGCCGACTGCGGCGCGTGGACTTCCTCCGAGCGCAATTGCAGGCCAGTCGCGAGTGCGGCGGATGATCGAGACCATGTACGGGAAGAGCGTTGGCTCGATACGGACGCGCTCGATCTCGGCACGTGCAGCGGAGAGTAGGGCTGGGTCGATGGGCGTGAGCTCTACTGCGTCCCAGCGGCGGGCATCGAAGCCATTCTCATAGCGCGCGAGGATGGCGGCTTCTTCATCAGCGGTGGGGTAATCGACACGGATTTTAAAAAGAAAGCGATCGAGCTGGGCTTCGGGAAGCGGGTAGGTGCCTTCGAACTCGATGGGATTTTGTGTGGCCAGCAGAGTGAAGTTGTGAGGCAAGGGATAAAGAACGCCATCAACGGTGACCTGCCGCTCTTCCATGGCTTCGAGGAGTGCCGATTGGGTTCGGGGTGGCGTTCGATTGATCTCGTCGACGAGAAGGACGTCGGTAAAAACGGGCCCCTGGTGCAACTGGAAGGTGTTATCCGACAGGCGGAAGACATTGGTTCCCGTGATATCGGCCGGCATCAAGTCGGGCGTGCATTGAACACGTTTGAACTGGAGGCCGCACACGCGAGCTATGGATTTTACGATGCGCGTCGGTGCGAGTCCGGGGACACCTTCGACCAGCGCGGGACCTCCGCAAGTGAGCACGAGCAGGAGTTGATCGACTACTTCCTTTTGGCCGACGATTACCTTGGAAAGCTCGCGCCGAACGTGCGCGGCTAGGGTAGACAAATGTTCCACTAGTGATGTTTCTCCGAGAGCGAGGCAAGCCGGGCAGTAAAGAGTTGCAGTTTGCGGACCATGTCTAATGCCGAAGAGGACGAGAAAGCACCCGATCCAGCTGCCCCTCGCGCCTGATCGAGAATACCCTGGAGTTCCTCCTCCTGCCATCCGAGCCGGCCGGCCGCAGCACGTGCAAGATCCGCATCAGAGATCGTGGCCGGCAGTCCGAGTCTGCGTGTCAGTTGAAGGCGAAGCTGCCGGAGAGTGACTTCGATGGCGACGGGCGCTGCGTTGGCCTTGCGATAAAGATTGCCCAGGGTATCCACGAATTCGAGCGGCGATAAGCGGGATATCCGGGCAGGGGCGATGACCGGCCCAGACCTGCGGCTGAGCGTGAAGAGTAAGGCAATACCCAAAAAAGCAAACTGAACCGCAGCCCATCGAATTACCGGAACGCGTCCGACGTAATCCCACAAGGATCCTTGCTCACCGTGAAAGTACTCGTCCCAATAAACGTGCCGGGCTGATCCCATTCCCACACTGTTTAAAAACAGCGGCAGATTACCAGCCCGCATGAGACCGATATTCGTAAGAGGAGTGGCCGCAGCCCACCAGATAACTTCTCCTGCGCCAAGGGTCCAGGCAACGACAACCGCATTATCCGGGCGGCCGTACACGGGCAGCTGCGACGGTGCAAACTGTTGCCACGTGGCATCAGCGCGCAGTTCGATATTTTGGGACTGATCTCCTTCGAGGACAGGCCGGTATGGCTCCACTCGCGACAGCACGGGTTCGGTGTTTTGCAGTATGTCGGGAAGATCGGGACGTAGTTTCCTCAGCTGGACATTGGGAAGAAAGCTGGGCAAGTCTGCACCGCAAAACAGGAGACGTCCACCGTTCTGAACAAACTTGGTTAGTGCGACGCGCTCGACATGAGAGGGCATGATGGTGGGTTCGGCAATGATCAGCGTTACTCCGGGCGGTAACTCAGTCAAACGGAACGGGGGCTCCTGCCATCGCTGCATATCGAGGCCCAAACGCTGAAGCAGGAGATAAGCCGCTCGCGCACCGCCCGGAGTTGATCTATAGCTGGAAGGAACCGAGGAGAGTTCGTTGGGTGGAACAGGCGCAGCGACGATTGTCGCCAGGATAAGCACCACGAGCAAGCTGCCCGCAATCGCCATCAATTTGCGGTCGGCCGCGGTCAGTCCAGTTTGCATCCAAGCGCTTCCACGGATTGGAGAAAGGCGTTAAAATCCTCTGCCGTGGCAGGCAGACGTCCATACCAGAAGCGCTCTAGCGCAGCCGTAAGACTACGTAAGTGCTGCGTTGCGTGGGTCAACTGTATCGCCCGAAGGAACTCGCGTGGGGTATGGCCTGCACTCTTCGGCAAGGTTCCGGCACTTTGCAGGCAAATAATGGCCGCCCAATAGGAGCATTGGATCGCTCTGTTAAGGTCGCCCCCATCCGCCGCAGAGCGCGCTGCGGCAAGCCATTCTGTAGCGTTCTGAGCCACCAACGCTCCAGCATTGGGTACGGGCGCAGTTGAGCTATGGCCAGTGCGAAACAACCGAAACAGTTGGAAAGCTATGAAGGCCAGAGAACCGAGCGCCCCTGCCCAGAAGATTGCCTGGCTGGTAGTTGGATGCCGCTCGATGGATTTGACCAGGTTCTCTAGTTTTTTCCCGAGCCAAACGCCAATCTGCCTCTGCCAGCGCTCCCACGCGGAAGGCTCTTGCATGCTTTGCGAGAATCCAGCCGTTCTCAGAATGGCCTTTAGTTGCTGGCGAGCGGAGGTTGACGTATCACTTCCGAGGCCCGGCATGGTTGAGGTAAGACTCTGCCGAAGCCGAAGTGCGCGGTCCTCACTGATAGAGGCTGGCTTCGGTTGGCAGGTAGCGCTTAGCGAAACAAGGAGCAGCAGAACCGTGCAGTAACCCGGCATCCTTAAGCGGCGAAGCCACTGATTTTTTCGCATCCACACCAGGTAAGCTGTCTCAACCAATTATCGTAAGCTCGCACGAAGACTGGGAGTCCTGTGTTCGTGGAGAACGTGGCCATGGCAAAAGTTTTTGAGAAAGGGGCCTTGGAGGCAAGAAATCCTTGGTTGCCTCCGGCGGCGTTCTCTGACGGAGGCCGCAATTTCTCCGGAATCAAGAGGAACACACCCAGGTCAGCAGCAGCCGACCCGCACGCTCCTGCTGTGCCAGCCCAAAGCACGGAGGCGGACTCGGGGGAAGAGCGGGACTGCTGCGCGGGATCCAACAAAGCCGCGATGAACAACAAAACAGCCAACAAATATGTCATAACCGAATCACTTCCTACGTCTCCGATGCACGAGAACGTCCGCAACCCACAGATGTACTGGAGTCAAGTACCAGATAATTTGCAGGTCAGAGTTTTGCTAGGAGAGGATGGAAGGCACGGATCCGCTGCCGGGCGGAGTCACCCGCTCGCTGGTTGGGTCCATCATAAACTGCAGGTCGAAAGCCTCTTTGCGCACGCGCAAATCGAAGTAAAAAACCGACGTAGCGATGAGCAGGATAGGCGTGATGATGATACTTAGTATGGCGTTGGAGACCTGGGTAAGAGCGGTCCATGTTTGCAGCGCACCGGGGTTGTTTCGATTCGCGATCACGGCGATCCCGAATGGAACGCCTACCAGCATGCCCGCCGCAATACTGATTACGACGAAGAGAAGGATGAGAACGAACGAGCGCCCCGCGTGTCCTTTCGTGAGACTCCAGCTACGCCTCAGGGACTCCTGCGCGCCACGTTGTTCGATGAGTGCTGCAGGTACACAGACGACGAGACGGCAAAATATGTAGAGGCCGGGGATGATCAAAGCGATCATTCCGGCCAACACAGCCAGGCCGTTCAGGATTCCGACCGCAAAAACTGTTCCAATTTCAGCCCAGGCCCGACGCAAACAATCGGAGATAGCAATCGGCCGGCTCAAATAGAGATCGCTCACCGCGAGGATGGTTGCCGCCTGTGAGAAGAGAGTTGAGACATAGGTAATGATCAAAACAACGAGGGAGACCAGGGCGGTCCCGATCGCATAACGCGTAGCAAATTCAGGTCTGTGAGAGCCGGGACCGTCCCAAAACAGGGTCCTTGCAAGCTGAATCGCCAGCACTAGTATTTGAGGTACAGCGGCAATGCCGATGAAGAAAAGGAAATTTCGTCGATACAAGGTAAACGTTCGATCGAGAATTTCGCCGACGGTCAGTGGGCGCAGGTCAAGTTGAGCCATGCAAATCTCGCAGCGGAAGAGTTAGAACCAGTCACGACATCATAACGCGAATTACGTAGCTGGGGGAAC
>CAXTMN010000006.1:21660-36873 GCA_964245395.1 uncultured Bryobacteraceae bacterium
ACGGCTCTCTCTCACTCTCCCTGATGGGGTTCAACCTGGAGGAAAACGTAACGGATATGCGGGTTCTGGTCGCGAACTGTGTATTCGATTCGTTCTGTGATTAAGTGAGCTGCGCTGATATCGATTGTGGGGAGAACGGACAGCTTCATACCCAGGAGACAGGCTGGGCCGGCGCGGGTTGCGAAGCATTCGGCAATGTGCAGCACAGCGGGGTCGGAAGAGGCAATGAGACGAGCCTGGTCCTCGATCTCGGTCAGCGTGGCCAGTTTCTTCTCTGCGCTAATGCGCATTTGAAACAGATGAACTGCCAGTTTCCGGATGGGTACGCTTCGCCCGGGCAAGATGTTGTACCAAAGGAAAGGAGCGCTGAAGCCCCGAACGCTCGCCAGATTGCGAACTCCGTAGCGAGTGAGAATCTCACGGGTCTCTTCGAGTGGATCACCGCCACCGCTGGCGTCTTCGCTCCTGCTGGCGCGTTGCAGGGCAACTTGCAGGGCCGCTTCTCCGTCCCCGTTCTCCATTTCGAAAACTTTCACTTCGTCAAAGCCGAGAGCGCCGGGAGCTTGTGTGGACATGGCGCCGATCATTTCGGGCAGGGAATAGCATTTGCTCGGTCCAGAAGACCGGCCGTAGTAGAAGCAGTAAAAGCGGCCGAGCCGGTCGTTATACTCGAAGGCCCAGGCGACGTCACCCAAGTGGGTGGGAGCAGTCGGGGAGCCGCTCCAGCGTACAAAGACATAAGCTCTTCCGTTGTTGCGAACCATGCACTTGCTCTTCGATCAACTATGTTCAATGTCTACCGAAACTGTTGGTCCACAGGCACCTGATAGGCGACCGCGAGAGCGTTGGTTTGGTTCGCCAGGCCTACGACGGCCATCAGCTCACCGAAAACTTCTTCTGTCATTCCTTTGTTCCGGGCGGAGGCCGAGTGAGAGGCGAGGCAATATTGACACTGATTGGTGGCGCTGACTGCCAGATAGATGAGCTCTTTGGTCAGAGGATCGAGCGCGCCGGGAGCCATGACCGTTCGGATACTGTCCCAAGTGCGGCGCAACGTGTCGGGATGCCGGGCAAGTGCTTTCCAGAAGTTATTCACCCAATCGGTTTTGCGTGCAGCCATGATTTCGTCATAGACGGTACGCACCTCTTCGCTTGCTTCGTTGTATTCGACCAGGCCTGACCAGGGCATACGATGTGCGTCTCTCCCGACGAACATTATGTATCCTCCTCTTGATCCCGGCAAAGGAAAAGTTCAGGATGTGCCGATTACGATGCCGGCCACAAAGACCAAGATGCCGCCGAGCATGACCTGGAGTGAGGCTCGGAACCACGGCGTATCCATATAGTGCTGGCGAATCCAGCTGATGAAGCCGAGTTCGGCAGCGACTACAAAGACGGCAACCGTTATGGCAACACGAAAATTGGGGAGCAGGAACGGGAGAGTGTGACCGATTCCGCCAACGGTGGTCATGATGCCGGTGACCAGGCCGCGGATGACGGGTTTGCCTCGTCCGGTTAGCGAACCATCGTCGGAAAGAGCCTCTGCAAAAGCCATGGAGATGCCGGCGCCGACAGAGGCGGCCAGTCCTACACGAAACGCATCGCTACTCAGGTGTGTGGCAAAGGCGGCAGCGAACAAAGGCGCCAGGGTAGAAACTGAACCGTCCATCAGGCCCACAAGTCCGGGCTGAACGAACTGAAGAACGAAGGAGCGGCGATAAGCATCGGCTTCGTCCTGGCGAACGTCCGGTGTGAGTTGCTGACGCCCGACTTCCTCGGCCGTGGCGCTGTGTTTGGTTTCGGCTTCCGCCAGGTCTCCAAGCAGCTTGCGGGTGGAGGCATCGGAAATGCGGCCTTGAGCGAACTGGTAGAACTTGCCAGTTTCGAACTCCATAGCTTCGATCGCTTTGCGGACGGCGCCGGGACCGATCGGCTCAACAAGCCAGACGGCTGGCCGCGAGACGAAGCCCTTCACATCCTGGCGGCGAATGAGTGGGATGTGATCGCCGAAGCGGGAGCGAAACAGTTCGATAAGGCTGGCGCGATGACCGGATTCCTCCTCCTGCATCTGCTCCAGAATGATGGCAGTGGCAGGGTAATCGGCACGGAGGCGTTCAGCGAACTCGCCGTAGATACGTCCATCCTCTTCCTCGAGGGAGATCGCCAGGCCGAGTATTTCCTTTTCCGAAAGGTCTTTGAAAGTTTTCGCCATAGGGCCAAATACATTTATCCCATTGCATACTTCCCGCTGGACCTAACCGACAATAGAAGAAGCTAATGTTGGACCGTATCTCGGTGCATGGCGCGCGCCAGCACAATTTAAAGAATGTCAGCGTGGAAATTCCCCGTAACACGTTTACGGTGATCACAGGGTTGAGCGGGTCGGGCAAGAGCTCGCTGGCATTCGACACCATTTACGCGGAAGGACAGCGCCGGTATGTGGAGACGTTGTCGCCATACGCGCGGCAGTTTCTGGATCAGATGGAGCGGCCGGAGGTGGACTCGATCGACGGCTTGAGCCCGGCCATATCGATTGAACAGAAGACTACGACGCGGAGTCCGCGATCGACGGTGGGGACTGTTACCGAGATCTATGATTACCTGCGGCTTTTGTATGCGTCGGTAGGGATTCCGCATTGCCCTCTTTGCGGGGCAGAAATCGCCAGACAATCACCCGCGCAGATTCTTGAGCAGGCCTTCGGACGGCATCAGGGCGAGCGCATCATGATCCTGGCGCCAATTGCGCGCGGACGCAAAGGCGAATACAAGAAAGAACTCGAAGCGGTAGCTAAGGCAGGCTTTCGGGCGCGGGTCGATGGCGACCTGCTTTCGCTGGATGAAAGCGTAAAGCTGGACAAGCGAAAGAACCACACAATCGAAGTGGTGATCGACCGGTTGGTGGTGAAGCCGGGGATCGAACAACGGCTGGAGAATTCGATACAAACGGCGCTGAAGTGGGCTGACGGTTTGGTGATCGTGGCCGTGATCGATGGTCCGGAAAGCCTGTATTCGGAGAAGCTGGCCTGTCCCAACGATGGGACCAGCATTCCTCAGCTGGAGCCCCGATCGTTCTCGTTCAACAGCCCGTATGGCGCTTGTGAGACGTGTAAGGGCGTAGGCAGTAAGTATGCCTTCGATCCGGTGAAAGTGATCAGCGATCCTTCGAAGCCGCTCCTTGATGGCGGGCTGGGGCCGGGGTCGAGTTCGTCCTATATGGCCTCGCATTTGACCGAGGCAGCCGAGACATTGGGGATCGATCTGTCGGTTGCGTTTGACGCGCTGCCAAAAAAGACACGCAACCTGCTGGTGTACGGGAATGCGCGGTTTTCGGGCATTCTCAAGACGCTCGACGACAATTACGCTCGCGCCAGTGAAGGATATCGGGAGTGGCTGATGGAGTTCATGTCGGCAACAACCTGCCCGGATTGTCAAGGGCGGCGGTTGAAACCTTCCAGTCTGGCTGTGCAGGTGAAGGAGATCTCGGTCGCCGAATTGACGGGGATGCCGATTGCGCGAGCGATTCCGCTGATTCGAAGCTGGCATTTCACTGATCGCGAGTTGCAGATTGTCGGGCGCGTGGTGGAAGAGATACAAAACCGGCTGGAGTTTCTGGCTGCGGTCGGTCTTGACTACCTGAGTTTGGAGCGATCGTCTGCAACGCTTTCAGGCGGAGAGGCACAGCGCATCCGGCTGGCCACACAGATCGGATCGAAGCTGCGCGGGGTGCTATATGTGCTCGATGAGCCTTCGATCGGATTGCACCCGCGCGACAACGGACGGTTGATCGACACGCTTCATCATCTAAGGGACCTGGGCAACACCGTGCTCGTGGTGGAGCATGATGCGGAGACCATCGAGCGAGCAGATTACGTGATCGATTTAGGGCCGAAAGCCGGACGCTTAGGCGGCGAACTGATTGCGCAAGGCAGCCCTGCACAGGTGATGCGAGCGCCGCGGTCGCTGACGGGCGAGTACCTGTCGGGACAGATGTCGATTCCGATTCCAGCAATCAGGCGAATGGGGAACGGGCTGAAGGTGACGGTCAAAGGAGCTCGCGAGCACAACCTGAAGAACGTAGATGTGGATTTTCCGCTGGGCATGCTGACGGTGGTGACGGGCGTTTCAGGCAGCGGCAAATCGACGCTAGTTCACGACATTCTGTATCGCGCTCTGGCGCAGGAGATCTATGGATCGAGCCAGGCGCCCGGCGAACATGATTCGATTCTAGGGCTGAAACATATCGACAAGGTGATCGAGATTGACCAGTCTCCAATTGGTCGCACGCCGCGCTCGAACCCGGCCACATACACGGGACTGTTCACGGTGATTCGCGACATTTACGCGATGCTGGCTGAGTCGCGCGAACGGGGCTACAAGGCAGGGCGGTTCAGTTTCAACGTGAAGGGTGGCCGCTGTGAAGCCTGTCAGGGAGACGGGCTGAAGCGGATCGAGATGAACTTCCTGCCCGATGTTTACGTGACTTGTGACGTTTGCCGCGGCCGCAGGTACAACCTGGAAACTCTGCAGGTGAAGTACAAGGGCAAGAGCATTGCGGACCTATTGGAAGCGAGCGTTGAAGAAGCGACTGACCTTCTGGTGAATATTCCTCAAATTCAAAATAAGCTGAAGACGCTTTGCGAAGTAGGGCTGGGTTACATCCACCTGGGGCAATCGTCCACGACACTGTCGGGCGGAGAAGCGCAACGGATCAAGCTGGCGAAAGAGTTAAGTAAGCGCCAGACCGGGAAGACGTTTTACCTGCTGGATGAGCCCACGACGGGGCTGCATTTTGAAGACGTGCGTCACCTGCTGGATGTCCTGCAGCGGCTGGTCGATTTGGGCAATACAGTGCTGGTGATCGAACACAACCTGGATGTGATCAAGAGCGCGGACTACCTGATCGATCTGGGTCCGGAGGGCGGTGAAGGTGGCGGCGAAATTGTAGCGACGGGTACGCCCGAACAGGTGATGCAGAGCCAGGGTAGCTATACTGCCGATGCTTTGCGAAAAATGATGAAGACGCCACATGCTGCCTGAAGAGACGGGTCTTCCGGTGCCGGAAATAACAGCAGAGCCGATGGTTCTGGCGGTCGAGAATGAGGGGCAGAACACGTTAATCCATCCATTCTGGACGTATCAGGACCTAGCGCTGGTGGCGGGATTATTCGTCGCTTCGATCGCCCTCATCGTGGTTGCCGTGAGCGTGGTGGCCCATTTCTATCCGAAGCTACAGAGTGATCAGGCGGCTCTCATTTTTCCGACACAGTTTGCGCTATACGGGTTGATCTACGTTTCGTTCCGGATGGTGTTCGGATTGCGGTATGGGCGAGCTGTTTTCGAGTCGCTCGGCTGGACGCGCACAAGCTTTCGACTGTGGATGGCTGCGGGGGGCGGGATAGTTCTCGCTCTCGCTGTGGGGGCGCTAGCGGCAGCCCTGCATACGCCGAAGGTTGATTCGCCGATGGAGAAATTAGCGGAAACGCCGGTGTCCTTTGCGCTGCTCGCGGTCATGGCCATTACCCTGGCGCCGTTATTTGAAGAAATGGTGTTCCGAGGCTTTCTACAGCCGCTACTCTCGCGATCCTTTGGGGTGGTGGCTGGTGTATTAATGACGGCTGCGCTGTTTGGAGCGCTGCATGCGCCGGAGTATGCGTGGGCCTGGCAATATGCAGTAGCTGTGGCGATTGCCGGCGCGGTATTCGGGTGGCTGCGAGCGCGGACAAATTCGATAGTTCCTTCTACAGTCATGCACGGCTGCTACAACGCCTTTTTCGTGCTGGGACTGGCTTTAGAGAAACACAAAATCATCCAATGACTTCTCCTGTTCTGAAACAAACGACCGTTGAAACTATCGAGTGGACGCCTGAGGGTGTCGTGATGATCGACCAGACCCGGTTGCCTCGTGAGATGGTTTTCGTGACGTGCCGGGATTACAAGGAGGTAGCGGACGCGATTCGGAACATGGTGATTCGTGGCGCTCCGGCAATCGGCGTGGCGGCGGCAATGGGGGTGGCGATCGGCGCTCTGCAATCGGAAGATCTCGAACAGGACATGCCGATGATCTGTGACACACTGGCGCGGACGCGTCCGACAGCGGTCAATCTCTTCTGGGCGATCGAACGGATGAGGGTGCTTTATGAGTCACTGAAAGATCTCGAGCTCGCGGACATTCAAGAGCGTCTGGTTCGCGAGGCGCAGCTGATACGGCAAGAAGATATCGCCATCAATGAGGCGATCGGCGGCTTCGGAGCGCCGCTGGTTCCGGATGGCAAGACGGTGCTGACGCATTGCAATGCCGGCGCATTGGCTACTGCCGGTTTCGGAACAGCACTCGGTGTGACTCGAGCCGCGGTCAATTCGGGCAAGCAGATCGACGTGTTCGCCGACGAGACACGGCCCTTTCTGCAAGGCGCGCGGCTGACAGCCTGGGAATTGCAACGGGACGGGATCAAGACAACGATCATTACCGACAACATGGCCGGCCACTTTCTTAAGAGCGGGCGGATCGGGTGCGTGGTGGTGGGGGCCGACCGGATCGCGGCCAACGGTGACGTTGCGAACAAGGTGGGCACCTACGGAGTCGCAGTCCTGGCGAAGGAGAACAACATTCCCTTTTATGTTGCTGCGCCAATCTCGACGCTTGATTTGAAGCTGGCCTCAGGCGATGAAATCCCCATCGAGGAGCGTGCCGGTAAAGAGGTGACGCACATCGGGGGCGTGCACATTGCACCCGATGACATTCTGGTGGCGAACCCGGCGTTCGATGTGACGCCGAATCGTTACGTGTCGGCGATTATCACTGAAAGGGGCGTGGCGCGGGCGCCGTATACAGAGAGCTTGCGGATGTTGTGTAGGCGGGGTTGAGAAAGCGTAACCAGTCTTGGCACAGATACAAAGACGGTAAACGCGCGCATCGGGCAGCAAGGCACGGCTTTATGGCACGAGATAATTCCTGGAACGAATACGACGTTGACATTCACAAGTATGTATATCAAGTTAATCAACGCTTTGCTGGGATAGCAGGCTATCAGTCTTTGGAGTGGCTAGTTGTGAAAGCCATGGTCTGGACCGAGGTAATGGGTGGGCCCACAACCAAAGCGTGGAAAACCCGACCGATGCAAATCGGCAACGCACAAGATCCTGGATGGGAAACGCTGACTGAAACCATCAATCAGGACAGAAATCAGCTTGCTAAGACTCGCCTGATTGCAACGTCTGACCTGAAACAGCAGATGCTCACGTTTGGTAGAGACGAGCCGAAAACGAACTTACGAGCTGGTGTGTATTGGTTGTGTTATAAAGCTGCTCATATAGTTTACGCGCAAGTAGATGATTCATTAGTGGATCGAACATACAGTTTGGGGCGCGGTGAAAGTCCATCCTGGATTGCGCCGAGACTTCAAACGACTACGCCGGTGATCCTGCACGACAGTAAGTTAACCTCGAAGATACACAAAGGCTGAAACTAGGACAAACTACACTAACACCAAGCACATATGGGTGGCAAATCTCACGTTGGTTTGCTTGGGCGAGTGCAGCCTTTGACTACAACGGTGGGGGAGATCCGGATCATATGCCCAAATTTAGAGCCAATCTCCAGGAATTGCGGCGCTGGTCTCCCGCTTCAACTGGTGCCGATACCAGTTCGAAAACTCAAGAGTGAATTTAGTCGTGAATCTATTTTCAGTGCTACCCCGCTCCTTGGCCCTTCTCCTGTTCATGGTTGTTCCCACTTTTTCGGGTGTTGATTCAGGACTGATGACCAGCACCGAGCGGCAGGGTCTAATTCAGCTGTTATTAAAGGCGCGCGTTCTTAGGCAAGGGCGAGTTCTGGTCCACCTCAGTCAAACCTGCAACCTTATCATTCAGGGAGCTTCGTATACAATCCTGGACGCTCGGGAACTGATACCGGGCGCTTCCTTTGCACACGGCTACAATCAGGTCGTTGTTCTCGATGAATCGCTTCGCTTGCAGCAGGCATTTCAGTATATAGATCAGCGACCGCTTTTCTGCTCGGGAAACGAGTTATACGTTTCAGGAGAACTAGCGGTAAACGGTGTCGATCCCGGCGGAAACGTGCTGGTATTTAAACGTCCCAAAGAACCGCCAACGTATCGCACAGTAAGCTTTAACACAATACGCAATGCGCCAGTGCAATAAGAGAACATACATCGCCATCAATACTCTGGAAGTAAATTCACGGTTCTAATAGTAGTGGATCAACCGCCATTTCGTCGACCGTTCTGGGGCGAAACCCGACCGATGCGAATTGATTGCAACGTCTGACCTGAAACAGCAGATGCTCACGTTTGGGAGAGACGAGCCGAAAACAAACCTGCGAGCTGGTGTGTATTGGTTGTGCTACAAAGCTGCTTCCTTCACTTATCTGCAGTAGACGATTCACTGAAGGATCAAACCTATAAGCTGGGCCGCGGTGAAATCTTGCGGGAGAATCGCGTCTTAGGCTACGAACAACTACGCCGGTCATTTTGCGTGATAGTAAGCTGACCCAGAGAGACATACAAAGACTAAGGCCCAGGCAGAACCTACATTTCCATGAGGCACATATGGAGTGGAGGATTCTGGGTTGGAGTCGTTGGGAAGACGCGGTGTTCAGATACAACGGGGTTAAGCTTCAGTAGTTCTGCAAGGCGTGGAGATGACAATTACTTAGAGAAATTTAGGGCCAATCTCCAGAAATTACAGGGCGGTTCTCCCGCCATGTCGCCTGCTAGTTCCAACTCCAAATCTCGGAAGTGAGTTTTCATCGTGACGTCATTCTTATCAGGGATTCACTGGTTCGCGTTAGCGCTCGGTTTTCTCTTTTCCACCCTTTGTTTCGCTGATCCCGGGCTAATGACGAGCGCTGAACGGCAGCATCTAGTTCAAATTCTGCTGAAGGCGCACGTTCTCAGACAAGGCCGCGTTCTGGTTCATATTAGTCAAACCTGTAATCTACGCATCAAAGGAGCCTCATATCCGGTGCTGGATGTGCAGGGACTAATTCCCGGCGCGTCATTTGCACACGGCTTCAACCAGGTTGTGATTCTGGATAAGACTTTAAGGGTCGAGCAGTCATTCCAATACATAAGAGAGAGACCGCTCTTTTGCTTAGCAAATGAGCTCTATGTTTTCGGAGAATTAGCAGTCAATCAAGTTGGCACCGGCGGGAACGTATTAGTGTTCGAGACCGCTCAGGATCAGCCGACTTACCGGACCGTGGACAGCAATACGATCCGAAACCCGCCAGTACAGTAGAAAGGACATCAAAAACCCGGCAGGCGGAGCCAGATCAGGCATCCTGCAACAACGCTGGATCGACGGCTACTTCGTCGACTGATTCAGGCAACTGTTTTGAGCCGAGGCCGAACTGCTTGCCGACATCGGGAGCATAGCCGATCAAGTCTCGCTGGAGACGGAGAAGTGCGAGGTCTTTCGCTTTGGCCTCGAGCATGATGTCTGCGTCGAGATCGCCAATAAGACGGCAGAAGTTGATGAAGTCGAAAGGATGGACAAAATCGGCGTGGCCGGTCCAAACGGGCGGCAGTAGAACGGTCTTCTTACGTCCCGTTTCGCGACTCTTGCGTTTCACTTCGCGCATTTCGGTGCGGGGCGAAGAGAAATGAATTTTGGGTTGAACGCCCGGCGGCCAAGTTTGTAAAAACTTCTTCAGAGTGGGCTTTAACTCCAGGCCTTCGCGGTTGAGGCATAAGAAATGCTGAACATCAAAGACCAGGCGGACGCCGGTGCGGGCGTGAATGGCTAAGACGTCGGCGGCGCTGTAGCGAAGATCGTCATGCTCCAGAACAAGGCGGCGACGGATCGCTTCGGGCAGATTGTCCCAAGTCTGGCACCAGCGATCCATACCGCTTGCAATATCGCCGTAAGCACCTCCCACGTGGATTATAAGAACCGCTTCGGGACCAAGCTCCATCCGGTCGAGGATCTCGCTTTGTACTTGCAAATCCCAAACGCTGCGGGCGCGGAGGCCGGCATCAGGGCTGTTGAGCACGATGAACGGCGAGGGGTGAAAGGACAGGCGCAGGCCGAGTTTACGGGCGCGCGAACCGAGATGCTTCAACTCCTTCCGGCTTTCGCGGACCTGATTATGAAACTGCGGCAGATCGGGATGCGTGGCATAAGGCGCCAGGTCAGAGCTCATGCGGTACATCGAGATGCCCGTCTTCTCCAGATAGTCGAAGATGAATCCCAGGTATTCGAGAGAGGTTTTTAAATGAGGGTTCGATTGCCAGCGCCGGGTGTCGTTGCTCTTGAGCCCAGCAGCACCAAGAGTTGAAACGGCAAAACCGAGGCGGCGGATCATCGTGAGGAACGCTTCGCTGCAGACTTCTTCGCTACAGTCTTCTTGGTTGCCGTGCCAGTCTTACCTACGGGTTTCGTTGCTTTCTTGCGGGCGGTCGCTGCAGCCTCAGTGTTGCTGACGAACTGCCTGCCGTGCTGCGATCCTTCCAGCTTCTTCCTGTTCGTCGAGCGCCTTTCCTGGGGAGAGAGTTCTTCCCAAGCTTTTTTTGGCAGATACCGCGTGGTGCCTGCGGGACGCTGGGCCTTTTCGCCGTCCGACGTAGTCCATTCCTCGCTGCCCCACTTCGTCAGGCTTTTCTGCGTCTCGTTGGGAGGCTTCCTATAGCCGCCGCCTTCCCTCTCGTACTCCTGAGCGACGAGCTGAGCTTTACGGGCGCTCCACTGTCCAGGCTTGCCGCCTTTGTCGCTATCAACAACCTCCTTCTTGATGCGTTCGCGAAGCTCAGGCTTGGTGTAGGTTTTGGGGTCTGATGGTTTACTTTGCCGCATGGCTTATCTGCTTCAAAAGATGCTGAAACAAAAGGAAGCAGTTCAAAAGTAGAGAGGATTTAGGGTTCGGGTAAGACGTCCGTCAGCGCCGCGAAGCGGAAACGGCTAGTTCACTGCGCACAAGTGGCGCGAGTTTGTCGCCGAGAATTTCTATGGCATGCATCATCTTGAGACGCGGAAGCGTGGACACTCCCATCTGGAACGTCACTCGGGAGATGCCGCCCAAAGCCTCGTTCACATAGAGAATCTTCTTTGCGACTGTCTCGGCATCCCCGATCAATAGCGCGCCGGTAGGCCCCCGCGTTGCATCGAACTGGGCGCGTGTTGTGGGCGACCAACCACGTTCCTTACCAATCTCGGTGAAGGTATGGGCGTAGCCTGGGTAGAAATCGTCAGCGGCCTGGATCGTTGTATCCGCCAGAAACCCGATAGCATGCAGGCCCACGGTCAGTTGATCGGGAGAGTGACCGGCGCGGCGGCCAGCTTCACGGTAGAGATCGATGAGCGGGCGGAAGCGATGCGGCTCACCGCCGATAATGGCGACCATGAGTGGAAGGCCCAGTGCGCCGGCGCGGGCAAACGATGATGGTGTACCGCCAACGCCAATCCAAATAGGTAATGGATTCTGCAGTGGACGCGGGTAAACACCCTGACCGGTAAGAGGAGCGCGATGTTTGCCGGACCAGTGAACATGCGTGTTGTCGCGTATGGCGAGCAGCAGATCGAGCTTTTCTGCAAAGAGTGAATCGTAGTCTTCGAGCTTGAGTCCAAACAGCGGATACGACTCGATGAAGGAGCCCCGTCCCGCAACGATCTCAGCCCGGCCCTTGGATATCAGATCGAGCGTCGCAAATTCCTGGAAGACACGTACCGGGTCGGCCGCGCTAAGAACCGTGACGGCGCTGCCGAGCCGGATCCTTTTGGTGCGGGATGCGGCTGCGGCAAGGATGATGGCTGGAGCTGAATCTAAGAATTCGGGTCGATGATGCTCGCCAATGCCGAAGATATCAAGCCCGACCTGATCAGCGAGCTCAATTTCGCTGATCAGGTTGTCGATACGTTCGGCTGGGCTGATGGCGAGCTTCGTGGTCGGGTCAGGGATTGCCGCCGCGAAGCTGTCGATGCCGATCTGCAATTAAAGATCTCCTGATGAAGCTGCGGGTAGCCGGCGCACGTCCCTTCGATGCCTTGATCCGGTAATAGTTTCAGGCGGCAGTTTGACTGTGAGTCAAATGCGTGCAGATGACTTAATAGAGGGGCTACGCCAGGTCATTGATTTGATTCGCGAGTCCGCCTCCAGGTCGGGCCAGTATCGAATACCCACATCCCACAACGTCAGATTGGGCAGTAAACAGGAATTTCTGGGGTAGTTAGTCCGGAAGTCACGGGATTTGTCGTTAAACAGTAGAGATGTTATATGCTTTCTGAACCAATTGGAATCCAACTCGTGGAAACCGCAGAAGCCGGTATGAATGTGCCCGACTCGGGGAAGCTTGACTTTCCTGCTCTTTATCGAGAGTTACACGCCATAGCGGGTCGGCACTTACGAAACCGGCAGTCGGACCAAACGCTACAGCCTACAGCTCTGGTTCATGAAGCTTATCTCAAGTTCTCTCACTCGGCATTTTCGGCCTCGGACAGAACACATCTACTTTGTACTGCCTCTACGATCATGCGGCAGATCCTTGTCGACCATGCGCGCTCCCGCCAGCGTTTGAAACGCGGACCTAATTTTTGCCGTGTTCTGGCGGAGAGCGCCGATCTTATAGCTCCTCCTGTCATTGACGTACTCTTCGTTCATGAAGCTATATCCCGATTAGCAGCTTTGGACGAGCGTCAAGCGAAAGTCGTGGAGCTAAAGTTCTTCGGCGGGCTCACCGTTACTGAGATCGCCTCAGCCCTCGCGATTTCAACCAAGACAGTACAGCGTGACTGGGATATGGCCCGGGCCTGGCTGCAGAGAGAACTGAGAACCGGGCGAGATTAGGTATGGACAAGGCGACTTGGCAGGCGCTCAAGGACTTGTTCGGTGAGGCGATCGAAGCATCACCTGAAGAACGAGATCGCATCCTGCGAAAAGCAAGTCAAGACTCCGAAGAACTCGCCGCTGAACTACGTTCGCTACTAACAGAACATGACGAACATGTTCTAAATACCCTAGTGGCGAGCAATTCAGCGCTTGCTGCAATCGAGCCAGAACATACCAGGATTGGGCCCTATCTGCTGACGCGCGAGGTCGGCCGAGGCGGTTCTGGGAGAGTTTTCCTAGCTCATCGTACGGATGATGAGTTTAGAAGGCAGGTGGCAATTAAAGTACTCAGATTTCCGCTTGGGACAGCCTCTGAGGAAGCTTTCCTTGCTGAACGTGCAGCCCTAGCCCAGTTACAGCACCCGAACATCGGAACCCTAATTGATTGGGGCACAACCGACGAAGACTTACCTTGGCTTGCGACAGAGTTCATCGACGGAGCGCCTCTTGATCGCTTTTGCCTATCCCATGATTTGAACATGCTGGACCGTCTACGGCTCTTCCGTTACGCGTGCGATGCAGTTGCACACGCTCATCGTCACTTGATCCTGCATCGAGATATCAAGCCTGACAACATTCTGGTAAGCGAATCCTTTCAAGTGAAGCTTGTCGATTTTGGTATATCGAGGTTCAGAAAAGACTCTCGCACTTACACGGTCGAAGCCGATGACCTGTTTACGCCTTCTTACGCCTCGCCGGAACAGATTCGACGAGAGCCGGTAACAATGGGTTCGGACGTGTATAGCCTGGGAATGGTTGCTTTTCGCATTCTGACTGGGACCCTTCCATATTCGTTTCCGGGTGCCGAGGTGAGCGAAATATCTAGTGCAATCCTCAATGATGAACCGGTTCGGCCAGAAAGGATTGCCGGCATTAGGCGTGATTTCCGGCGACACCTGGCAGGCGATTTGGGCCACGTGATCCTTCGAGCGTTGGCCAAAGACCGGGCTCAACGTTATAAGACCGTTGAGGAATTCTCTGCTGATCTTGACCGAGCCGTTTCCGGGTATCCCGTCTCTGTCCGCCCGGCTAATCTCTGGTATAAGACCTTAAAATTCATCTGGAGAAACCGCTTGATGGTACTCAGCGGTCTCGTCGCTATCCTTTCACTTATTGTAGGTTCCGCTCTAGCAATCTGGAAAGCGCACTCCGCTTTTCTCGAAAGCGAATTAGAGCAGCGCCGGGTCGATCAGCTGACACGTGTGGCGCACTTATTAATTTTCGATTTCCCTGAAATGATTCGCACTGTCCCAGGCGGCATTGCCACTCAGGTAGCGCTGCTCCAGACAGCGCTCCATCAACTTGACGAAGTGCGAAAAGAGGGCATCCGAAATCCCCGGCTTGAACGCGAACTCGGCGCAGCATATCTTCATCTTGGTGAGTTACAAGGCGAGTTTCTGACCGCTCATATCGGAAACTCTTCCATGGCGCAAGATAGCTATCAACAGGCAATCGAGCTGCTTGAGCCACTGTGTAACGGGCTTAAAAGAGACCGGGCGGCCGGGATATTGCTGGTGGAAACATATGGTGAAATGGGCCACATATCGAGCGACCTAGGACGAGGTACCCAGCTTATTGCACATGCCATAGAACTCGGCAGTGTCATTGAGAAAGGCGGGGCCGTCAGCACCGACCAAGAAATAGCGATTACCGGACCTTACTTTTGGTTAGGCGAAAATCAGCATTGGAAGGGAGACCTTACTGGTGAAGTCGAGCAATATATGGGCTATATCAGTCGCATGCAAAAGATTAGTCTGCATGTACCCGGCCAGTGGCGACCTTACTTCGAAATCGGGGCTTCTTACGAGCGAATTGCAATCTCCCTAATATCCCAGGGTGGCTTCCTTGACGCGCTTGGCTTTACCGAAAAGGCGAAAGCGAGTTTCGATCAGGCGTTATCTAGATCTCCTGCTAATCGCGAAGTGGAAGGTGAGATCGGCTCTAATTACCGGTGGATGGGAGACGCACTTCGACGACAAGGCAAATACGAAGAAAGCCGTTTAGCCCTCCGCAAGTCTCTCAAAGCTTTCGGCGCGATTGAAGGTGCGGACCCCTTAGATTCTGAGTTGAACTTTGACCTTGGTTGGACTTATCTGACACTTGGGGATCTCGATAGAGATCAGGCGCTGCCAAACGAAGCGCTCCAAAATTATTCACACGCAAGAGCTCTATGGCGGCACGCAGTTCTCGCCGATCCGAATAGATGGACTTGGCTTGCATGGGCCAAGGTTTCGAATGCAATGGGCAGGTTGTTTTTTAAACAGAAGAGGGTTGCGGTGGCCCGGCAATCTTTCTCTGATGCACAGAAAACGGCCGAAGTTGGACTCGCACGTTCGCCTGCTAACGCGATGCTTTCAGTAGAGTTGGCGAAG
>CAXTMN010000006.1:36883-56113 GCA_964245395.1 uncultured Bryobacteraceae bacterium
CTCGTCAGTTACGCTTGTCTGGCAAAAGAGAGAAGTTGAGGCGTGGCGTGCCGCGAAGGCATCTTGTCCTTTTTGTGCTGAAATTGCACAATTTGAGTCAGGGAAAACAAGCCTCATTGTTGGGCCAACCAACAACTAAATACTGTAAACTCCCGGTCCTGATAGCGCAAAGAAATTTCACACCTGCGGCCCTGCAGCGGCCTGCCAATCAAAAGTCCTTTTTCTTGTTAGATTGGCGTTTATACTTACGAGCCTATGCGCACCTCCCACCTACTCTTGCCCCTTCTTTTGACAACCGTTTGCGCCAGCGTTGCGCAAATGCCTCCGACATACAAATACGAAATCCTGTACACCGGTCGAACGTTTGGTTATGCACGCATTCCGGATGAACAATCATTGGTAGGAGCACCGGGGACAAACCCCAGCAGGAGCGCGACGGAATACCTGACCGAGTTCAACCAACCTAGTCCCACCAAGGGCGTTCCAAGACTCCGTTTGGGGATGGGTGACAACTTGGCGCCGGATCTCTATGCTCGAACGTTCAACGCCAAAGGTCTGAACCGTTGCCGCGATCATACGACCTACTCTGATTACATCCACGTGCCGAAGGAGTTCCTAAACTACGTAACGAGCAAAACGGGCAAGAACGGAACATGGCGTCTGTGGTGCAGCGAGGAAGACGTATCGAGTGCCCCGTTCTCCGACAACGTGGCACAGTTTTTCATTGAGGCGAAGTACGATGCGCTTGTTCCAGGCAAGCACGACTTCTACTTCGGCGCCGAGTACCTCAACCAGATAGCCCATTTTCTGGAGTCCCAGGCGAACCCGGTGCGCATGCTCGGATCCAACCTCGTCGTGACAACTTCCGTCGCTCCAGGGACAATGAACGCCCACCCGCGCATTCCAGAGCAGTTCTGGCGCGATTGTCACGACAATACGCATATAGGCAAGGGTTGTTATCACACCGATTTTGGACAGGCTTCTCTCGATCTACCGGAGAGCGTACTGCCCTGGAAGAGGCAGTTCGTCCTTCACGGCGCGCGCCGCGCGTTTATTCGGGACCAGCATCCCGACACGCTATATCGGACCGACGAGCTGTCCACTTTCAAATCGTCAAAGGTTCAGTACCTTTCGGTCTTTGATGAAACCCGTACACAGATTTGCGAAGAGCACGGGCCACCAACGAACTCTGATCCTTCTAACCTGGTCAACCCTAAGTGTTTCGAAATGATTGCATCAGACGTTGCCTGCGGTGAAAATATGGACCCCGGAAATCTGGCTACCTGCAAGTCCCTCTTTCCCAAGTCAAAAGGATTGTACAAAGCGGACGCGGACGAGGATAAGGCGACTACAGACGTAACGTTCCTCTTCAAACATCCGAAAGACCATCTCACCCCTGGTTTGAACCACATGTTCTGCACGTATCCAGCCCAAGGCATACATCAGTTCAAGAATTCCAAAGCCGAAAAGGAAGAACCGATTTGTCAACCTTTTGCCGTGCAAATCCCTTTCTTCTGGGCAAACAACGGCGACGCGCCCTCCCGTTCTGCTGATTTCAAATACTGCGAACAGTACTCGGAAGGTCATCCTTGTCCGTTTGCTCTTGTAAAACGGGAAGGATCAACTGTCGCTGTCTTCGGAGTAGTTGACCCGGATCTGCTGAGCAATGTTGGAATGCTCAACACCAATTGGCTCAACAAACACGGCCAGTGGGACACTGCTACTCGAGTTACGGCGCCCGACTATGCTCTTCTGCAAACCCTGGAGTTGTGCAACTCGATGGAATCGTGCCGGACGGCTCCGAAGGTGCTGATGGCGCAAATGTCCCCCTCGCGAGCGTCCCAGTTGATAAGCGCAAGCGCATTTCCCAAATTCTTTGATGTGGTGATCACGCAGGCTTCTTTAGAGCACGATACGGGAGCGCAAAATGGCGCGTTCCGGGGAGACGCGCCACGTTTTATCCTGACCCCGCCGTTTTCGACAGGAAAAGACAAAACGTTTAAAGCATCCGTGTACTTCGCAAAATTGTCCAAGGAGACTCCTCCCACGTGCGCGCTCAGATCTGTTGAAGAGCTGCAATGCGCGGCGGAGAAAGACAAGCCGGCCGTCGAGTGGAGTTTGTCCAATCAGCCCCTACAGTTTGTACCTTCCCCCGATTCGAAGTCTCCCGCATCCACTCAGAACGAGCCCTGCCCGGCTGTTGACGAACCGGGCAAACCACCGTGCTGGAACCTGCAGCGGTTTAGCCTGCGATGGCTTCTCAAGAAGGGAGCGAATGGAGACCAGCAGTTAGAACCAGTGTCGGATCCTTCCGCCGGTGACGCCTTCCAGAAAACCGTGCTGCTGGTTATGCGCAACAGCCTGCAGACGGATGCAGCCATCATGCAGAAGCGCGATTTATTCGATCCGGATAACTCAAGTTATGTGAGGATCGACGGACGGAACGTGCAGGACCAGATCAGCCGCATCTTATGGAAGGACGACTTTGCGCTTAGGATCCACCTTACTGGCGCAACGATCCGTAAGATGCTCAAACAATCCGCAGCTTTCGCGGAGCAGGATCAGAACGCGTTAACTACAGAAATCGAAACTGGCCGGTCCCTTATCACGCTTGGCATCTACAAGGATCCTAAGAACTCGGACAATTACTTCATTAACGGCGCCTTGATGGATGATTCAAAACTGTACTCGATAGCCACAACGGACTTCATAGCAGGGGGGACACAGGCTACTCGGATCTAGCAACGCCAGACGTACCACCAGCCATGCGTGTCCGAGATTTCGCTCATGCAGGACTACAGTCTATTTCGGGGCTGGTTTGCGAGGTTTTGAAGTCCGTAAATAGTCCGCAGATCCCGGACTGCCTCGAAGTTACTGTTGGTGAATCCTACTTTGACATCACCGAGGCTAAGCCGTTGGATGCAACAACCGGCTTCAGCACGACACAACACTGGCTCAGATCCCGCCGCAACCTAATCGAGCCGCGCAGACCATTCGCTGACTCCGAACAGCAGGTACAGCAACGCCCGTTTTGGTCTCTCAATCTGGAAAATCTGGATTTCAGCGATACCGGAGTGACTATCAGCCACGCGGCGAAGACCACAACTGCCCTGGCGGGCATTTCTAACCCTCTGCTTTCAAATCAGGGCACCACCAGTATCGGTGCCGATCACAAATCCAGATTGGTATTTGACTACGAAAAGGGCACGAACTACCTCCTGACCGACTCGGCATTTTTGCGAAATACGACTACGACCAGCACGCCCGCATTGGTGAACAATGTTCTCGGTATAGAAGCCGGCGGTACCGTACGGTTGCCTGTCAGGCATCTGCACTTGGGACTCGTAGATCCGCATCGTGCGGTCTGGGCACGACCGTCCTGGCTATCGCTTCAGTACTCGATCCGGTACGAAAAGCAGTTAGTTGATCCTGAAAATCTGTACTCTACGTTGGCTCCCCTCGGCCCGACCGTGTCCCTTCCTACGCCCAAGATCAGCACCATCTACGGTCGGATCGGGCTTCGCACCGAAGCCGGCGATACGTATTTCGAAACGGGCCTCGAAGAGATTGATTCGCGGGGATTGTTAAGCAACTATGCGCTCACGCCGTCAGCAGGAGCGGCCCTATACTGTCAGCCCGGAGTGAGTGCCGCCTTACTCTGCGGCCCTGACCCTGCCCCCAACAGTCGCCTAAACGTGACACCCATATCGAACGAAGCTGTTCTCAGTACATCGACCTTTACTAAGACGTTTACCACCGCGAGCTTTAGGGTACCCGGGGCCTATCTCAATTTTTACTGGAAGTTCCCCATCTTGAGCCGTCGTGATGCCAGCCGCACGGATCAGAGCTGGTACTTCACACTGACTAACAAAGGTGACATTTACTTTAACCAATCGTCTGATACCGCTGTTCAGACCCGCTACTTGGACAAACTAACACCGGCTTTGAGCTTCCCGATCTGGGGCAAGATCTCGCTTACTCCTAAGGTTGATTTCGTTCTCTACGAAAACAAAATCAACTACTTTCATTACCGTGCCATCCAGCCGAGCGTGTCAGTCAGTTACACATTCAGCATGCGCGAGGGAATGACTTGGACACGCGCGCTTGGGTACGGAGCGCAAACAACCAAAGCCTCACCGGCAGGCAGTAATCATTAAAGTGAAGAGGCAAGCCTTGAAACGAGGGGCTCTCGTTCAACTTGAGTAGCAGCAGGTTTCCTGTGGGTCGATTGTTCTCTCATCTAAATTTTCAACAAACTCTTCAATTGTTATTCTTGAATTTGCTCCGAAGACCCGTCCGGAGTGCATGGCGACGCCGCTGGGCGATGCCTACGCGCTCGTCATCCTGGTTGGTTCCGTGTGCCTGCTTAGTAACTTTGAGCGGAGCGCTTTCCTCCTTTCTCATGGCGGAGACTGCTGCTCCAAGTTCGTTACTCGAGATTCTTTCGGGCGAACTCAACCGGGAGTTTGCTGGCCTGAAGGCTAAGGGCGATCCGGTTCCTTATTACATGGCGTATGAGGTGACGGACGAGCAGACCGATACTGTTTCGGCATCGGTGGGTGCACTGGTGCAAGACGTACACGGCCATGGCAGAGGTGTAGATACGACGATCCGGGTTGGCTCTCCCGCTTTCGACAACTATCACCCGTTTAAGGGAAACCGCATCCGCTTCACCAGCTTCCATCCACTGAGCTTGGACGATAATCCGGACCAGATCCGGCGGGCGCTGTGGTCTGAAACGGACCGCGTGTACCGTACGGCCTCACGGCGTTTGCTGCAGTTGAAGACCGATCAGCAGCTTTTGGCGGAACAGAAGGAGCGCGATGCGGATTTCTCATCCGAGCCGCGACAGAGCTTCTCGCAACTGCCTGAAACCTATTCTTATGACGTAAGCAGCTGGGCGAAGAAGGTGCGCACTTGGTCCGGAGAGTTCAAGAAGCATACGAAAATTTTAGGCTCGGAAGTGGGGTTTACGAGTCAGCGTGAAATCCGATCATTCGTGAACACAGAGGGCACGGTGATTCGGCAGGGCCGGAATCAGTTCAGGCTGGAAATGAACGGCGTAGCTTTGGCTTCCGACGGCATGAACGTCGCCGATTTTGAGACGATCGAGGCGTCGGAACCTGCGCATCTGCCTTCCGACGCACAAGTGCTGGCAAGAGTTCAGAGTGTGGCGCAGAAGCTGGATGCCCTGGTGAATGCTCCACCAGCGGAACCGATTGTCTGCCCGGCTATTCTGTCGGGGCGCGCCTCCGCCGTTTTCTTTCACGAGATTTTCGGTCATCGCATTGAAGGCCACCGGCAGAAAGATTTGAACGAGGGACAGACGTTTACCAAGATGTTGGGACAACCTGTTCTCCCTACGTTTCTGAGCGTTCAATCCGATCCGACTCGCGAGAACTATGAGGGAACGGATTTAATCGGACACTACGAATACGACGATGAAGGGGTGAAAGCCCGGCCGGTTAGTATCGTGGATAAGGGTGTTCTCAAGACTTTTCTCTTGTCCCGATCGCCTGTCGGCGAGTTCCATGAATCGAATGCACATGGGCGGAGGCAGCCAGGGTTTGAGGTGGTCTCGCGGCAGTCGAACCTGATCATTGAATCGTCAAAACAGGTCTCGGACTCGGAGCTTCGAACGCAGTTGATTGCCGAGATCAAGCGCCAGCAGAAGCCGTACGGATTGTATTTTGAACAGGTCTCGAGCGGATATACGACTACTGGGCGACAAGGGCTGCAAGCATTCACGGTGGTTCCTCTGGTGGTTTACCGGGTGTTCCCGGATGGCCGGCCCGATGAATTGATACGTGGTGTTGATATTGTCGGAACGCCTCTCTCCAGCTTTCAGAAGATAGTGGCAACCTCGAATCACGCTGCTGTTTTTAATGGGTACTGCGGCGCTGAATCGGGAAGCATCCCTGTTTCGGCAGTCTCGCCGGCAATTCTTGTCTCGGAGATTGAGACCCAGAAGAAGCAAAATGGGCAGCAGAGGCCGCCGCTTCTGCCCCGGCCGGAGGGCGAATAAGTTGCTGAGGCTAAACTTTGGTGCGCTTACGTTGACGCTTCTTGCCGTCGGTGGATTTCTGACGCCGTCCGCGGCGGAGTCTCCAGCCGATGCTCGAAAAGACACGCAACTCCGGGCCATGATCGACGAACTGGAGCGATCCAAGACCCTTAAGCTGAACGAACTAGAGAAGCCTTACTTCATTCAATACACAACGAGCGATGCCCAGGACGATGTGATCACGGCGAGCTTTGGCGGGCTGGTTTCGTCTTCGCACGTGCGTGCCCGTCATCCACAGGTTCAAGTGCGCGTGGGCGATTACCAGTTCGACAACACAGATTCCGTTTACTCAGGGCGGGCCCGGCTGGGTATGCTGCCGATTGATGACGATTATGGCGTGATTCGCGCGGAGTTGTGGCTATCAACCGATGGCCTTTACAAAGCCGCTTCAGACCAGTTCACGCGCAAGCGCAACGCACTGCGGGATATCGCCGATCCGGATAAGACTCCCGACCTCTCGCCTGCGCAACCCGTTCATCTGCTGCAGCCGGCAGCAATTGACAAGCTCGATTCCAGGCGCTGGGAGCAACAGCTTCGGCGATTCTCGGCCGAGTTCGTGAAGAGACCAGGCATTACATCATCAACAGTGCGGCTGCGAGCCATCTCTTCGACCTACAGGCTCGTCAATAGCGAAGGCACGGTGGTGAGGGTGCCTCAGGATTTGAGCGACGTGACCATTCTTGCTGGCGGTTTTGCACCTGATGGGAGCCGCGTGTGGAACCACGACTTCATTACCGTGCTGCGGCCGGCACAGCTTCCAGGCCCAGACCAGATTGCAATAAGAGTAGAGCAGGTCGCGGCAGAAACAGAGGCGCTGACCAAAGCTCCGAAAGGCGATGATTACAGCGGCCCCGTCCTTTTTGAGGGCGAAGCGGCCTCGGAAATGATGGCGCAAACACTGACGGACGCGATTCGGCTGGCACGGAAACCGGTGGCGCCGTCTGGCTCGAATGAATCGGGAGCGCAAATGGTAGAGAGTGTGTGGGCTACCCGAGTCGGACAGAAAGTTACGCCAGAGTGGATGACCTTAGTGGATGATCCCGGGGAAAGCCAGTTCGCCGGGACGGAACTGTCGGGAACCTACATGGTTGATGATGAGGGCATCCCGGCAGCTCGTGTCAGCGTGGTCGAAAAGGGAGTGTTGCGCGGCTTTTTGCTGAGCCGTCAACCGGTTCGCACCTTCCGGCAGTCAAATGGACATGGACGTTTGCCGGGGCCTTACGGAGGGGAAGAAGCCACCATTGGGAATCTGTTCGTGCAAGTCGATCATCCGACGCCAGAGTCTGAAATGAGGGGCAAGTTGCTCGAGAAGGTACGAACGGCGGGTTTGAAATACGGAATGATCATCCGGCGACTGGATTTTCCCTCGACGGCAACGTTTGAGGAGCTTCGATCGCTGGCGCTGCAGGCTCAAAAGAGCGGGTATGCCCGGACTCTCAACGCGCCCATCCTGGCCTTGCGACTTTATCTGGACGGCCATGAGGAACTGGTCCGTGGGCTGCGTTTTCGGGAATTCAGCGCCAAGGACCTGCGGGACATCGACTCAGCATCAGACCATCCATACGTTCTGAACTACGTGAACAATGGCTCTAGTTTCAATTTGGCGAACTCAGGAGCCGATGCCACCACGTCTGCGGTGATTTGCCCTTCTCTGCTGCTAGACAACCTCGACCTGGGGCGTGCGGAAGAGGAAGCGGACAAGCTTCCCATCGTTCCGCCGCCAGCGTTCGCTGCGCAATAGCTTCATGCGCATTCTCAGCCGGGCCATCTTTCGGGAAGTACTGACCAGCGCCTTTCTTGGAACGCTGCTGTTCATCTTCGTCCTTTATCTAAAGACGCTGGAACACCTGTCGGCTTTGCTGGTGAAGATCTCCGCACCACCTCTGGTGGTTGCAAAGCTCCTTCTTTATGCGCTGCCCTCGACGATTCCGTTTGCGCTGCCGCTGGGAGTGCTGGTGGGCATTCTGATCGGGTTGAGCCGCATGTCAGCCGATAGCGAAATCATTGCTATGCGGGCCAGCGGCGTGTCCAGTGCCGCGGTGGTGAGACCGGTCCTCCTATTTAGTTTCCTGGCATTCGTTTTGACGGCTCTGGCGTCACTCTGGCTCACGCCGCTCTCACTGCACCTGGAATCTAAAGTTGCCCGAAACTTTGCTGCGGCTCAGTTGACCGGGAACATAGAAACGCGGATCTTCGATGAGGATTTCCCGGACACAGTTCTTTATGTCGGGGATGTAAAGACAGATGGGAAACAGATTATTTGGGATCAGGTGTTCATTGCCGATACGACGCCCCCCGATGAACTAGAGCATCAAGGCAAGAACCGCGGCGAGGGTCCGCGCATCATTATCGCAGAACAGGCCATGCCGCATGCGGATGCGGCGAACAACCGCATCATCCTGGATACCCGGAACTTCCGGTCGCTAGAGAGGAATAAGGAGGGCAAAGTCATCACCACCGCTTCTCCCACCCAGTTGGAAACGCTGCAGGCTCAAAACAAAGAGGATCTTCAGCTGAATAAGACCGTTCAGGAAATGGATACGGGGCCGCTTTACAAGCGCGTTTACCGGCGTCATGATCTGTCAAAGCAGGACTATGTTGCGGCCGCAATCGAACTTCACCAGCGCTTCGCTTTACCGCTTGCCTGCATTCTCCTGGCGCTGGTGGGGATTCCTCTCGGGGTATCCTCCCGTAAAGGTGGCAAGTCGACCGCTTTCGTGCTGACCGTTGTTGTGGCGTTTTTGTATTACTTGGGATTCACCACGCTGATTGGGTTGGCCAGAAAGGGAAGTTTGCCCGTTCCCGTTGCAGTTTGGACGCCTGACGCAGTTTTCACCATCGCTGGGATTTACCTGCTGACGCGGCTGGAGAAAGCTGGCGATCAGGATTTCGCAGCCTGGTTTCAGCAGATCTGGAAAAAGATCCTGACGCGTTTGACACGAGCAAGATCCGGGAGTGGATCTCCGGCCTTCGTTGGCCGAGGTCGCGCCTTTGCTCTCCGGCCCTTGCTGATCGACGGCTATGTACTCAACGACTTTGTTTTTTATTTTGCTGTATTGATCGGGTCGCTGGTTGCCCTGATTGAGGTCTTTACGTTTTTCGAGCTACTCGGCGACATGATCAAGAACGACATCAGTATGTCGACCATGGTCGATTACCTCTGGCATTTATCGCCCAGCTTGATTTATCAACTCGCGCCTATCGGAACGCTGGTAGCATCGTTGATCTGTTTCGGGATCTTGACGAAGTACAACGAAGTGACAGCGTTTAAAGCGGGCGGTGTGAGTCTTCACCGCCTGGCAGCGCCTGTTCTGGTAATTAGTTTCGTCATCAGCGGCCTGCTGTTCGCCTTCGATCACTACTACATACCGGAGGCGAACCGCCGCCAGGAAATGTTGCGTGCCGAGATCAAAAAGAAACCGGCGGCCACCTACCTGAGGAAAGACCGCCACTGGGTGTTCGGCCAGGGTTCGAGGGTCTACAACTACCAGCTGATTGATGCCAGCAATGCTGTGATGACCAAGGTGAACGTGTACGAATTGAATCCACAAAGTTTTGAGATCACACGCCAGATTTCAGCGGACCGCGCGCGATGGAATCCGGCTTTGAATACCTGGGTATTCACGAACGGCATGAGTCATGATGTCGATACCAAGTTTGCTCCTTATCGATCATTCGGTAATTCTGCGACTTTCCCCGAGTTAACCGAGGCGCCGTCCTGGTTTGTTAAGGAAGAGAAAGAATATAAGGAAATGAACTTCCAGGAACTCGGGAAGTACATCCGGGAATCACAGGCAAGCGGGCTCGAAACAACGCCCCTGAGAGTCCAATATTACAAGAAGTTTTCGGTACCGCTCTTCGCCTTCATCATGCCTGTGTTGAGCATCCCCTTCGCATTTGTAGCTGGCAATCGGGGAGCAATGACCGGAGTCGGGATCAGCTTCGGAATAGCTGTGGCTTACTGGATTGTAGGGACACTGTTTGAGCAGATTGGCGACTTGAATCAGTTGCCTGCGGTGATGGCAGCCTGGTCGCCGGACATTATTTTTTCACTGGCCGGCTTTTATTTCATGGCCAAGATGAAAACGTAAGCCGGAATGGTGCGCCCGGAGTGATTCGAACACCCGGCCTTCTGGTTCGTAGCCAGACGCTCTATCCAGCTGAGCTACGGGCGCAGTAACCGTAGTATATCAACGCCGTTATAGTGGGTTGTCTGGGCTAAACTGCGCTGAGAGTGGAATCTGCAACGGTCATACTGGTCACGCAGTTCCGTCCTCCAGCTTTCGATTTGTAGAGCGCCTCGTCAGCCACACGCACGAACAGATCGGAGGTGCGCTCGGAGCCGTCCGAGACCGTCACGCCGAAGCTGGCAGAAACGTGCATCTCGGTACCGTCAACGAGCATGGTTGTTGAATCGAGCCTGGCCCGCATGCGTTCGGCCTGATGCTTGGCTTGTTCTAAATCGCAGCTTGGAAGCACCACTAGAAATTCTTCGCCGCCGTAACGTCCCACCTGATCGTATGGACGCATATTTTTCCGCAGGCGAGATGCCGTCTCGCGAAGCACAGCATCGCCTGTGAAGTGTCCGTAGGTGTCGTTGATCTTCTTAAAATGGTCAATGTCAAGCAGGATGATGCCGACCGTCCGGCTCTCACGATGGCAGCGTGAAAGTTCTGATTCCAGGGCACTGGAGATTGCCCGGCGGTTCGGAAGCATGGTCAATAAATCCTTGTTGGCTCGTTCTCGAAGCTCTTCGCGGGCCGTGAGAAGGTCCATTTGCAGGTCGACAATACGCTTACCGGCACGCAGGCGAACTTGCAGTTCCTGTTCGTCGAACGGCTTGACCACGTAATCGTCTGCCCCCGCTTCCAGGCCCTCAACCGTCTCTGTTTTCGTGTTTTTCGAAGTGAGAATGATGATATATGGGTAGGGCTCTCTCAGAGTTGCCCGAATGTTCCGGCATACCTCCGGCCCGGATTTGTGAGGCATAATCCAGTCGAGGATGGCCATGGTTGGAGGATCTGGAGCTGCCATGATCTCCCACGCCCGATCTCCGTTTTCGGCTAAGACAACTTCGTATCCCCAGCGAACAAGAGTCTTTTCCAACAATCGGCGTGAGGTTGCACTGTCATCGGCAATCAAAACCTTCATGAATGCTGTGGGCTCTCCATTCTACTGACCTTCTCGACCCCCGGGGCGACGAACCATTAGACTTTCCCAGAAGATAAGTAGGTTACAGCGCGAAATTTCGCACGGGGATATCGACGACGCCGGATAGAAGCAGAGACGACCGTAAGCTGAGTCTCAGTTTCGTCATAATTTGGTTCAAAGAATCGAAGCGGAAGGGCATTCCTCAGCGCAACATCCTATATGATGGGGTTTACCGTGGACTTTCGCAAGTTGTGGAAATGCTTGCAGTTTGGGGAGCTTGGATGAATAACTCAGTACTTGTGCCGATGGTGGTTGAGCAAACGTCACGGGGAGAACGCGCCTACGATATTTATTCCCGTTTGCTGAAGGAGAACATCATCTTTTTAGGCACTCCGATCGACGATAACGTCGCCAATCTCGTCATTGCCCAGATGTTGTTCTTGGCTGCCGAAGACCCAGAACGGGATATATCGCTCTATCTCAACTCGCCCGGCGGTTCGATCACGGCCGGACTAGCCATTCTCGACACGATGCGGCTGGTGGAACCCGATATCGTGACCACTTGTGTCGGTCAAGCTGCATCGATGGCCGCGGTGCTGTTGGCGTGTGGAACTAAAGGCAAGCGGTTCAGTTTGCCTCATTCCCGTATTTTGATTCACCAACCATCCATGAGTGGACTGGGCGGACAAGCTGCCGATATCGACATCTACGCGCGGGAAATCCTGCGCATGCGTCAGAGTTTAAATGAGATTCTTGCTGAAGCGACCGGTCAGCAAGTAGAGAAAATCGCCCGCGATGTGGATCGCGATTACATCCTGGAGCCGGATGCAGCCTTGGAATACGGCATGATTGATCAAATTATCGCGAGCCGGCAGCCGCAGCCAGTTCCGACCCGGTAAGAGCTGCCCTTCGCACGGCGGCATTTCATCCGCCCGGGATTTTGCCTACCTTGAAGAAGAACGTCTGCCTATATGAAATCTGGTATTATTTACCAGTAATGGAATTCCTTACGCGAATGTTCTTGACCCTTAGTCCGGACTAGGTTACAGTAATGGTTCTGTTACATATAAGGCCACTAATAAGAGTCGCTTATCGCATGATCATTCGTTCGCGTTCCAGCTTCTTACGACCGGTCCTGACAACGGCTGCCGCGCTTAGTCTGGTGTACACGGCTCCAGTTTGTTTGAGAGCTGCGGCGATCACCGAGGCGGCACGCTCAACAAATAACAGTACTGCGGCAAGCGTGGGAGTGGGCAGTGATCCGGCAAGTGCCCACTCACCTGAAGCAGACGATCGCTTGAAGCGTGCGGATGTGCACTTCAACACAGGTCGTCAGATGTATTTCCAGGGTAATCTCACGGGAGCACGTCGTGAGTTTGACGCTGCTGTTGATGTTCTCCTGAATGCGCCTGACAGCCTCCCTGACCATCGCAGAATAGAACGCCGCATTGATGAAATTTGCGATGTCATTTATCGTTTCGACATCGAGAAGCTTGGTGCCGGGCAAGAGGAGGAAGCGCAGACTTTCGATCAGGCGCCGATCGATGAGATCAGCCACATGACCTTTCCAGCGGATGAAAACCTTGCTCCCAAACTCAAGCTGGAACTTAATAGGACCAACTCCGGTATCCCGCTCGAACTGTCTGACCCTGTCCTCAGCTTTGTTCGTTATTTCTCCAGCGATCGAGGGCGCCGGATCCTGGTCGCCGGTCTGCAGCGCTCCGGTCGATATCGGGCCTTGATTCGACGGGTGTTTACTGAGGAGGGTGTTCCGGAAGAACTGATTTACCTTGCTCAGGCCGAATCGGGGTTTCTGCCCAGAGCAGTTTCGAACAAACAGGCCGTCGGAATGTGGCAGTTTATCTCTGGAACCGGATCCGAATACTCGCTTTCGCGCAGTTCCGTTGTCGATGAACGGCTCGATCCGGAGAAGGCAACTCATGCGGCGGCGAAATACCTGAAGGATCTGTATGCCCGGTATGGCGATTGGTACCTGGCTATGGCGGCTTACAACTGCGGAGCGGGTGCGGTTGATCGTGCGATCGAGCGCACAGGGTATGCGGACTATTGGGAATTGCTGAAGCGTCGTGCTCTACCCCGGGAAACGGCTAGCTATGTTCCGATCATTGTGGCCATGACCATCATGGCCAAAAATCCCAGAGACTATAACTTAGAAGATGTCACCTTTGACGAGCCAGTCGACTACGATTCTGTTCCACTGACCGCTTCGACCAACTTGAATCTGATTGCTGACGCTACGATGCAGCCACTCTCGGCCATCCGCGACCTGAATCCCTCGCTGCTCAAAATGGTCGCGCCCGATGGCTTTACCATTCATCTTCCGAAAGGCTCTGCGGAGGCTGCCCGGGCCGCGCTCGAGTCTGTACCTGCACAGAATCGGCTAGCCTGGCGCTTGCATCATGTGGAATCCGGCGACACGCTGGAAGCTATCGCAAAGACGTATCACATCGCACCAGACCGTATTGCGGCTGTTAATCAAACCGGGGATTCTCTCGCAACAGGAAACATGATTCTGATTCCAGCGGTGTACCGGGAAGAGGTTCAGCGCCGTGCGCGGGTCACGAGCAGCCGAAGTAGAACGTTGACAGCCGCTGCATTCAAGTCAGGCAGATCGCGCAGTGCGACGCACATCGCAGCGTCCCGCCGGATCTCTTCGAACACATTGCACCACAAGGTTGCGATGCGCGGCGCAGACTAGTCGATAATCAGAGTGGTTCATCGGAGCTCGGAAGTAATTCCGGGCTTTTTTATTTATTACTTGCGAATGCTCGCTGCTTGTGAAATGATTTGGCTGCTTGCATCATCTCGATGCGTAGTAAGCGAGAGTTACATGGAGGAGTGCCCGTGAAGTTAGGTTACTGGCTCAGGCCAGATGATGACGATGATGACTTCGACTACGAAGACGAGCACGTCGAGTTGGAGTCAGACAAGAAAGAGTACGACGACGATGACGATGACCTAGCGGAAGAGCCGCCTCCTGCTTCGGGTAAACGCGGTGCTGCGCGTGAGAGCGAAAAAGCTCCTGTGCATGAACGGAATGGGAATGGCAAGAGCGAGGATGTGGCGAGCAGCAAACCCGAGTCGCCGTCCAGTGATGAGCCCGAAAATAAAGAGGCCGCGCAAGAAGGCGAAGCACTTGCCGACCAGGTTTTGAAGGAATCAGAACAGACCACGAAGAAGGCCGCTAAATCTCCGGCTAAGAAGAGCAGCCCGCAGAAGACCACCGCGAAGAAAGCAGCGTCCGAAAGTTCAACAGCGTTGGTTGCGAAGAAGAGCTCCTCGCCCGCGAAGAAATCGCCGAGCACCAAGTCTGCACCGAGTCAGCCAGCTAAGAAAAGTGCGGCTAAGGCGCCAGTGAAGAAGGGGGCCAAAGCGCCGGCGAAATCGCCTGGTACGAAGTCGGCTTCCAAGAAGGTGTCATCGAAGGCTAGCACGAAGCGGCAGGCTGCAGTAGCGAAAAAGTCTGCACCAGCAAAGAAGGCGTCGGCCAAGAAAGGTGCGGCTCCGCCTCCAAAGAAAGCCACTCCTGCTTCAAAGAAAGCTGCGAAGAAGAGTCCTCCGAAGAAAGCAGCAAAAAAGAGGTAATCGTTGCTGGGCGTGCTACCGACGGGAGGGCCTGCTTCAGCGGAGGCAGGTCCGCGACCAAATACAATTAGCCTGGTAGCAAGCCCTTCAAAGAAGCCGAGCGATCCCGGCCATATAAAAGCAGACAAGGCCATAGGAACTGAAAGATTTTTATAAGTAAGGAACCAGAGAGTCAAGGCCGCACTGACCATTCCGGCGAGACCGAACGAAAGAAAACTCGTCCGCCTCATAAAACACAAGACAATCATCGCGGGACCACCCAATAAAAAAAAAGCTACATAGTTCGGAAGTCCCAACAGGGCTAGTCCGGTAAATAAGATTTCTGGTAGGAAGTCTAACTCGGACGGTAGAAAATGGCTCTTTGAGTTGAGACTATGCTCGAAGAGAAGAGTCACAAAAGCGTACGTAAGCGGAGCAAGAAGAGGAACAGTGACTAACGCGGTCACGAAGCGTAGGGCACCATTTTTGCCGCGGTTTCCGATTGCCAACATTAGCCTTGTTCCCCAACTTGCGTGCTGCGGCTTTTAATGCGATTGTGTCCGAAGCAGAATTGGAAGGAATGAAGCGAGCAGCTAGCTCGTTTTCCGAACGACCACACGGCACCGTTCGAACAATTCCAAAAGCGAGTCCGCAAACTCTTCACTGGAACGCGGGCCCTTCCCGCCGAAGCCTGCCGTGGGCGTTCCCCTCCCGTAGCCTGTAGTCACAGCAATAAACTTCATCAACTCGAGCGCAACGTCATCTGAACTGGTTGGTTCTTTCTTCTCAGATATTTCCTCTGGCATAGTCTCTCCTGTTATCCTCCGTATGGCTTAAGAGTTAGGCTATCAGCAGCGGGACGCGACTGATGCCTGGCGATAAGCCCTGCTGACCGCATGCCCATCCGCGCCCGTAAGTTTATTCGAAAGATGCGGGGCGGTGCACAGGCTCACCTGGTTGAGGCTGACGATGGCGCTTTCTACATCGTGAAATTTTCCAACAACCCGCAAGGGCGGAGAATCCTGATCAATGAATGGCTGGCCTGCGCCTTTCTGCGTTATCTGCAAATACACGTTCCCGAGACGGCCATGCTGGAAATCACGCCGGAGTTCCTCAAAGAAAATCCGGATATCTATTTCTCTATTGGCCCGAGAAAAGAGCCAGTCATTCCAGGTTTGCACTTTGGTTCCCGCATGTCTGTGAAGCCGGACCGGGTTGCGATTTTCGATTTTCTACCCGATAAGCTTCTGGGCAAAATCGAGAATCGGATCGACTTCGTGGGTATTTTAGCTTTCGACAAATGGGTCTCGAATGCTGATTCCAGGCAAGCAGTCTTCTTTCGGGCCAAGGCCAAGGTGTGGACACCGATACGAGGCGAAGCGCCAGCCAAACTCGGATTTTTCGCGCAGATGATTGACCACGGATACGCGTTTAGCGGGCTGCAGTGGCAGTTTCAAGACTCACCCATTCAGGGGCTGTATTTCCGGACATCGGTCTACGATGAGGTGCAATCGATCGAGTCCTTTCAGCCATGGCTCGACATGATCGCCAGCTTCCCTGTGGAAGTGATGGACACAGCGCTCAAGGAGATTCCGGGCGCTTGGATGGATGGGGACGAGACGGTAGTGGAAGACGTGTTAGAGACCCTGCTGAAGCGGCGATCCCGGGTGCCGGAGCTGATCAGGGACGTTCGCCAGAAGCGAACTGCGGCTTTTGCAAATTGGCGGTAACCGAATGGGCAAGGCGCTCTGCCGTTACCGGCGCAAGCAGAATGCCGTTCCGGTAGTGGCCATACGCCAGATACAAATACGGCGAATGCCAGGCACCTAAGTGGAGGCGATCGCTCCCAGGACGAAGGCCAGTCCAGATTTGTGAGGGTGTGGTCTCAGCCAGGTGAGGAAAGACAAACCCCGCCTTCGCAATCAGGTCAGCCACTACATCCGGCTTGATCTCGCGATCGAAGCCGACATGTTCGACTGAAGCACCGGCGATCATCAGCCCGTTCGCTCGCTGCATAAAATACATGTGACGGTGGCGAACTATGGTGTTGCACGTCTGCTCCGGCTGATCGTAGCCGATAAGGTGTCCTTTGATCGGCTCCGCTATGGGCAATCGCGGGACATTGCTGACATCCACCGAACTGCTCCACGCGCCAGCCGCTATGATTACGGCGGCAAATGCCAGGGAGCCTTTCTCAGTTTCGAGCAAGGCTCCGGTGCGAGAGATATCCACCTTTGAAACGGCGCACCGCTCTTCGAAAATGACGTGTTCCCGGTCACACGCAATCTTCAGAGCAGCGGTTAGCTCGCGAGGATTGACAATGCCATCGCCGGGATAGAAGAGTCCGCCGGCAAGACCCTCCTTGCGAAGGTACGGCCAGAATGTCGAGATTTGGAGAGGCTGAAGGTGCCTGTGCGTAATGCCCAGAGAAGACTGAGCATCGCTGCGGAACTGAAGAGCAGCCCACTCTTCGCCGGAATAGGCGAGGTCGAGAGCACCGCACTCCTGGTAATCGATCGTTAGACCCGAGGCAGCTTGGAGCTCGCTGATAAAAGAACTGTAAAGCGCGCGGCTTTCCACGGCGAGCATGGCAAGCTCTGATGGTGCATCGATCTCGCCACCCGGGGCCAGCATACCGGCGCCCGCCCAGCTCGCTTCGCCGGCCAAAATACCCTTTTCAAATACCGAAATCCGCCAACCTCGCTGAGCCAAACGCCACGCAATCGACATTCCGATCAGCCCGCCGCCCACCACAGCGAGAGAGGACCGCCCGGAAAGCAGGGCAGCGTTCAAGCTGATTCAGCGAGTTCTGCGCTGGACTTCTTGACCACGTCCAGAAAGGCCTTCGCTGCATGACTTAGGGCTCGCCTGGCAGGGTACACCAGACGAATTTTGCGTTCGAGCGTCAGCTCTTTCACCCGGATTTCACATAGGAGATTCTGCGAAATCTCCTGTTCTACACACATGCGAGGAAGAAAAGCCACACCCTCATTGTGCTGAACCAACCTGCGGATGGTTTCCACCGTTGGCATCTCGACGTCCATGTTCAAGGGAACCTTCTGACGCTGAAACTCACGAATCACCGCTTCGCGATACGGCGAGAGAACGTTGTGGGCGATAAATGTCTCCATATCCAATTCAGCGATGGACACCTCTTCCCGACGGGCGAAACGATGCTTGGGAGAAACAATCAGAGTGAGCCGATCTTTGTAAATCACTTCGTTCGACAGATGCTCGTCGCCCGGGTCGTAACTGATCACGCCGAGCTCCAATTCGCCATCCAGCAACTGCGAAGGAATCTTACTGGATTCCGACCGTCGAACCTGAATCTTAATCTTCGGGAACATGCGCCGATAGGTCTCGATATGCTGAATCAGATAAAGAGTAGTGGATTCATTCGCCCCAATTGAAAGACGCCCTGCATAGTTGTCCTTCAGTTCCCGCAGAGCATTCTCCAAATCCGATTCCAGGTTCTGGAACCGGCGGGCATATTCGAGCACAACCCGGCCTGCATCGGTCAGCAGAAGCTCGCGGCCTGAACGGTCAATCAGCTTTTCCTTTAGATCACTTTCCAGGCGCTGAATGGCTATGGAGACAGCCGGCTGGGTACGAAGCAGCTTCTCGCCAGCCCGTGAAAAACTTCTTTCCGTAGCAACAGTAAGGAAGACTTTGAGGGGATATAGTTCCATAACGCCGGCCAATTAGGCGTTTATTACATTAGTGTAGCTTATATGTGGATCGAAAAGTATAAATTTGCATAATCGGTCTGCTCGCTTTAGGATGGAGACTGTCAGAACAGGAGTAAGCATCGTGAGCCGAATCTATATCTTCGATACTACCCTTCGCGATGGCGAGCAATCGCCTGGTTGCAGTATGAGCCGGCCCGAGAAGCTGGCAATGGCAGCAAAGCTGGTTGATTTGGGAGTAGACATTCTCGAAGCCGGTTTCCCGATTTCCTCAGACGGCGACTTCGAGGCAGTCGATGCGGTAAGCCGGCAGTTTCCGTGGGTTCAGGTAGCAGCGCTGGCGCGGGCCTGCACGGGTGACGTCGAGCGTGCGGCCAGAGCGCTTGAACATGCCAAACGCCCTCGAATTCATACGTTTATTGCCACAAGTGACATCCATTTAAAGCATAAATTGAGAAAAACCAGGCAACAGGTGTTAGACGAAGCAGTCGCCGCAGTCAGCCTTGCGCGGAGCTATACGGACGACGTGGAGTTTTCGGCCGAGGATGCTACCCGGACTGATGAGCAATACCTGGAACAGGTGTGTAAAGCGGTGGTGGAAGCAGGAGCTCGAACGGTGAATCTTCCCGATACGGTCGGGTTCTCCGTTCCAGATGAGTATGGAGAACTGATTGGGAGCATCACCAAAGTGCTGGGCGATCGCGCCATTGTGAGTGTCCACTGTCACGATGATCTGGGATTGGC